>NZ_JBEZBT010000026.1:0-102939 GCF_040647235.1 Streptomyces sp. NPDC042638
ATCGCATCGACCAGCCGGATCCCGCGCCCCGATTCACCGTCGGGTCCGGCTTCCTTGAGCACAGCGGGCGCCGGGTTGTGGTCGGTTACCGAGACACGCACCACGTCGACGCCCACCGTGATGCGGAGCACGACTTCGCCCTCACCGTGGACTACGGCGTTGGTGACCAGCTCCGAGACGGCCAGTACGACGAGCCCCGCCACCGGCTCCGAAACACGGCACCGCCGCAGGAACGCCCTGGCTATGCGCCGCATCTCCCCGACCTTCGCGAGGTCGGGGAGAAGGGCCGCCTGACAGGCATGGGATGCCGCCGGTACCTCTGCCCTCGCCCATGCGCCGGGCTCGTCTTCCTGAACCGGCCTGACGCATGACGCGCCTGCTGTAGCCGCACAGCTACGGATGCCCCCGCCGGGCGGGGCCGCCTCTTGGAGCCTGGTCATGTGGGCTATGGCACCGCGCGGCGACGCCGTCGACCAGGGGAATCCAGAGGGGGAAAAATATGTCAAGGGGGAAACTGTAGGGGGGAATTGAGGCCATGATTGGATTCCGCCCACCAACAGAGGTCACACTCATGCCAGACCCGTTCGCCGACCTGCTCCTCCGGCTTCGGCAGGAGGCGGGCCGGACTCAGGAGGAGCAGGCGGAGGCGATCAACGCTGTCTCCGGCCGGGACACCATGACCCGCCGAGAGATCAGCCGTTATGAGAACTTCGAGAACATTCCTACCAACCACACGATCGGCCACATCGCGGCGGCCTGCGGTGTCCCCTTCGAGGAACTACAGCGAGAGGCCAAGGCCGCCCGCGCTCGGAAGAGAAAGGGGCATGCCGATGCAGGGGAGGAGCAAGACGCCGTGAAGCGTCGCACGCTCCTGGGTAGCGCCACCATCGGCGTGAGCGTGGCCGCCGAGCCCTGGGGGCGCCTCGCCTTCGCCCTCAGCAAGGGGGCCAAGATCGATTCGCCCGCTGCCGCCGCGCTCATCGACCGAGCCGCTGAACTGCACGTCCAGGAACTTAACCTCAGCGCGCGGCGGCTACAAAAAACGGTCGAGTCGCATCTTGACGCGATCACTGCGGCCCTGCCTCGTGCAGGCGATCACGAAGGCGCTCTCACCATCGCCGCCGGAGAAACCGCCGCTCTGGCCGGTTGGGTGGCCTGGGACCTGGGGGAGCACGACAAAGCCAACGCCTACTACAAAGTCACGTCGCAGTGCGCGGCGGCTGCCGGGCATCCTCCACTCCGAGCCCTGGCCCTGACCTACAGCAGCTACGGCGCTTTGACGCCAAAGGCGAAGATGGAGTTCCTCTCCCAAGCCGCCAACGACGTGCGCGGCCACGGTAACGCTACTGCTGCCGCCTGGGTTCTCGGTAGGCATGCGGAAGAAGCTGCGGCGGCCGGCGACGAGGTGGGGGCGCTCCGGGCGTTAGACCGAGCGCGCTTCGCTTACGATTTCGCGGACCACGCCAGCGAGCAGGCATGGGTCAGGTTCGTGACCCCATACCGCATGGACTCGTTGGCCCTGTCCGTGTACGGCCAGCTGAGGCGTCCCGAGCTCACGTCCACAGCTGATACCGCGGTCGACCGCCTCGGAGACGGACTACCGGACGGGGGCGTCGTGGTCCTCGGTGATCTCGCTTCGGCCCTACTGCGTGGGGGTGACGTCGACCAAGGCGTCTACGTGGCACGCCAGTTTGCTGCGGCGGCACAGGCCAAGCCCAACACCATGGGCAAGGAGCGGGCGGCGGCTATTGCAGCGTTGCTTCCTGACAGCGAACACGAACTTGCCGTTCATTTCCGGCGGTTCGCATCCTGATCCACCTCGGGTGGCACGCGGCACGCCCAGGGCGCCAACGCCGCCGACGCCCGGCCCGTGGCTCCTCAGTCCGATTCCGTCTCCTCGAAGACCCAGGACAGGTACGCCTCCGACCCGCCGGTTACGGGCAGAGTGATCCATTGGGGGACCTCGTACGAGTGCTTCTCGTGCACCCACGCTTCTAGCGCGGGTAGACGGTCCGTCGTAGTCATATACGAGATGCGCCACTCCCGCGCCGCCTCGACCTTCCCCTTCCACCAGTAGAAGGCGGTGATTGGCGCATCAATGTGAACTCCCGCTGCAAGCTTGCTCTCGACCGCACCTCGGGCCAGCATCGTCGCCTGCCCCTCGTCGTCGCTGGTCGTCTGCGCAATCACAATATCGTGGGCCATGCAACTACCTCTCCAGCTTGGGTACCGCGACCCTACCCAGCCGTCCAGGGCACACCGAAAGCTGGTAGCCACCCCTCAAGGCGAGTGAGGCTCGACCACGTGCCTGTACCAGTCAGGTGCCGGTGGGCCATGCGAGGTGGCGCGTCGCTTCGGCACCGCGGTGGCAGGTTCTCATCAACGAGGTCGTGCGGCTGCATGAGGCAGGCGCCGGGGCTCGTGCGCTTCACAAGCCCACGACAGGAGGATTTGCTGGCTGTCGGCGGCCATTCGCTCACGGCAGACGAGAAATAGGACCACAGGACTGGATACCTCCGTCCGGACCATGTCAACGTACAACGTCCCGGAAAACACCAGGCCAGGATGTGCAGATGGTCCACTGCGGCTCGGGTTGCGAAATGCCTTGGAATCCTGCACCCGTTTGACTGCCTTGCTGGCAGGGCTCCTACTTGGGGAGGTCCGCCTGTCTGATCCCGCTATTCGATCCGCTCACTTCACTGCACCCGCTCTTTATACCCGCGGCGCGTCTGAACGCCTGGTACAGCCAGGCAGCCGGCGACTACGGGACCCTTTCCGCCGAGCTGTACGTCTGCCTTTGCGTGGCTGGCCTGTTCGGCGAGGACCTGTTGCAACCCGGCTATCGCAGCGTCAGTGCCGCCCTCGCATACCGTGCGGCACGTCTTGGCGCCGCAACACGGCAAGTGGCACTCGCCATCAGGACGAGCGACTCGCTGCCCGGAATCTCGACCGCCTCACCGATGACGGTCTGCTCGTGCTCGCCACGGACGGCGCGCACCTGGTTGCGCGTCGGCTGGCCCTGGCTGCGGCGAGCCTAAGCCGATGCTGCCTTCGTGATGCGGTGCGCAACATAGACGACGATCGCCGGTTAGCAAAACCGGCGATCGTGAGGTTCCTTGAGGACGTTCGCATGCGCGGCTGTGCTTGGCGGCGGAGCTGCAGCGAACTCAGCAGCCCGTGAAACGGAATGGCACTGGTCTGGTGCCAGCCAGATGATCCGGCGCCCTGCTCGTGCAGGTCCCCTTGAAGGAGAGTGAGTACCCCCTGTCCGTTCCGATCAAGAAGCTTCCACCCAACTCCAGGGGACAGGTGCGCTACCGGTTCGTAGTCGACGTAGGCATCGACCCTGCCACCGGGAGGCGCAAACAGCTGACTCGTACGTTCGCCACTCTCAAGGAGGCGAAGGCTGAGTACGCGCGCATCACCAACCGCCGCGAGGAAGGGACGTTCGTACCGCCCAACCAGATAAATGTAAATGAGTGGCTTGATCAGTGGCTGGCCATGAAGGCAGAGGATCTAGAAGAGACCACTATTTACAACTATCGGGTTACCCTCGATCGAGTTCGGGGGAGGTTGGGGCGCATCCGGCTTCAAGAACTCACCGAGGAAGATGTAGAAAATTGGATGCACTGGGCGTTGAAGCATGGGCGGGTGCGCGGTGACAAAGCAGGTACTCCGCTTGGAGTGACCAGCGTGGAGATGAGTCTCGCCCGATTGAAGGACGCCCTGAATCGAGCCGTTACGCGTCGGCTAGTAACCATGAATGTAGCCCAACATGTGACCATCCCACGTAGGGCACGTAAAGAAGAGCGAAAGAAGAAGCAGGAGGTGAAGCCGTGGAACGTGCAGGAGATTCAGACGTTCATTCACGGTGTCCGGACAGAACGGCTTTACGCTGCTCTCTTGCTGTCCCTCATGGGTCTACGTCCGGCTGAAGTCTGCGGACTCCGATGGGAAGACGTGGACTTGGAAGCCGCCACGATCACCATAGCCAACACGCGGACAATGATGGGGAATCGGTACGTTGTGGAGAAGGACACCAAGTCCCTGGCCGGGGAACGGGATCTTCCTTTGCCGGCACCGGTGCTGGCTGCCCTCAAGTCGTTCAGGGCTCTCCAAGCCAAGGAGAAGCTCGTCCTCGGTGAGGCTTACTCGGATTCCGGATACGTCGTGGTGCACGAGACCGGGGAAGCCTTCACGATCAAGCAGCTCCGCAGACGCGCTTACCGGCTCATGGAGATCCTTGAACTCCGCAGAGTGCGCCTCTACGACGCTCGCTCCTCCTGCCTCACATACCTCGCCAACAAAGGCGTGCCGGATCACATCCTTGCCCGGTGGGCCGGACACACGAACGTCAAGACCACCAAGAAGTGGTACGTGAAGCCGGACGTGGAGGACCTCCGCGGAGCCGCCACAACGTGGGACGGCCTGCACGGTGCTGCGACGGAGGGGCAAGCGTGACTCAGGCGGCCTGCCGATTTAGCGACCTGCCCAGCCGTATGGCAGTCAAATCGAGTGGACCCGGAGGCCGCTGCTGGCTGTGGACCAGCGACGGCAAGGGGGGGAGGGGCGGCCAGGCTACGGCCAACGTCTCCCCTCCTGCGAGGCAAGGCAGAGCTTGCCCGCCGTGTGGCGTTCGGGCTGTTCGTCGGTGAATCCCGGAAGGTTTTCAGGTGCGTCATGTCGATCCTTGGGGACGGCACTACACGCTTTGCTGCAAACCAGACCGTCTGGAAGCCGTGCCGAGGGTGGGAAGCTGTGCGGCGCAGGGATTGGGAGGGTGCGCGAGCCGGGAGGACGCGCTGTCCCCACGGTCAGGCGTGCACATCGAAGAACCCGTACGTGGACCCATGAGGGTCTCGGCGGTGCCGGGCGTGCCGCGCCGCGAGGGGCACGAGCCGCCGGGTTCACCTGGCCGTGTGAGATTTCGTGAGACGTGAGAGGGTCTGGGGCGTGAGTGAGACACCACCGAACACCCTGCAATACCGCTTTGACGGGCCAGAAGACGCTCCTGTCCTGATCTTGGGTCCCTCACTGGGTACCACATGGCACATGTGGGACCGCCAGGTGCCGGAGCTGGCCGAGCAGTGGCGGGTCTTCCGGTTCGACCTGCCCGGCCACGGCGGCGCCCCCGCCCGCCCGGCCGGCTCCGTCGCCGAGCTGACCGGCCGGCTGCTGGCCACGCTGGACGCGCTCGGCGTGCACCGCTTCGGCTACGCCGGCTGCGCCCTCGGCGGTGCCGTCGGCATCGAGCTGGCCCTGCGCCACCCCGAGCGGCTCGCCTCGCTCACGCTGGTCGCGGCCTCGCCCCGGTTCGGCACCGCCGACGAGTTCCGGCAGCGCGGAGTGGTCGTCCGCACCAACGGGCTCGACCCGATCGCCCGGACCGCGCCGGACCGCTGGTTCACCGGCGGCTTCGCCGCCGCCCAGCCCGCGATCACCGAGTGGGCCGTACAGATGGTGCGCACCACCGACCCGGGCTGCTACATCGCCGCCTGCGAGGCCCTCGCCGCCTTCGACGTCCGCGCCGAACTGGGCCGGGTCGGCGTGCCGACCATGGTGCTGGTCGGCTCCGACGACCAGGTCACCGGCCCCGCCGAGGCCCGTACCCTGGTCGCCGGCATCCCGGACGCCCGGCTCGCGGTCGTTCCGGGCGCCTCCCACCTGGTGCCGGTCGAGCAGCCCGCCGCCGTCACCGACCTGCTCGTCCACCACTTCTCCACCGCCTGGCAGCAGCCCTTCGACACCGGACAGACCGCCCTGCCGGCCGCCCCGGCCGTGCCCGTGCCGGCCGCGCCGCAGCCCGCGCCGGTCGCCGAGATCGCCCCGGCGGCCGTGCCCGCCCAGCCCGCCGCGCGGCCCGACCGGTACGACACCGGGCTGAAGATCCGCCGCGAGGTGCTCGGCGACGCGCACGTGGACCGGACGCTCGACCAGAGCGACGAGTTCTCCGGGGACTTCCAGGAGCTCGTCACCCGCTACGCCTGGGGCGAGATCTGGGGCCGGCCGGGCCTGGACCGCCGCACCCGCAGCTGCGTCACGCTCACCGCGCTGGTCGCCGGCGGCCACCTGGAGGACCTGGCCCTGCACACCCGGGCGGCGCTGCGCAACGGACTGACCCCGGACGAGATCAGGGAAGTACTGCTCCAGACGGCCGTCTACTGCGGGGTGCCGGCCGCGACCGGCGCGTTCCGGGTGGCCCAGCAGGTCATCCGGGAGGAGACCACGCCCGCGGAGTGACGCCGCGCCGGCCGCCCGTACGCGGCAGGATGGTGAGGCATGAAGCTCACGAAGAAGTCCCACGCCTGTGTCCGCCTCGACAAGGAGGGGCGGACGCTCGTCATCGACCCGGGAGGGTTCTCCGAGGAGGACGCGGCGGTCGGTGCGGACGCGATCCTGATCACGCACGAGCACCCGGACCACTTCGACGAGGGCCGGCTGCGCGCCGCCCTGGAGGCGAACCCGGCCGCCGAGATCTGGACCCTGAGGTCCGTCGCCGACCGGATCACGGCGGCCTTCCCGGGCCGGGTGCACACCGTCGGCCACGGCGACACCTTCACCGCCGCCGGCTTCGACGTCCAGGTCCACGGCGAGCTGCACGCGGTGATCCACCCGGACATCCCGCGCATCACCAATGTCGGCTACCTGGTCGACGACGGGCAGATCTTCCACCCCGGCGACGCCCTCACCGTCCCGGACCACCCGGTGCGGACCCTGATGCTCCCCGTGATGGCCCCCTGGAACAAGATCTCCGAGGTCATCGACTACGTCCGCGAGGTGGGGCCGCAGCGCGCCTACGACATCCACGACGCCCTGCTCACCGACCTCGCCCGCCCCATCTACGACAACCAGATCGGTGCCCTGGGCGGCACCGACCACCAGCGGCTCGCCCCCGGGGCGTCCACGGAGGTCTGAGCGCCCGGGCCGGCGTTGTCGGACCCGCCGGGTAGGTTGTGAGACATGCGCATCGCTACCTGGAACGTGAACTCGATCACCGCCCGTCTTCCCCGGCTGCTGGCCTGGCTGGAGAGCAGCGGCACCGACGTGCTCTGCCTCCAGGAGGCCAAGATCGCCGAGGAGCAGTTCCCGTTCGACCAGTTGCGCGAGCTGGGGTACGAGGCCGCGGTCCACGCGACCGGCCGGTGGAACGGGGTGGCGGTGCTCTCCCGTGTCGGCATCGACGACGTGGTCAAGGGCCTGCCCGGCGACCCGGGCTTCGACGGCGCGACCGAGCCCCGCGCCATCGCCGCGACCTGCGGCCCGGTCCGCGTCTGGTCGGTGTACGTGCCGAACGGCCGCGAGGTCGGCCACCCGCACTACGCCTACAAGCTCCTGTGGTTCGAGGCCCTGAAGGCGGCCGTTTCCGGCGACGCGCGGGCCGGCCGCCCGTTCGCCGTGCTGGGCGACTACAACGTGGCGCCGACGGACGACGACGTCTTCGACCCGGCCGCCTTCGAGGGCGCCACCCACGTCACCTCCGCCGAGCGCGCCGCGCTCGCCGACCTGCGCGAGGCCGGCCTGACCGACGTCGTGCCGCGCCCGCTGAAGTACGAGCACCCGTTCACGTACTGGGACTACCGCCAGCTCTGCTTCCCGAAGAACCGCGGCATGCGCATCGACCTGGTCTACGGGAACGAGCCGTTCGCCCAGGCCGTCAAGGACGCCTACGTCGACCGCGAGGAGCGCAAGGGCAAGGGGGCCTCCGACCACGCGCCGGTGGTGGTCGACCTGGACGTGTGATGCCACGCTGGGTCCATGCACCTTCCGTTCCTGGGCCCCCGGCACAAGAAGAACGGTGAGGCGGCGGTGTCCGCCGACCCCGAGGCGGTCGCCGAGCTGCTGTCCGAGTGCGAGCTGCTCCGCTCGCAGGCGGCGCAGGCGGGCGTCCGCCTCGACGACACCCCGGCCTCCCTGGAGGCCCTGGACCAGATGGTCCCGCGCTGGCGGGACGATCCCGAGATCCTGCCCTGGCTGGCCCACGACGCCGGGCTGTACCTGGGCACGGTCGTGGTGCGCACCGTGCCCGGCGCCGAGTGGCGGATCCGGACCGACGGTGAACCCGTCGTGCAGCTCCCCTCCGGACGTGCCGCGGAGGTGGTGCCGGCCGGCCAGGAGTGGGCCGCGACCGGGGTTCCCGAGCTGTCCCAGCTGTACGCGGAGATCGCCGAGAGCTGACCCGGCGGGGCCCTTCGGCCCGCCCCGCTGACGTAAATACGGCTAATGCCCGAAAAGTGCGTGTCGTTCCTCAACTCCGCAGTCGTCTGGATAGGTTGCGGCAACCACGACACAGCTGAAAGTGAGTAGGGCTGCGGATGGCCGTCGATCCGTTGATCGAACTGCGGAACGTCAACAAGTACTACGGGGACCTGCATGTCCTGCGGGACATCGACCTCACCGTCGGCAAGGGGGAGGTGGTCGTGGTCATCGGTCCCTCGGGTTCGGGCAAGTCGACGCTCTGCAGGACGGTCAACCGGCTGGAGACGATCCAGTCGGGCACCATCACGCTCGACGGGCAGCCGCTGCCCGCGGAGGGCAGGGCCCTCGCCCGGCTCCGCGCCGAGGTCGGCATGGTCTTCCAGTCCTTCAACCTCTTCGCCCACAAGACCGTCCTGCAGAACGTCTCCCTCGCCCAGGTCAAGGTCCGGGGGCGCAAGAGGGACGAGGCCGACCGCCGCTCCCGCGAACTCCTCGACCGTGTCGGCCTGCTGAACCAGGCCGACAAGTATCCGGCCCAGCTCTCCGGCGGCCAGCAGCAGCGCGTCGCCATCGCCCGGGCGCTCGCCATGGAACCCAAGGCGATGCTCTTCGACGAGCCCACCTCCGCCCTCGACCCCGAGATGATCAACGAGGTGCTGGAGGTCATGCGGCAGCTCGCCCGGGACGGCATGACCATGATCGTCGTCACCCACGAGATGGGCTTCGCGCGGGCCTCCGCCAACCGCGTCGTCTTCATGGCCGACGGCCGGATCGTCGAGGACCGCAGCCCGGACGCGTTCTTCACGAACCCGAGCAGCGACCGCGCCAAGGACTTCCTCTCCAAGATCCTCAAGCACTGACCCGGGGGAGTGCGAACCGTGTTCCGTACCACCCGTGCCCCCCGCGCCCTGTGCGTGCTCCTCGCCCTGCTCGCCACCGCCTGCGGCAGGGAGGGCAGTCCGCCCGGCAAGGGCCCGGCGCCCGAGAGGCTCCCGCACTACCGGGTGGCCCGCGGCTTCAGCCTTCCCGGCTCCCCGACCTGGACCCGGGCGAAGAAACGCGGCTACTTCGTCGTCGGCGCCAAGGAGGACCAGCCCTACCTCGGCGAGCAGGACCCTGCGACGGGCACCTACTCCGGCTTCGACATCGAGATCGCCAAGATGATGTCCGCCTCCCTCGGCCTCCCGCCGGAGAAGGTCCACTTCCGCACCATCGCCTCCGCCAACCGCGAAACCGCCCTGCAGAACGGCCAGATCGACTACTACGTCGGCACCTACACCATCAACGCGGGCCGCAGGAAGCTCGTCGGCTTCGCCGGTCCCTACTACATGGCGGGGCAGTCGCTCCTCGTACGCAAGGACGAGAACGACATCCACGGCCCGCGGGACCTCGCCGGCAAAAGCGTCTGCTCGGCCGCCGGTTCCACGCCGTACCAGCGCATCGAGGCCGACTACCCGAAGGCGGTCCTGGTCGCCTACGACACCTACTCGGTCTGCGTCGACAACCTCCTCACCTACCAGGTCGACGCCGTCACCACCGACGACGCCATCCTCATCGGCTACGCGGCCAAGGCCCCCGGCGAACTCAAGGTCGTCGGCAGGCCCTTCTCCGAGGAGCCGTACGGCATCGGCGTCCCGCGCGGCGACAACGCCCTGCGCTTCGCCCTCGACGACGCACTGGAGGCACGCGAGAGGAACGGTGACTGGAAGAAGGCGTACGACGCCACCCTCGGCCTCTCGGGCGTACCCGCCCCCCACCCGCCCGCCATCGACCGCTACCCGGCGAGCTGAGCGAGGACGGCATGAACGTACTGACAGACAACTTCTCGACCTACGGCGAGGGTTTCCTCGGCACCCTCGAACTGACCGTCTACGCCTCCCTGCTGGCCCTCTTCCTGGGTTTCGTGATGGCGTCGTTCCGGGTCGCTCCCGTCGGCTCCCTGAGGGTGTTCGGCACGGTGTGGGTCACCGTGCTGCGCAACACCCCGCTGACCCTGCTGTTCTTCGCGGTGCTGCTCGGGCTGCCCCGGTTCGGACTCGTGCTGCCCTTCGAGGTGTTCGCGGTCCTCGCCCTCGGCTGCTACACCTCGGCGTTCATCTGCGAGGTGCTGCGCGCGGGCATCAACACCGTGCCCACCGGACAGGGCGAGGCGGCCCGCGGCCTGGGGATGTCCTTCGCACAGACCCTCTCGCTGGTCGTGCTGCCGCAGGCGTTCCGGTCCGTGATCCCGCCCGTCGGCTCCACCCTCATCGCGCTCGCGAAGAACTCCGCCATCGCGGGCGCGTTCAGCGTGACCGAACTGCTCGGCACGTACAAGACGCTCAACGAACTCGGCTACAGCATCGTCTGGACGTTCGTCTGGATCGCCGTCGGCTACCTGATCATCACGCTCGCCATCAGCGCCCTGTTCCACCTGCTGGAGCGGACGTTCGGAGTCGCCCGATGACCGGGGCCACCGCGCTCTACGACGTCCCGGGCCCGCGTACCCGCCGACGGCACGGCCTCTACGGCGTCCTGTCCGTCCTCGTCATCCTCGCGCTCGTCGCCTGGGTCCTGTACCTCCTGTTCGACACCGGGCAGTTCACGTCCACCAAGTGGCGGCCCTTCGCGTACAAGGGCATCCAGGAACTGCTGCTGCGCGGCCTCGGCAACACCCTCAAGGCGTTCGCGCTCGCGGCCGTCCTCTCCCTCGCCCTCGGCGGGCTGCTGGCCACCGGCCGGCTGTCGGACCACCGGCCGGTGCGATGGCTGTCCACGCTCGTCGTCGAGTTCTTCCGCGCCATGCCCGTCCTCGTGATGATCTTCTTCATCTTCGTGGCGCTGAAGGTGCAGCCGCTGCCCGCGCTGGTCGCCGGACTCACCCTCTACAACGGCTCGGTCCTCGCCGAGGTCTTCCGCTCCGGCGTGCACGCCGTCGAACGCGGCCAGCGGGAGGCCGCGTTCGCGCTCGGCATGCGCAAGACGCAGGTCATGACGTACGTCCTGGTCCCCCAGGCGGTGCGCGCCATGCTGCCGGCCATCATCAGCCAGCTGGTGGTCGCCCTGAAGGACACCTCCCTCGGCTTTCTCATCACCTACCAGGAGTTCCTCCATGCCGGGAAACTCATCGCCTCCAACCTCGACTACGATTTGCCGTTCATCCCCGTGGTGATGGTGATCTCGCCGATCTACATCGGGATGTGCATGCTGCTCTCGTGGTTCGCCGGCTGGGTGTCCCGCCGTGAGCAGCGCAGCCCCAAGACCGAGGCCGTGGCGGTCGCCACGGCCGGCCCTGGGGCGCTGCTGCCGGGTGGGGAGCCCCCCATGGCCCCGAAACCATAAGGGGGGCGGCAGTTCACACGGGCCAGGCTCGTCCGGCGGCAGCCGGAGATCACTGCTCGCCGAGCGGGACGGACACGTACGACGGGTCGTCCGCGGGTGAGGAGAAGGTCAGCTGCGCGCCGGACGGGTTGTGCTCGGCGTAGAGCGGGTCGACGGTGTCGACCACCAGCGCGAGGCGGTGTCCGGCGGGGACGTCGTAGGCCGTGGAGAACAGGTCCAGGTCCACGTCGAACGGTGCGCCGGGCGTCCGTCCGTGCCAGGTGTAGGGCGCGTGCGTGACCAGCTTGCCGATGCCGAGCGGGCCCACGTCGTACAGGTAGGCGACGAGGGTGCCGCTCTCCGCGGTCGGGGTGAGGGTGGTGTGCAGACGGGCCGTGCCGCGCACCCGCTGGGTGTCGCCGTACCGCTCCGACTGCCACACTGCCGCCCAGCGGCGCGGCAGCAGCGGCATGGAGGCCATCGGCGGCAGCTGGGCGACCTGGTCCAGGATGCTCGAGAGGAAGACGATCCCGCCGTCCGCCCCGGAGTCGACGTTGGCGTGGATGGTGGCCGAGCCGGCGAGCGCCACCTTCTTCCGGGTGGCGGTGACCGACTTCCAGTCCGGGTAGCCCTCGTATCCCCCCGCGCTACGGGACTTCAGCCGGACCGGCTGTTCGCGGTCGACGCCGTTGTCGGTGCCCTTGAGGTAGTGGTCGAACCAGCGCCCGGCGTCCGTCCACACGTCGTTGGGCAGCCCGAACAGGCCGGTCAGCTCCGGGGTCGCGTGGTCGCCGGGGCGCAGCTGGAGCCGCTTGGGGACGGTCAGCTTCTCGTAGAAGGAGGCGTACTGGTTCACCGGGAAGACCGTGTCGCCCCAGGCGTTGGCGAGCATGACCGCGGCGCCGTTCCTGTTCAGCTGGTCGACGTAGGTGGCGGCCGAACGTTTCCGCCCCCAGTCGATCATCTGCTGTTCCGTGGTGAGGTCGGAGGCGTACAGGTTGTCGAAGATCTCGCGCAGCTCGGCGCTCTCGCGGCCGGTGAGGGTGGCCGCGCCGTCCAGTACGGCCGCCGCCTGGAGGTGCTGGGTGCGGCCCGAGTAGATCGAGTCGATCAGGTCGGCCCAGCCGCTGAGCGCGGCGACGGCCTTGACGCGCTTGTCCTGGGCGGCGGTGAGCAGGCTGATCCCGGCCCCGTACGACACCCCCGCCATGCCGATGTGCCCGGGGTCGGCCGGGGTGTGCGCGAGGGCCCAGTCGATGACCTTGGAGGCGTCCGCCGTGTCGGGCGGACCGGCCACTTCTATCTCTCCGCCGGACTGCCAGAAACCGCGCACGTTGTAGGTGAGCACCACATAGCCGGCGTCGGCGAGCTTCTGCGCCTGCGCGAGGTATTCCACCTGGGGCAGCGCCCAGCTGGTGGGCAGCACGATGAGCGGGTAGCGGTGTGAACCGTCGGCGCCGGCGGGTGTGACGACGTTCGCCTTCAGTACGGTGCCGCCGTCGCCGCTGATGTCGACGAAGCGGACGGACGGGGCGGCTTGCGCGGCCGGTGCCAGACCGACGACGGAGCCGGCGATCAGTGCCGCGCAGACGGCTCCCGCGGCGGAGGTGCGCAGAGCGGTGCGACCGTGTCCCATGGGTCACTCCCTCACGTGGTTGAGTGCAAAGTGACCCGACGGTAACCGTGGCTCCTTACCGTAAGTAACCCGTCGGTAAGTTACGTACCGGTAAAGGTTGTTGGTCTTTCACTCGGTTCCGGCGGCGGTGGGTTCGGGCAGGGGGGTCCGCGCCGCCCGCGTCACGTCGGCCACCAGCTCCACCACATCGGGGCCGTATGCCTCGGAGTTGACCACCTTCAGCAGCAGAACGAAGGAGCCGGTCCCGTACTTGCGGGCCAGTCGCTCGTGGTGCCGGGCGAGATGGCGGGTGGCGGCCTGGTTGCTGACGGCGGTCTGGCCGCAGAAGAGGAAGACCGGGCGGGCCTCGCGCCGCTCGCCCACGGTGAGCCGGGCGAGCAGCGCGTACTCGCTCCGGCCGCCGTCGAGGGGGTAGTCGTTGCCGTCGATCCGGAAGGCCCACCGGTCCGGTCCGGCCTCCGTGTTCACGCGCACACCCGGCAGCAGAGAGGAGAGGTGGGCGGCCATCCGGCGGTTCGAGGCGGGCCCCCCGAGGCAGAACTCCGTGCGCTCGCCGAAGCCCTGCCGGGCGGCGTCGTGCGCCACGACCTGCGCGTGCGCGTGGCAGTCCTTGATGAGCGCGGACAGTTCGAGCAGGGCGAACACGTCGTGCCGCATCACCGACAGCTCCGGCCCGCCCGCGTTGCGGTTGACCACCAGCAGCGACTCCGCATGGTCGGGCAGCCCGAAGAACGCCTGCTTGCGCCGCAGTCCGCGCCGCCACAGGTAGGTGCGGGCGAGCCAGCCCAGCGCGGCGGAGACGCCCGCCGCTATGACCCCCAGGGCGATGTTGCGCACGTCGTCGTTCATGGCCGCGCATGCTAGCGGCCCCGGGCGGCCTCGTGCGTACCGGTGTTCGATGTGTGACGTTCGTGTGGCGGCCCACCGAGGCGTACTGTCGGTACTGCACCGATCTGGTTACGCTGCGCGGACTGTCCCGACGGGAGGTACGCATGGGTCGCCCAGCTACGCGGAAACTGGCGGTTCTGGTGGTCTCGGCCGCCGTGGTCTCGGTGGGGGCGGCGGCGCCACCCGCCGCCACGACGGGTGAGACGGTCCGCAAGGTCCCCGTGGCCGTCGGCTACGGCGGCGCGGTCGCCAGCGTCGACGCGGACGCCTCCGCCGCCGGCATCGAGGTGCTGAAGCACGGCGGCAACGCGGTCGACGCGGCAGTCGCCACCGCCGCCGCGCTCGGTGTGACCGAGCCCTACTCCGCCGGCATCGGCGGGGGCGGCTACTTCGTCTACTACGACGCCAAGTCACGCACGGTGCACACCGTCGACGGCCGCGAGACCGCACCGCTCAGCGCGGACTCCGACCTGTTCACCGAGAACGGCAAGCCGCTCGCCTTCGCCGACGCCGTCAGCAGCGGCCTGAGCGTCGGCACCCCGGGCACCCCCGCCACCTGGCAGACGGCGCTGGACCACTGGGGCAGCAAGCGGCTCGGCGCCCTGCTGCGGCCCGCCGAGCGGCTGGCCCGTGACGGCTTCACCGTGGACGACACCTTCCGCTCGCAGACCGCGTCCAACGAGACCCGGTTCCGCTACTTCCCGGACACCGCGAAGCTGTTCCTGCCGGACGGACGGCTCCCCGTCGTCGGCTCCACCCTGAAGAACCCCGAACTCGCCCGCACCTACGAGGAACTGGGCCGCGAGGGGGTCGGCGCCGTCTACCGCGGTGACATCGGCGACGACATCGTCAAGACCGTCGAACGCCCGCCCGTGGACCCCGCCTCCGGCTGGAACGCCCGCCCCGGCAAGCTGGCCGAGAAGGACCTCGCCGTCTACCGGGCCCGGCTCCAGGCGCCCACCAGGACGTCGTACCGCGGCCTGAACGTGTACTCCATCGCGCCCTCCTCCTCCGGCGGCACCACGGTCGGCGAGGCGCTCAACATCCTGGAGCGGACGAACCTCTCCAAGGCGAGCGAGGTGCAGTACCTGCACCACTTCATCGAGGCGAGCCGGATCTCCTTCGCCGACCGGGGGCGCTGGGTCGGCGACCCCGCCTTCGAGGACGTACCGACGAAGCAGCTGCTGGGGCAGCGGTTCGCCGACTCCCGCGCCTGCCTGATCAAGGACGACGCGGTGCTCACCAGCCCGCTCGCCCCGGGCGACCCGCGGCACCCGGCGGCCTGCGGCAAGGGCGGTACGGCGGCTCCGACGACGTACGAGGGCGAGAACACCACCCACCTGACGGTGGCCGACAAGTGGGGCAACGTCGTCGCCTACACGCTCACCATCGAGCAGACCGGCGGCAGCGGCATCACCGTCCCGGGCCGGGGGTTCCTGCTCAACAACGAGCTGACCGACTTCTCCTTCGCCCCGGCCAACCCGGCCGTCCACGACCCGAACCTGCCGGGCCCGGGCAAGCGCCCGCGCTCCTCGATCTCCCCGACGATCGTCCTCGACCGGCACGACAGGCCCGTGGTGGCGCTCGGTTCGCCCGGCGGCGCGACCATCATCACCACCGTGCTGCAGACCCTGACCGGGTTCCTCGACCGGCACCTGCCGCTGGTCGACGCCATCGCCGCACCGCGTGCAAGCCAGCGCAACGCGGCGAAGACGGAGCTCGAACCGGCCCTCTACAACGGCGACCTGAGGAAACAGCTGGAGGCCATCGGCCACTCCTTCTCGCTCAACCCCGAGATCGGCGCGGCGACCGGCGTGCAGCGCCTGGCGAACGGCAAGTGGCTGGCCGCCGCCGAGAAGGTACGGCGCGGCGGCGGCTCGGCGATGGTCGTGGACCCGGACCCGGCGCGGTAGGTCCCCCCGGACCCGGCGCGCCAGGTCCCCCCGGACCCGGCGCGCTAGGTCCCCGACTCCGGTGCGGACGGCGGGGTTTCGCCGGTGCGGAAGTCCAGCCGTCCGTCGGTCACGTCCACCGTGACCCGGCTGCCCTTGGAGATCGTGCCGTCCAGCAGGAGCCGGGACAGCCGGTTGCCCACCTCGCGCTGGATGGTGCGGCGCAGCGGACGGGCGCCGTACTCCGGCTGGTAGCCGCGCTGGGCGAGCCAGTCGACGGCCGCGCTCGTGAACTCGACGTGGACGCCCTGCCCCTCCAGCAGCCGCCGGGTGCTCTCCAGCAGCAGGTCGGTGATCTGCCGCAGCTGCTCGCTCGTCAGCTGCCGGAAGACCACGATCTCGTCGATCCGGTTGAGGAACTCCGGCCGGAAGTGCTCGCGCAGCGGTCGCAGGACCTGCTCGCGCCGCGCCTCCTCGTCGGCGTCCGCGCCACCCGGCCCGAACCCGATCCCCGCGCCCCGCCGGGTGATCGCCTCGGAGCCCAGATTGCTCGTCATCACGATGACCGTGTTCGTGAAGTCCACGGTCCGGCCCTGCGAGTCGGTCAGCCGGCCGTCGTCGAGCACCTGGAGCAGGATGTTGAAGACGTCGGGGTGCGCCTTCTCCACCTCGTCCAGCAGCAGCAGCGAGTACGGGTGCCGGCGCACCACCTCGGTGAGCTGCCCGGCCTCCTCGTGCCCGACGTACCCGGGCGGCGCGCCCACCAGCCGGGAGACGGTGTGCCGCTCCTGGTACTCGCTCATGTCGAGGCGGACCATACGGTCCTCACTGCCGAACAGCGCCTCCGCGAGCGCCCGGGCCAGCTCGGTCTTGCCGACGCCGGTCGGACCGAGGAAGAGGAAGCTGCCGATCGGCCGGTGCGGACTCGCGAGCCCCGCGCGGGAACGCAGCACCGCCTCGGACACCACGGCGACGGCCTCCTCCTGGCCGACCACCCGCTGGTGCAGGTGCTCCTCCAGGCCGAGCAGCCGCTCCTTCTCCTCCTGGGTCAGCCGGCTGACCGGAATGCCGGTCTGCCGGGACACCACCTCGGCGATGGCCTCCGCCGTCACCTCCAGCTGCCCCTCGTCGGCCTTGTCCTCGTGGCTGGCCTCCGCGATCTGCCGCTTCAGCTCGCCGATCCGGTCGCGCAGCTGCTTGGCCTGCTCGTAGTCCTCGTCCGCGACCGCCTGGTCCTTGTCCCGCACCAGCTGCTCGACCGAGCGTTCCAGCGCGCGGACGTCCATGCCCTTCGTCCCGGCGCCGAGCCGGACCCGGGCGCCCGCCTGGTCTATGAGGTCGATCGCCTTGTCCGGCAGCCGCCGGTCGGTGAGGTACCGGTCCGACAGCTCCACGGCGGCGACCAGCGCCTCGTCGGTGTACTGGACCTGGTGGTGGGCCTCGTACCGGTCGCGCAGGCCACGCAGGATCTCGACCGTGTCCGCGACGGTCGGCTCGGGCACCAGGACCGGCTGGAACCGGCGGGCCAGCGCCGCGTCCTTCTCGATCCGGCGGAACTCCTCCAGCGTGGTCGCGCCGACGATGTGCAGCTCGCCCCGGGCGAGGGCCGGCTTGAGGATGTTGCCGGCGTCCAGCGCGCCGCCCTCACCGCCGGAGCCGGCGCCGACGACGGTGTGCAGCTCGTCGATGAACACGATCAGCCGGTCGGAGTGGGCGCGGATCTCCTCCACGATGTTGTTCAGCCGCTCCTCGAAGTCGCCCCGGTAGCGGGTGCCGGCCACGACCCCGGTGAGGTCCAGGGCGACGACCCGGCGGTCCGCCAGGACGTCCGGGACGTCTCCGTCGGCGATGCGCTGGGCGAGGCCCTCGACGATGGCCGTCTTCCCGACCCCCGCGTCCCCGATGAGGACCGGGTTGTTCTTGCCGCGCCGCGACAGCACCTCGATGGTCTGCTCGATCTCCGTGTCCCGGCCGATGACCGGGTCGACGCGGCCCTGCCGGGCCAGCTCGGTCAGGTCCCGGCCGTACTTGTCCAGGGTCGGCGTGCCGGTGGGCCGCTGCTGCCGCTCCGGGCGCGGCTGCGTGCTGTCCGGGGTGTCCGGCGGCAGGCCGGCCGCCGAGAACCGGGCCGCGTTGAGGATGTGCCCGGCGGCCGAGTCCGGGTTCGAGGCCAGCGCGCTCAGCACGTGCTCCGGGCCGATGTACCCGGCGCCGCTCGCCCGGGCCATGTCGTGCGCGTCCAGCAGGGCGCGCTTGACGGCCGGGGTCAGCGACAGCGAGGTCGGCGGCGGTGCCTCGCCCGCCGGGTGCTGGACCGGGCCGGCCCGGTCGTCGATCTCCGTCGCGAGCGAGTCCGGGTCCGCGCCCGCCCGGCTCAGCAGGCTCCGGGTGGGCTCCGCGGACACGGCCGCGCGCAGCAGGTGCTGGGTGTCCAGGTCCCGGCTGCCGTGCTCGGCGGCGTACTGGGCGGCTCCTCTGACCAGCTCCCGGGCCGGCTGGCTGAGCAGGCGGCCGATGTCGATGTGGCGTGGCCCTTGCGCTCCGCCGGGCAGGCCGCCGAAGAAGCGGGCCATGAACTCACCGAAGGGGTCAGGAGGGTAGCCGTTGGTCATGGCGTGGGTTCCTTCGCTGACGACATGCGGAGCGGCCGGGTAACCCGGGGGCGCGTTGCTCATGCCCACGATGACACGATCCGTGGGGGCGGGCATGTCCGCCTGCGGGGCATGTGCCTGGTCGGCGACAGCGGCCGGGGGCTGACCGTCGGTGGGGCGGCCGGCCGTCGGAGTGGCCGGCATCCGGCGGCGGCCGGGCGGGCGGGGGCGGTCTGGCGTGGGGGCCAGCCGGTCGTCGGTGGGACACCGGACGTCGGAGGCGGTCGGCCGCGGGGACGGTCTGGCGTCGGGGACGGTCGGTCGTCGGGGACGGTCGGTCGTCGGGGACGGTCGGTCGTCGGGGGCAGCCGACCGTCGGTGGGGCGCCGGTCGTCGGGGACAGTGGGCCGTCGGTGGGGCGCGGTCGGTCGTCGGGGGCAGCGGTTGTCGGTGGCAGTCGGCCGCGGGGGCAGCCGGTCCTCGGTGGGGCACCGGACGTCGGCGGCGGCCGGGCGGCGGGGGCGGTCGGCCGTCGGGGGCGGTCGGGCGGCGGAGGAGCTGACCGTCGGTGGGGCACCGGCCGTCGGGGACTGGCCGCGCTCTGTCGGCGCGGCCGTGCATCGACCTGCCCGTGTGCTCCCGTCAGCGAGCTTCCCTGGCTGTCACTACCGGGGCCCGGCGTCCGTGACGGTCACGGTGTGGGGCGTGGGCGGCTCGGGAGCCGTTCCTGCTTGTGTGCGACCGCGTGGCAGCGCGGTGTCTGCCGTGGTCGTCAGGGAGCTTCTGCGGCCGTCAGGATGCGGGGTCCGGCGTCCTGACGGCCATGGTGTGAGGCGTGGGCGGCTCGGGAGCCGTTCCTGCCTGTGTGCGACCGCGTGGTGGCCCGGCGCCTGCCGTGGTCGTCAGGGAGCTTCTGCGGCCGTCAGGACGCGAGGTCCGGCGTCCGTGACGGTCACGGTGTGAGGCGTGGGCGGCTCGGGAGCCGTTCCTGCGTGGTGGCCCGGTGCCTGCCGTGGTCGTCAGGGAGCTTCTGCGGCCGTCAGGACGCGGGGTCCGGCGTCCGTGACGGCCACGGTGTGTTCGGCGTGGGCGGCCCGGGAGCCGTCGGTGGTGCGGAGGGTCCAGCCGTCGGCCGCCGTGCAGTAGTCGTCCCTGCCGCTCGCGATCAGCATCGGCTCGATGGCGAGGACCATGCCGGGGCGCAGCGGGAGGCCGCGGCCGGGGCGGCCCTCGTTGGGCACCTCGGGGTCCTCGTGCATACGGCGGCCCACGCCGTGGCCGCCGAAGCCCTGTGGGATGCCGTAACCGGCCGCCCGGCAGACCCGGCCGACGGCGTGTGCGATGTCGCCGATGCGGTTGCCGGCCACGGCTGCCCCGATGCCCGCCGCCAGGGCCCGCTCGGCGGTCTCGACCAGCCGGAGGTCCGCCGGGCGCGGGCGGCCCACCACGAAGCTGATGGCCGAGTCGCCGACCCAGCCGTCCAGCTCGGCGCCGCAGTCGACGGAGAGCAGGTCGCCGTCGCGCAGCCGGTACCCCGTGGGGACGCCGTGCACGATCGCGTCGTTCACCGAGGCGCAGATGACCGCGGGGAAGGGGGTCGGGGCGAAGGAGGGCCGGTAGCCGAGGAACGGGGAGGACGCGCCCGCCTCGCGCAGTACCTCCCGGGCCGCCTCGTCCAGCTCCAGCAGGGAGACGCCGACGCGCGCCGCCTCCCGTACGGCCGTCAGGGCCCGGCCGACGACCCGGCCCGCCTCCCGCATCGCGTCGATCGATGTGTCCGTCTTGAGTTCCACCATGCCAATTACTATACCGGTATTTGAATGACGGCCGGGCGGAGGGCAGAATAGGGGCATGGTGCGCACCCCCCTCACCCCCGAAGAGCGCGAACGCGGCGAGCGGCTCGGGCAGCTGCTGCGCCTGGCGCGCGGTCCCCGGAGCATGGCCGACGTGGCCGCCGAGGCGGGTGTCTCGGCCGAGACGCTCCGCAAGATCGAGACGGGACGGGCGCCGACTCCGGCGTTCTTCACGGTGGCCGCGCTGGCGCGTGTTCTCGGCCTGTCCATGGACGAACTGCTGGCGCGGTGCGCCATGGTGGCCGCCTGAGCCGTCCGCGCCCCGCCGGAAAACTCCCCGCAGCGAGCCCGTAACACGACTGGTGTTGCCTTGCCCCGGGGAGGCCGCCCGGTACGCCGCCCCCGGCGCCTCGTCCCGCTGCCGCTCCAGGCCGATCCGGGCCGCGTCGGCCGTCTCCGGCGGGCGCCACCGGGGCCAGGGGCACGCCGTGCGCCGCCGGACACGCCACGTGACCAGGAGGGGAGTACAGCGTCCCGATGTGCCCCGGTCCGCCCCCCTGGCCGTCGGATCCGCTCACCCACAGGAGTGTGAAACGTGATCGACTCCGCGGGTTGACGGCGATGGTCTTGGCAAGGGCCCCGCGGAGGCTTACGTTCGTGCCTCTACGCCCTGCTCTACGGGCGTAGAGGCTCTGAGGCCGCGTCGAAGGAGCAGCTCATGGCCAACGTCGTCCGCGCCGCTCTGGTCCAGGCCACCTGGACCGGCGACACCGAGTCCATGGTGGCGAAACACGAGGAGCACGCCCGCGAGGCGGCCCGCCGGGGCGCGCGGATCATCGGATTCCAGGAAGTCTTCAACGCCCCCTACTTCTGCCAGGTCCAGGAGCCCGAGCACTACCGCTGGGCCGAGCCGGTGCCCGACGGGCCGACCGTGCGCCGGATGCGCGAACTGGCCCGCGAGACCGGCATGGTGATCGTCGTCCCGGTCTTCGAGGTCGAGCAGTCCGGCTTCTACTACAACACCGCCGCCGTGATCGACGCCGACGGGACCTACCTCGGCAAATACCGCAAGCACCACATCCCGCAGGTCAAGGGCTTCTGGGAGAAGTACTACTTCAAGCCCGGCAACCTCGGCTGGCCCGTCTTCGACACCGCCGTCGGCAAGGTCGGCGTCTACATCTGCTACGACCGGCACTTCCCGGAGGGCTGGCGGCAGCTCGGACTGAACGGCGCCCAGCTGGTCTACAACCCGTCCGCCACCCACCGGGGCCTGTCCGCGCACCTGTGGCAGCTGGAACAGCCCGCCGCGGCCGTCGCCAACGAGTACTTCGTCGCCGCCATCAACCGGGTGGGGCAGGAGGAGTACGGCGACAACGACTTCTACGGAACGTCGTACTTCGTCGATCCCCGCGGACGGTTCGTGGGCGAGCCGGCCGGTGACAAGGCCGAGGAACTCCTCGTCCGCGACCTGGACTTCGACCTCATCGAGGAAGTGCGGCAGCAGTGGGCCTTCTACCGCGACCGCCGCCCCGACGCCTACGAAGGGCTGGTGCAGCCGTGAACGACCTCTACTCCCGTCACCGCCGGGTCATGCCCGACTGGCTCGCCCTCTACTACGACGACCCGATGGAGATCACCCACGGCGAGGGACGGTACGTCTGGGACTCCGCCGGCCGCAGGTACCTCGACTTCTTCGGCGGCATCCTGACCACGATGACCGCGCACGCGCTGCCCGACGTGACCAAGGCGGTCAGCGAGCAGGCCGGCCGGATCCTGCACTCCTCCACCCTCTACCTCAACCGGCCGATGGTCGAACTCGCCGAGCGCGTCGCCCAGCTCAGCGGTGTCCCGGACGCCCGGGTGTTCTTCACGACCTCCGGCACCGAGGCCAACGACACCGCCCTGCTGCTGGCCACCGCCCACCGGCGCAGCAACACCGTCCTCGCCATGCGCAACAGCTACCACGGCCGATCCTTCAGCGCCGTCGGCATCACCGGCAACCGCGGCTGGTCCCCGACCTCCCTGTCCCCGCTGCAGACGCTCTACGTCCACGGCGGCGTCCGCACCCGGGGACCGTTCGCCCACCTCGACGACCGCGCCTTCATCGACGCCTGCGTCGCCGACCTGAAGGACGTCCTCGGCCACACCCGGGCGCCGGCCGCGCTGATCGCCGAACCCGTCCAGGGCGTCGGCGGGTTCACCTCGCCGCCCGACGGACTGTACGCGGCCTTCCGCGAAGTGCTGGACGCGCACGGGATCCTGTGGATCGCCGACGAGGTGCAGACCGGCTGGGGCCGCACCGGCGACCACTTCTGGGGCTGGCAGGCGCACGCCCGCAGCGGCCCGCCGGACATCGTCACCTTCGCCAAGGGCATCGGCAACGGCATGTCCATCGGCGGTGTCATCGCCCGCGCCGAGATCATGAACTGCCTTGACGCCAACAGCATCTCCACCTTCGGCGGCACCCAGATCACCATGGCCGCCGGCCTCGCCAACCTCGCCTACCTCCTCGAACACGACCTCCAGGGCAACGCCCGGCGCGTCGGCGGACTGCTCATCGAGCGGCTGCGCGCGGTCGGCGCCCAGCTGCCCGGGGTGCGGGAGGTGCGCGGACGCGGGCTGATGATCGGCGTCGAGCTGGTCAAGCCGGGCACGGACGAGGCCGATCCGCAGGCCGCCGCCGCGGTGCTGGAGGCGGCACGCGAGGGCGGCCTGCTCATCGGCAAGGGCGGCGGCCACGACACCAGCGCCCTGCGGATCGCCCCGCCGCTGTCACTGACCGTCGCCGAGGCCGAGGAGGGCGCGGCGATCCTGGAGCGGGCGCTGCGCGGCAC
The DNA here is from genome assembly GCF_040647235.1 of Streptomyces sp. NPDC042638. Lineage (NCBI taxonomy): Bacteria > Bacillati > Actinomycetota > Actinomycetes > Kitasatosporales > Streptomycetaceae > Streptomyces > Streptomyces sp. NPDC042638. The sequence goes on from NZ_JBEZBT010000026.1 coordinate 23,131, forward strand.
GTACGAGAGCGGCTGAGCCACGCCGGCACGCCGTCGGGGAGCACGTACGAGAGAACAGGTGCACGGCCATGACCACCACCCCGGAGTTCCGGCGCACCGGACCCCAGCCGCCCGAACCGGTCCTGTCCGTGCGCCAGGTGCTGGCCCTGGAGCGGGTGCTCGCCGGAGAGCCCGAGGTGGTGGCCGGCCGGGACCGGCTCGACCGGCCGGTGCGCTGGGTGCACGTCGCCGAGGCCGCCGACGTCGGCGTGATGCTCAGCGGCGGGGAGATGGTCCTCACCACCGGTGTGCTGCTCGCCGGGGACGAGGCCCGGCAGACCGAGTACATCCGCTCCCTGCACCGGGCGGAGGCGGCGGCCGTCGTCCTCGGCCTCGGGCGCGCCTTCCCGGCCCCGCCCGAGGTGATGCGCCGCGCCGCCGAGCGCTGCGGGCTGCCCATGGTCGTACTCCACCGCCCGTTCCCCTTCGCCGAGCTGACCGAGGAGGTGCAGTCCCGGCTGGTGCGGCAGAAGTTCGCCGCGATCAGCATGTCGGAGACCGTACGGACCGCGCTCACCGGGCTGATCACGGCCGGCGCCCCGCTGCGACGGCTGCTCGACGAGGTCGCCCGGCACAGCGGCTGCCCGGTCGTCGTCACCAACCTCGCCCACCGCGTCCTCGGCACGGCGGGGGAGCGGTCCGCGGTGGACGACGTGCTGCGCGACTGGGACCGGATCGCCCGGCAGGCGGGCGGCACCGCCGGTGACGGCTGGATCCGCGCCGAGCTGGGCGGACGCGGCGAACGCTGGGGCCGGCTGCTGCTGTGCGGCTACCGGGGCGACCAGGCCACCGGACGGCTGCTCGCCGAGCGGGCCGCCGAGGCCCTGGTGCTGCACCGGATGCTCGGCGGGACCTCCGCCCACAGCTGGGAGGAGCAGTCCGCGCAGAGCCTGCTGACCGACCTCGTCTCCGGCGTCGTACCGGCCCGGCAGCTGCTGCCGCGGGCCCGGGCGGCCGGACTGCCGGTCAACCGGCGCACCTTCGTGCCGCTCGTCGTACGCGACGGCGAGCCGGGGCAACTCGGCCCGGTCCTGCGCCTGCTGGGACTGCCCGGCATCGTCGCCGAACTCGCCGACGGCGTCGCCGCCGTGCTGCTCAGCCTCGCCCGGGACCAGGACGCCGAGGCGCTCACCGCGCACTTCGCGGCCCGGCTGCGGACCCGGCAGCCGGCCGTGGTCGCCGCCGCCGCGCCGCGTACCGCCTGGGAGGAGGTGCCCGACGGGCTGCGCGAGGCCCGGCACGTCGCCGACGCCGTCGCCGGCTCCTCGGCCGCCCTGGAGCTGCCGGACGTCGTACGCCTGCGGGACGTCCATCTGCGCGGTCTGGTACGGCTGCTCCGCGACGACCCGCAGGTGCAGTCCTTCGCCGAGCGCGAGCTGGACGGGCTGCTGAGCGAGCCCGAACCGGAGCTGCTGAACGTGCTGCGGACCTATCTGGCGACGGGCCGCAACAAGTCCCGCACCGCCCTGCTCCACCATGTCTCCCGGCCGGCCCTGTACCGCCGCCTGGAGGCCATACAGACCCGTCTCGGTGTCGACCTGGACGACTTCGAACAGGCGGCCTCCGTGCACATCGCGCTGCTCGCGCACGACGCGCAACAGGGGTGAAACATGCGAACTCACGCGACAACGGTGGTGAAACATGGGCCCGCGCACACGTGACACGGTGGCACGCCGGCCGCCCGTGGACGTGACACGCTGCCCGTCGAACCGGCTCCCCGGGCTTCCTAGGCTCACGGGACACCGAGCTACCGGAGGTCCCGATGAGCCGAGTGATCCGTGCCGCCCTCTTCCAGACCGCCTGGACCGGCGACAAGGAGTCCATGATCCAGGTCCACGAGCAGGCCGCCCGCGACGCGGCCGCCCAGGGTGCCCAAGTCCTCTGCTTCCAGGAGCTGTTCTACGGCCCCTACTTCTGCCAGGTCCAGGACGAGGCGTTCTACGAGTACGCCGAGCGCATCCCCGAGGGCCCGACCGTCCAGCGCTTCCAGACCCTCGCCCGCGAGCTGGGCATCGTCCTGGTCCTGCCCATGTACGAGGAGGAGCAGCCGGGCGTCCTCTACAACACCGCGGCCGTGATCGACGCGGACGGCTCCTACCTCGGCAAGTACCGCAAGACCCACATCCCCCAGGTGCGGGGCTTCTGGGAGAAGTTCTACTTCCGTCCCGGCAACAGCGGCTGGCCCGTCTTCGACACCGCGGCCGGCAGGATAGGCGTCTACATCTGCTACGACCGCCACTTCCCGGAAGGCTGGCGGGCGCTGGGCCTGGCCGGTGCCGAGATCGTCTTCAACCCCTCGGCCACCTCGCGCGGCCTCTCCCGCTATCTGTGGCAGCTGGAACAGCCGGCGGCGGCCGTCGCCAACGAGTACTTCGTCGGCGCGATCAACCGGGTCGGCGTGGAGGACCTGGGCGACAACGACTTCTACGGCACCACGTACTTCGTGGACCCGGAGGCGCAGTTCGTCGGCGAGGTCGCGAGCGACAAGGAGACCGAACTCGTCGTCCGCGACCTGGACCTGGCCAGGCTCCGCGAGGTCCGCGACCGCTGGCAGTTCTACCGCGACCGCGCACCGGGGGCGTACACGCCGCTGACCGCGCCCTGACCGCAACCGTGACCGAGGGAGCAGCATGAGCAGCCGTACCGTCATCCGCGGCGGTCTCGTCATCACCGCGTCGGACGAGATCCACGCCGACGTCCTGATCGAGGACGGCCGCATCGCCGCCCTCGCCGCCTCCGGAACCCCGGCCGCCGGGGCGTTCACCGCCGACCGGGAGATCGACGCCACCGGGAAGTACGTCATCCCCGGCGGCGTCGACGGCCACACCCACATGCAGATGCCGTTCGGCGGCACCACCGCCGCGGACACCTTCGAGACCGGCACCCGCGCCGCCGCCTGGGGCGGTACGACGACCATCGTGGACTTCGCCATCCAGAGCGTCGGCCACACCCTGCGCGAGGGCCTGGACGCCTGGCACGCCAAGGCCGAGGGCAACTGCGCGATCGACTACGCCTTCCACATGATCGTCTCCGATGTGAACCCCGGGACGCTCAAGGAGATGGACCTGCTGGTCGAGGAGGGCGTGACCAGCTTCAAGCAGTTCATGGCCTACCCGGGGGTCTTCTACTCCGACGACGGACAGATCCTGCGCGCCATGCAGCGTGCCGCCGGCAACGGCGGACTGATCATGATGCACGCCGAGAACGGCATCGCCATCGACGTGCTGGTCGAACAGGCCCTCGCCCGCGGCGAGACCGACCCGCGCCACCACGGCGAGGTGCGCAAGGCCCTGCTGGAGGCCGAGGCCACGCACCGCGCCATCCGGCTGGCCCAGGTCGCCGGAGCCCCGCTGTACGTGGTGCACGTCTCGGCCCAGGAGGCGGTGGCGGAGCTGGTCCGGGCCCGGGACGAGGGGCTGAACGTCTTCGGCGAGACCTGCCCGCAGTACCTGTTCCTGTCCACCGACAACCTCGCCGAGCCGGACTTCGAGGGCGCCAAGTACGTGTGCTCCACACCGCTGAGGCCGCGGGAGCACCAGGCCAGGCTCTGGCAGGGCCTGCGCACCAACGACCTCCAGGTCGTCTCCACCGACCACTGCCCCTTCTGCTTCACCGGCCAGAAGGAACTGGGCCGCGGCGACTTCTCCAGGATCCCCAACGGGCTGCCGGGCGTGGAGAACCGCATGGACCTGCTCCACCAGGCGGTCGTCGACGGGCACATCTCCCGTCGCCGCTGGATCGAGGTCGCCTGCGCCACCCCGGCCCGGATGTTCGGCCTGTACCCGAAGAAGGGCACCATCACCCCGGGTGCCGACGCGGACGTCGTCATCTACGACCCGCACGCCGAGCAGGTGATGTCCGCCGCCACCCACCACATGAACGTCGACTACTCGGCGTACGAGGGCAAGCACGTCACCGGCCGTGTCGAGACGGTCCTGTCGCGCGGCGAACTCGTCATCGACCGGCGGGAGTACACCGGACACGCCGGACACGGCGTCTACACCCCGCGCTCCACCTGCCAGTACCTGAACTAGGAGTGGTGCCGATGGACTTCGGACTCGTCCTGCAGACCGACCCGCCCGCCTCCCGCGTCGTCAGCCTGATGAAACGGGCCGAGCGGGCGGGCTTCCGCTACGGCTGGACCTTCGACTCCGCCGTGCTCTGGCAGGAGCCGTTCGTGATCTACAGCCAGATCCTGGCGAACACCCAGAGGCTGACGGTCGGCCCGATGGTCACCAACCCGGGCACCCGCACCTGGGAGGTCACCGCCTCCACCTTCGCCACCCTCAACGACATGTTCGGCAACCGCACCGTCTGCGGCATCGGCCGCGGCGACTCCGCGATGCGCGTCGCCGGCCGCAAACCCAACACCCTGGCCCGGATCAGCGAGGCCATGAAGGTCATCCGCGCCCTCGGCCGCGGCGACGAGGCCGACCTCGGCGGCACGAAGATCCGCTTCCCCTGGGTGAGGGAGGGCGCCGAACTCCCCGTGTGGATGGCGGCGTACGGCCCCAAGGCGCTGAAGATGACCGGCGAGGAGGCCGACGGCTTCATCCTCCAGCTCGCCGACCTGTATCTGACCCAGTACATGGTGAAGGCCGTCAAGGACGCCGCGGTCGCGGCCGGCCGCGACCCCTCCGAGGTGACCGTCTGCGTCGCCGCCCCGGCGTACGTCACCGAGGACGACTCGCCCGAGGCCCTCGCCCACGCCCGCGACCAGTGCCGCTGGTTCGGCGGCATGGTCGGCAACCACGTCGCCGACCTGGTCGCCAAGTACGGCGAACACTCCGCCCAGATCCCCGAGGAACTCACCGACTACATCAGGACCCGGCAGGGCTACGACTACGCCCACCACGGCCGCAGCGACAACCCGGACACCCGGTTCGTGCCCGACGACATCGTGGACCGGTTCTGCGTCATCGGCCCCGTCGAGAAGCACATCGAGAAAATGGAGGCCCTGCGCGCCCTGGGCGTCGACCAGTTCGCGCTCTACGACATGCACGACGCGCAGGAGGCCACGATCGACGCCTACGGCACGAAGGTGATCCCGGCCCTCACCACCTGACCCGTCCCCGAGCCCCCCACGCTCCTCCTGGTCACCCCTCCCCGCCGTCCCGGGGAGGGGGCTGGTGCCCGCACGGCCTCTCCCGACCCGCCTCTCCCCGATTGGCCAGCCCATGACCGACACCGCTCCCACGGCCATACCGCCCTCCGGCCAGGTCACCCTCCCCGACGGGCGCGTGGAACTCGCCCCCGGCACACCCCCGCCCAGCGGCCCCTACGCCAACGAGGATCTGCTCCCGGTCCCCGCGACGGGACGTACGTGGACGACGTACAACTTCTCGGCCCTGTGGGTCGGCATGGCCCACAACACCGCGTCCTGGACCCTCGCCTCCGGCCTGATCGCCGTCGGGATGGACTGGAGACAGGCGGTGTTCACCATCGCCCTCGCCAACCTGATCGTGCTGGTCCCGATGCTGCTGACCGGACACGCCGGCCCCAAGTACGGCATCCCCTTCCCCGTCTTCGCCCGCGCCTCCTTCGGCATCCGGGGCGCCAACCTGCCCGCCGTCGTACGGGCGTTGGTGGCCTGCGGCTGGTTCGGCATCCAGACCTGGATCGGCGGTGAGGCGATCTACTTCCTCGCCGGCAAACTGATCGGCGACAGCTGGTCGAACGCCGCGCACCTCGGCGGCCACGCCTGGACCATGTGGCTGTCCTTCGCCGTCTTCTGGGCCGTCCAGGTCGCCATCATCTACCGGGGCATGGAGACCATCCGCCGCTTCGAGAACTGGGCCGCGCCCTTCGTCCTCGTCGGCGCCCTGGTCATGCTGTGGTGGATGAGCGGCAAGGCCGGCGGTGTCGGCCCGCTCTTCGCCCAGCCCTCCAGGCTCGGCTGGGGCGAGGACTTCTGGAAGCTGTTCTGGCCCTCGCTGATGGGCATGATCGGCTTCTGGTCCACGCTGAGCCTGAACATCCCGGACTTCACCCGCTACGGCCGGAGCCAGAAGGCGCAGACGTGGGGCCAGGCCCTGGGCCTGCCCACCACGATGACCCTGTTCGCGTTCCTGTCGGTGCTGGTCACCTCGGGCTCACAGGCGGTGTACGGCGAGCCGGTCTGGGATCCGGTACAGCTGGCGGCGAAGACGGACAACGCGATCGGCCTGCTCTACGCGCTCGTCACGGTCCTGGTGGCCACCCTCTCGGTGAACATCGCCGCCAACCTCGTCTCGCCGGCCTTCGACTTCTCCAACGTGGCGCCACGGAAGGTGAGTTTCCGCTCCGGAGCGCTCATCACCGCCGTCCTCGCCGTCCTGATCTTCCCGTGGAAGCTGTACTCCGACCCCCAGGGCTACATCTTCACCTGGCTCGGCCTGGTCGGCGGCCTGCTCGGCACGGTCGCGGGCATCCTCGTCGCCGACTACTGGCTGCTGCGCCGCACCCGCCTGGACCTTGCCGACCTGTACCGCGCGGGCGGCCGTTACTGGTACGCCGGCGGCTGGAACTGGCGGGCGGTCGCCGCCTTCCTGGCGGGTGGTGTCCTCGCGGTCGGCGGCGCGAACTTCAAGCCCCTGATCGACGGCCGCCCCGTCCCGGCACTGGCCCCGCTCGCCGACTACGGCTGGGCGGTGGGCCTGTGCACCTCCTCGGTGCTGTACCTGGCGCTGACCCTGGCCTCCGGCCGGGGCCGGCGGACGGGCTGAGCCCGTCACCGCCGCGCGGCCCGCGCCGGTGCCCGGGGCTCAGCCCCGGCCGCCGCCGAGCGCGGCCACCGCGGACTTGGCCGCCTTGATGGCCCCCTTGTTGATCTCGTCGGTGCCGGGGGCCTTCTTGGACTCGAAGTCGCTGCCGCTGTAGGTGACGACGACGAGGGCGTTGGCGACGCGGGCCAGCACCACGCCCTCGCGGGTCTCCTGCTTGTCCTCCGTGGTGAGGTTCACGACCGAGTAGGCGCCGTCCCCGAGCCCCGGGACGGCCCCGCCGCCGCCGCGCTCCGCCACCCGCTGCTCGTACTCCTTCTTCGCCTCCTGCTCCGACGGGCTGATCTCGAAGGAGACGTCGAGCCAGCGGTAGTCGTACCCGTGGAGCGCGTTCCAGGAGCAGGTGCGGCGCAGCCCGGTGTCCGTCGACGGGATCTCCTTGCCGGCCGTCTTCGCCCCCGGCACCAGGGACTTGACGGTGGCACCGGGCACGCCGGCGCAGGGGGCCGGCGCGGTGGCGTACGCGTTCGCCGCGGCGGTGGTGGACGGGGCCGCGGAGGAGGACCCGGCGGGGGTGTTCTGGGGCGTCTGGTGCCCGGCGGCGGCAGGTGGGGCCACCGGGCCGGAGGTCAGCGCCCAGCCGGCGCAGGCGAGTACCGCGACGGGCGAAAGACGCGCGGTGAGCGTGAGCGGCAGAGGAAAGGAACGCACGGCGCACTTCTCGTGGGGGAGGTGGTACGGAGGGGTCCGCGGTGTGGACAGGGCGACAGTGTCACACGACTGCCTGTGGGGCGGAAGTGCCAACGCGGTCCGTGCCCGGCCGGTCACAGCCACTCGCTTCCGACGTACTCCTTTGCCCCTTATGCCCGTTGACCCGCCCCGCCCGCCTACTCCCGGCCGCCTGGCCTCCTGGCTGCCTGCTCCCGGCCGCGCCGCCTGGCCGCCTGCCTCCGGCCGCCTGCCTCCGGTCGCCCGGTCGTCTGGCTCCGGTCGCCTGCTCCCCGCTCCCCGGCCGCCTGCCTCCGGCCGCCTGCCCCGGTCCACGGGCCACGGCTCGGGGCCCACCGCTCGCGACGGCCGGCGGAGCGCTACGGCACCCTCGCCGTCCACCGCGGCGACATGAACTTGGTGCGCGCCAGCTCCTGCGCCCGGGCCAGTTCCTCGTCGGTGACCGTGCCGTGCGCCAGCCCGTAGCGCGCCCGGAAGGAGCCGATCATCCGGTCGATGACGGCCTCGCGGGCCAGCCCCGTCTGCCGCCGCAGCGGATCGACGCGTTTCTTCGCGCTCGCCGTCCCCTTGCCGGACAGTTTCTCCCGCCCGATCCGCAGCACCTCGACCATCTTGTCGGCGTCGATGTCGTACGACATGGTCACGTGGTGCAGCACGGCACCCGGGCCCCCGCCGGGCCCGACGATCCGCTTCTGCGCCGCGCCCGCGATCTTGCCCTGGTCCGTGGCGATGTCGTTCAGCGGCTGGTACCAGGCGCGGATGCCCATGTCACCGAGGGCGCCCAGCACCCACTCGTCCAGGTAGGCGTAGCTGTCCTGGAAGGACAGGCCCTGTACGAGGGACGCGGGCACCGACAGCGAGTAGGTGATCGTGTTGCCGGGCTCCACGAACATCGCGCCGCCGCCGGAGATCCGCCGCACCACCTCGATACCGTGCCGGGCGGCGCCCTCCGGGTCCACCTCGTTGCGCAGCGACTGGAAGCTGCCGATGATCACCGCCGGGGCGGCCCACTCCCACACCCGCAGCGTCGGCGGGCGCCGGCCCGCGGCCACCTCGGCGGTCAGCACCTCGTCCAGCGCCATGTGCAGGGCCGGCGGCTGCGGGGCCTCGTGGATCAGCTGCCAGTCGTAGTCGGTCCAGTCGGTGGCGCCGGCGAGCGCGCGCCGCACCGCCACACCGACGCCCTCGGCGGTCAGGCCGTACATCACCGTCCCCGCCGGGAGCGCCGCGTCGATCCGCGCGGCCAGCCCCGCCGTGTCGGTGTCCGCGGGAGCGCCCTCCAGCGCGGCGTTCACCGCGTCCAGCGCCTCGTCCGGCTCAAGGAAGAAGTCACCCGCCACGCGCACGTGCCGCAGCACGCCGTCCTCGGCGTCGACGTCCACCACGACGAGCTTGCCGCCGGGCACCTTGTACTCACCGTGCACAGCCATGACCTCCGTTCCTGCCGCACGAGATCAACGTCCGCTCCGGCCGTGGTGTTCCCGGCAGCCGAGCCGGCCGCTCTCAGGCGGCCCACCGGATCAGCCGCGTAGGCTCCCTCGCAGACGGGTACCGAGCGCTGACCGGACACAGCGGCGCTGATGTCCGCGGACACACAGCGAGGTGACAGATGCGGTTCACCACCCGGCCCACCCTCCAGGGAACCTTCGGCATGGTCTCCTCCACCCACTGGCTGGCCTCCCAGTCGGCGATGGCGGTCCTGGAGGAGGGTGGCAACGCCTTCGACGCGGCCGTGGCCGGTGCGTTCGTCCTGCACGTCGTGGAGCCGCACCTCAACGGGCCGGCCGGCGAGGTGCCGATCCTGCTCGCCCCGGCGGGCGGTGACGTGCGTGTGCTGTGCGGGCAGGGCGTGGCCCCGGCGGGCGCCACCCCGGCCCACTACCGGGGGCTCGGGCTGGACCTCGTACCCGGCACCGGGCCGCTCGCCGCCGCCGTGCCCGGCGCCTTCGACGCCTGGCTGCTCCTCCTGCGCGACCACGGCACCAAGTCCCTGGACGACGTGCTGAAGTACGCCGTCGGCTACGCCGAACACGGGCACGCGCCCGTGGAGAACGTCGGCGCGACCGTGGAGAGCGTACGGCGGTTGTTCGAGACCGAGTGGACCTCGTCGGCCGAGGTGTACCTGCCCGGCGGCAGCGCGCCCCGGCCCGGCACGCTGCTGCGCAACCCCGCGCTCGCCGCCACCTGGAAGCGGCTGCTGGCCGAGACCGCCCACGCGGGCGACCGGGAGGCACGGATCGATGCCGCGCGCGAGGTGTGGCGCTCCGGCTTCATCGCCGAGGCGCTGGTACGGCAGTCCCGGCGGCCCACCATGGACACCAGCGGCGAGCGGCACACCGGCACGCTCACCGAGGCCGACCTCGCGGGCTGGTCGGCGGCCTACGAGGCACCGGTGACGTACGACTGGAACGGCTGGACCGTGTGCAAGGCCGGCCCGTGGAGCCAGGGCCCCGTCCTGCTCCAGCAGCTCGCCCTGCTCCCGCCCGAGTTGCCCGCCTACGGCTCCGCCGACTACGTCCATCTGCTGGTCGAGGGCTGCAAGCTCGCCATGGCCGACCGCGAGGCCTGGTACGGGGACGCGGCCGAGGTGCCCCTCGCGGACCTGCTGTCCGACGACTACAACGCCGCGCGCCGGGCCCTGGTCGAGGAGACTGCCTCCTACGACCTGCGCCCCGGCAGCCCCGGCGGACGCGTGCCCCGGCTGCCCGCACAGGCGCACGCGCGCGTGCCGGCCGGCGCGCGGCCCGGCTTCGACCCGATGGGCGCCGGCGAGCCCACCGTCGCAGCGCTGCCCGGCGAGCCGGCCCTGGCGGACCTGACGGGAGAGGCGCAGGCGACCGGGGAGGGCCCGGTGGCCGCCGACGGCACGACCCGCGGCGACACCTGTCACCTGGACGTAGTCGACCGCTGGGGCAACATGGTCGCGGCCACGCCCAGCGGCGGCTGGCTGCAGTCCAACCCGGTCGTCCCCGAACTGGGCTTCCCGCTCGGCACCCGTCTGCAGATGACCTGGCTGGAGGAGGGTCTGCCGGGCTCCCTCACCCCCGGGCGGCGCCCCCGCACCACCCTCACCCCGTCCCTCGCGCTGCGCGACGGGGTGCCGGTCATGGCGTTCGGCACGCCCGGCGGCGACCAGCAGGACCAGTGGCAGCTGCACTTCTTCCTGGCCGTCGCCCTGCGCGCCCCCGTCCGCGGCGGCCTCGACCTCCAGGGCGCCATCGACGCCCCCAACTGGCACAACGACAGCTTCCCCAGCTCCTTCCACCCGCGCGGCCGGCGCCCCGGCAGCGTGACGGTGGAGTCCCGCACCGACCCCGCCGTGATCGAGGAGCTGCGGCGGCGCGGCCACGACGTCACCGTCGGCCCCGCCTGGTCCGAGGGGCGGCTGTGCGCGGTGGCCCGGGACCCGGCGACGGGCGTCCTGTCGGCGGCGGCGAACCCGCGCGGGATGCAGGGCTACGCCGTCGGCCGCTGACCGCCTGTCCGCGGGACGGGGGCCGCGTGCTGCGGGACGCGGGGACACGCTCCTTCCGCGGGCCGCCGTCAGCCGTCGGCGGCCCGGCCGGGAGTCCTGTTCTTCATCCGGATTCCACCTCGCGTACACCCGGGCGGCGGGGAGTGTCAGTGGGACGTGCTCTCATAGGGGACATGTTCGAAGAGACGGAAACCATCGACGAGTTTCTCACGCGCTGCTCGGCCGACGTGGAAGAAGCGGTCCGCAAGGCCGCCGCGGCCGAGATCCTGCCCCGCTTCCGCCACCTCGCCGACCACGAGGTGGACCAGAAGAGCGGCCCGCACGACCTGGTGACGGACGCCGACCGCCTCGCCGAGCTGCGGCTCACCGAGGACCTCGGCGCCCTGCTGCCCGGCTCGGTGGTGGTCGGCGAGGAAGCGGTCCACGCCAACCCCGCGGTGTATGGGGCACTCCAGGAAGACGCACCCGTCTGGATCGTCGACCCGGTCGACGGCACCCGCCAGTTCGTCCACGGCGACGACGGCTTCTGCACCCTGGTGGCGCTCGCCCACCGCGGCGTCGTGCTCGCCTCGTGGACCTACGCCGCGGCACGCGACCAGTTGGCCACGGCCGTCCGTGGCCAGGGCGCCTTCCTCGACGGCGAGCGGCTGTTCGCGGGGCCGCCCGAGACCGGCCGGGACCTCGTCGTCGCCACCTCCCACCCCGACTACACCACCGACGACCAGAAGCGTGCGCTGCGCGCCCTGTGGACCGACGGGCTCGCCCCGCGCCCGTGCGGCTCCGCCGGCCTGGAGTACCTCGCCGTCGCCCGGGGCGAGCTGGACGCCGTCGCGTTCTCCTGGGAGGCCGCCTGGGACCACGCGGCCGGCCTGCTCCTGGTCGAGGAGGCGGGCGGCGCGCACCTCACCCTGACCGGCGAGCCGTTCCGCGTCACCGGCGGCAACGCGCTGCCGTTCACCGCCGCCCGGGACGCGGCCACCGCCCGCCGGGTGTCCGGCCTGCTGCGCACCGCGTCCTGACCCCCCCGGGGGTCACCCGCGCCGGGGGAGTGTCAGTCCCCCGGCATATCCTGATCCCCAATGGCCGTCGGCTGACGAAGGGGTCCGAAGGTGCCGTCGATGCTCGATGCGGTCGTGGTGGGTGCGGGACCGAACGGATTGACCGCTGCCGTGGAGCTGGCCCGCCGGGGCTTCTCCGTGGCCCTGTTCGAGGCGAAGTCCACGGTGGGCGGCGGCGCCCGCACCGAGGAACTGACCCTGCCCGGCTTCCGGCACGACCCGTGCTCGGCCGCCCACCCCCTCGGTGTCAACTCCCCGGCCTTCCGTGCCCTGCCGCTCGACCGGTACGGCCTCGAATGGCTGCACGCCCCGCTGCCCATGGCCCACCCCTTCCCGGACGGCACCGCGGCCGTGCTGTCCCGCTCGGTGGCCGAGACGGCGGCCTCCTTCGGGCCGCGTGACGCGGGCCCGTACCGCAGGCTGGTCGAGCCGTTCCTCGCGAACTGGGACACCCTCGTGCGGGACTTCATGTCCCTGCCGCTGACGGCGCTCCCGCGCGACCCCGTCACCCTGGCCCGCTTCGGCCTGGCCGGGCTCCCGCCGTCCACGTGGCTGATGCGCCGCTTCAGGGACGAGCGGGTCAAGACCCTCTTCGCCGGCCTGGTCGCCCATGTGATGGCGCCGCTCGGCGGCCTGGCCACCGGTGCCATCGGGCTGGTCTTCGCCCTGTCCGCGCACGCCCGCGGCTGGCCGGTGCCCCGCGGCGGCTCCCAGGCCATCTCCGACGCCCTCGCCGCGTACCTCACGGACCTCGGCGGCCAGGTGCACACCGACTACGAGGTCAAGCGTCTGGACGACCTGCCGCCCGCGCGCGCCTACGTCTTCGACACCTCGCCCACCGCGCTCGCCCGTATCGCCGGCTTCGGCGACCACTACGCCGGCTACCGCTACGGCCCCGGCGTCTTCAAGATCGACTATGCCCTGGACGGCCCGGTGCCGTGGACCGCGCCCGAGGCCCGCGTCGCCGGCACCGTCCAGATCGGCGCGGACCACACCGAGATCGGCACCGCACTGCGCGCCGTGTCCCGCGAGGGCCGCGCCCCCGAGAGACCGTTCATGATCACCGTGCAGCCCGGCGTGGCCGACCCCACCCGCGCCCCGGAGGGCAAGCAGGTCTTCTGGGCCTACGGCCATGTGCCGAACGGCTGGTCCGGTGACCTCACCGAGGCCATAGAACGCCAGCTGGAGCGCTTCGCCCCCGGCTTCCGCGACCGCGTGCTCGCCCGCGCCACCGCCGGCCCCGCCGAGATGGCCGCCCGCAACGCCAACTACGTCGGCGGCGACATCGCCTGCGGCGCGGCCTCCGGACTCCAGCTGCTGCTGCGCCCCAAGCTGTCCCTGTTCCCGTACCACACCCCCCACCCGGCCGTCTTCATCTGCTCCTCGGCCACCCCGCCGGGCCCCGGCGTCCACGGCATGTCGGGCCACAACGCGGCCAAGGCCGTCTGGCGGAGACTGCGCAAGACGTGACCACGGGCTGCGGCGGACGTGACGACCGGCCGGGGCGGACCTGACCACCGATTGGGGCGGACATGACGACCATCACCCTCGTCCGGGGGGACATCACCCGGCAGACCGTCGACGCCATCGTCAACGCGGCCAACTCCTCCCTCCTCGGCGGCGGAGGCGTGGACGGCGCGATCCACCGCCGCGGCGGCCCCGCCATCCTGGAGGAGTGCCGGGCCCTGCGCGCCTCCCGGTACGGCAAGGGCCTCCCCACCGGCCGGGCGGTCGCCACCACGGCGGGCGAACTGGACGCCCGCTGGGTGATCCACACCGTCGGCCCGGTCCACAGCGGCAGCGAGGACCGCTCGGAGCTGCTCGCCTCCTGCTACCGCGAGTCCCTCCGCGTGGCCGACGAACTGGGCGCCCGCACGGTCGCCTTCCCGGCGATCTCCACCGGCGTCTACCGGTGGCCGATGGACGACGCGGCCCGCATCGCGGTGGAGACGGTACGGAGCGCGCGGACGGCCGTCGAAGAGGTGCGCTTCGTCCTCTTCGACGACCGGGCGTACGAGACGTTCGCCGCGCGGCTGAACTGAGCGGAGCCCCGGTTCCGGCTGCTCCGTGCGCCTGCGTCGATGCCGGCGCCGGACGTTCACCGGGCGGGTGCGGATCCTCGGCGGGGCCCGGCCGCGGTCCGGCGTGAGCCGGTACGACCGCCCGGCCTCACCCGAACGGCGGCAGCCGCGGTGCGCCCGGGCGGGGCCTGCCCAACGCTCGGAGTGGTGGTGCGCCCCGCGAGGACGGCGCGTACCGCACCGAGCGGGGAGGCACAGAGAGGAACGCCCATGAGTCAGGCAGCGCATCCCACCGAACCGAGTCCCCCCGGCGGCTCCGGGCCGCCGCGGTCCGCGGCCCGCGGCAGTGGCTGGGTGACCGGCGGTGTCACGTTGGCCGGCGTCCTGATGGTGTGCAGCGGCATCCTCGCGCTCCTGCAGGGGATCGCCGCGGTGGCCGGTGACGACGTCTACTTCCGCATCGGCGCGTACATCTACAAGATCAGCCTCACCGGCTGGGGCACCATCCACATCATCATCGGCGCCCTGGTCCTCCTGACCGGCGTCGGGCTGCTCATGGGCATGGCCTGGGCCCGCTTCGCCGGCCTGTTCCTCGTCGCGCTCAGCCTCATCACGCAGTTCCTGTTCCTGCCGTACGCGCCCGTCTGGTCGCTGTTCCTGATGGCGCTCGACGTCTTCGTCATCTGGGCGCTGGCGTCCCGTCAGGAAACGGTGAGATGAGGCTCGCGGGGCCGGTCAGCCCAGTGCGCGCAGGCTCCTGCCGAGCAGTGCCACGCCGTCGGCGATGACACCCGGCGGGGTGGCCGCGTAACCGAGGACCAGGCCCGGCCGGCCCGGCGACTGCCGGTGCCAGGAGAGCGGCTGGCACTTCACACCGTGCGCGAGCGCCGCCGCCGCGAACTCGGCGTCGGGCACGTCGGCGGCGTACGTCACCGTCAGATGCAGGCCCGCCGCGGCGCCGTGCACCCGCGCGCCCGGCAGGTGCTCGGCGAGGGCGGCGATCATCGCGTCCCGGCGCCTGCGGTGGCGCCCGCGCAACAGCCGTAGATGCCGCTCCAGTTCACCGGACTCCATCAGCCGGGCGAGCACCAACTGCGGCAGGACCGCGTTGCCCAGGTCGTTGAAGCGTTTGGCGTCGACCAGCGCGGCGCGGTGCCTGGCCGGTGCCACCAGCCAGCCGATCCGCAGTGCCGGGGCGAGCAGCTTCGACACGCTGCCGAGGTAGCAGACCCGGTCGGCCAGCAGGGCGCGCAGCGCGGGAACCGGGGGCCGGTCGTAGCGGTGCTCGGCGTCGTAGTCGTCCTCCAGGATCAGCCCGCCGTCCCGCGCCCACTCCAGCAGCTCTCGCCGGCGTTCGCCGCTGGTCACCACACCGGTGGGGAACTGATGGGCGGGCGTGAGCAGGACGGCCCGGGCACCGGTGGCCCGCAGCGCGTCGACCCGTACGCCCTCCTCGTCGACCGGCACCGGGGGAGTGGCCAGGCCGCCGTTCGCCAGGTGCTGGCGGGCCCCGAGCGAGCCGGGATCCTCCACCGCGACCGCGTCGACGCCGTCCGCCCGCAGCACCGGGTGCAGCAGCGTCAGCGCCTGCGCGGTGCCGGCGACGATCAGCACCTCGTCCGGCTCCACGCGTACGCCCCGCATGCGCGCGAGCCAGTCGGCGACGGCCCGTCGCAGGCGGGGCGCACCGCGCGGGTCGCCGTAGCCGAGATGCTCGGCGGACAGCTCGGCGAGCACGGCACGCTCGGCACGCAGCCAGGCGGCCCGCGGAAAGGTGGTGAGGTCGGGGCGGCCGGGTGTGAAGTTCACGGCGGCCGGCGCGGCCCGCAGCGCGTCGAAGACCTCGGCGCCGGGGTCACCGGCGAACAGCCCGGCAGGGGTCCCGGCACGCCCTCCAGCGGGCCCGTCCGGGTGCACCTCGGGCTCGGCCGGCATCGCGGCACGGGACCGCGCCGCGACAAGGGCGGTATCGCCACCGAGCACACCAGGGGCGGCGTCAGCGCCAACCGCGGCGCCAACCGCACCGGCACCGACGCGAGCACCGGCGTCCAGGTCGGCACAGCCACCGGCACCCGGCGAGCCGCCCGCGTGCCCGGTGCCGGGCCCGGCTCTCTCCGCAAGTCCGGGCCGAGTTCTCTCCGCAAGCCCGTGCTCGGGACGCACAGGCGCGACGGCGGCGAACGGTGCCGCGACCACCACCGTGCCGCCGCGCCGACGGCCCGCCACCTGCCCGTCCTCGGCGAGGCGCCGGTAGGCCTCGGTCACCACCCCCCGGGAGACACGCAGCTCCGCGGCGAGCACCCGGGTCGGCGGCAACCTGCTGCCCACCACCAGCCGGCCGTCGGCTATCGCCTGCCGCAGCCGGCCGGCCAGCCACTCCGCCTTCCCGCCGGGGGGTACGTCACCGACCGCCAGCTGGAGGAAGTCCGAACCGCGCTCCGGCACTTGCCCGGCCGACTCCGCCGTGTTCCGCCCCACAGACACCCTGCCCATGCTGTCACGCGCCCCTGACCGTTCCCCGTCGCCCACCCGTTGCCGTGCGCCTGTCCCCGCAGCCGGTGCGGCCCGACCATCGGCCCGCCGGTCCACCCGTCCGCCCCTCCGCCCGCCCCCCGCGGCGCCGCCCCCTGCCCCCGTGGCGCTTCCCCGCCCCAGCGGCCCGTCAGCCCCCGAAGACGAACTCCGGTGTCTCCCGCGTGAGTACGGCCGTCGCCGTGGTGGCCCCCCAGTGCGCCGCCACCTCCTCCTCGATCGTCTTCATCACCTGGGCCACGCTGTCCGCGCCGCCCTCGTGCATCGCCTCCGCCACCACCAGCACCCGGTCGGTGTGCGCGCCGACCGCCGAGTGGCCGCTCTGCCGGTGGGTCCAGCGGCGGGCGTGGGACCGGTTCGCGGAGTCGACGTAGGTCACCTCGCCGGGCACGGGATGCTCGACCCCGCCGCCGAACGCGGTGTACGTCTCGTCCCCCAGGGCCGGGCGGACCTCCAGCAGCGGCCCGGTGATCCGGTCGACGTCGAGGACCGCCACCGGGACCGCGTACGCCACCGAGATCGCGTTGCACAGGTCCACCAGCGGATGGACGGCCGGCAGTGCCCCCTCCTTCCGCAGCCGGCGCAGCAGGGACTCCGAGGCGCACCGGTACCGCGTCGGCTTCACTCCCATCCGGGTGAGGGTCCGCCGCCAGGCCAGCACCTCGGGGAACTCGCCCTCGGTCGCCCGCTCCAGCCGGGCCACGGCCCGCGCCGTGTGGGCGGCGGCGCGCTGCCGGGTGTCCGCGGTGGCGCCGACACCGGTGGCGTACAGCACGCCGGCGGACAGTTCGGGGTACGCGGCCCGGACCGCGTCCGCATGCCGGAATCGCATGGTCACGCCACCACCACTCGCGTGCCGGCGCTCGACGAAACGCTCAACAGAACCTCCTCGGTGATCGGAAAGGCCAGCCTGCCCGGCGCTTGGCCCGTCGGCCAGGGCCAAACGGGGCCGCGACGACCGGTCCATAACCCGGGCCGGTGCCCCCTGGCCGACGGTCGCCGCGGTCCGCGTGGCATCATCGGCCGAGGTCAGGACCACCGCCGTACGAGGAGCACGATGAACCCCGCTCTCACCGGGTCGCCGGAGGGCACCGCCTCCCGCCCGCACGGCGCCGTGAGCCAGGGGCGGGGCGCCCGGCTGCTGGACGACTTCTCCCTGGAGATGACCGGCAAGGACGTGTCCAGGCTGGAGGAGGCCGCGGACGGCATCCCGCCGGGCACCCGGATCAACATCACCTTCCTGGCCGGTGAGGACACCGCCACGCGGTTGACGGCCGCCCGCGCGGTCAAGCGGCTCGGCTTCGTCCCCGTGCCCCACATCTCCGCGCGCCGGCTGCCCTCCCGGCCGGCCCTGGAGGAGTTCCTCGGCGGGCTGGCGGCCGACGGCACCGCCGAGAACGTGTTCGTCGTCGGCGGCGACCCCGCCCGGCCCGAGGGCCCCTACGAGGACGCCCTCTCCGTCCTGCGCACCGGACTGCTGCACCACCACGGCGTCCGGCACGTCGGCATCACCGGCTATCCGGAGGGGCACCCCGGCATAGCCGGCCACGCGCTGTGGTCGGCGCTGACGGACAAGGCGGCGGCCATCGGCGCCGGCCCGTTCACCGGCGACGTGATCACCCAGTTCGGCTTCGACGTCGATCCGGTCCTCACCTGGCTGGAAGCCCTCCGCGCCCGCGGTGTGCACCTGCCCGTCCGCATCGGCGTCCCCGGACCGGCCGGCGTGCGCCGGCTGCTGGGCTACGCCACCCGGTTCGGCGTCGGCACCAGCGCCTCCGTCGCCCGCAAGTACGGGTTCTCACTGACCAACCTCATGGGCACGACAGGGCCGGACCGCTTCCTGCGGGCTCTGGACGAGCGGTACGACCCCGCCCGGCACGGCGCGGTCAAGGTGCACTTCTACACATTCGGCGGGCTGCGCACCACCGCCGAGTGGATCACCGGGTTCCGGCAGGGCGGCGCCCCCGCGAGCGACCTCTCCTGAACCGGCCCGGCCCCTGGCCAGGGCCACGTACGTGTCGGATTCCCGCCAGCGGACGGCCTGGCCGGTGGCGGATGCTGGACGCATGCAGACAGGAACGCATCTCGACCGGGAGCACTGCGTGCGCGCCGTGCAGTCCAAGGACGCGCGGTTCGACGGGTGGTTCTTCACGGCCGTACTGACCACCCGGATCTACTGCCGGCCGAGCTGCCCGGCCGTGCCGCCCAAGCCGGAGAACATGACGTTCTACCCGAGCGCCGCCGCCTGCCAGCAGGCCGGGTTCCGGGCCTGCAAGCGCTGCCGCCCCGACACCAGCCCCGGCTCCCCGGAGTGGAACCGGCGCGCCGACCTGGTGGCCCGGGCCATGCGGCTGATCGCCGACGGTGTCGTGGACCGCGAGGGGGTGCCCGGACTCGCCGCCCGGCTCGGCTACAGCGCCCGGCAGGTGGAGCGGCAGCTGCTCGCCGAACTGGGCGCGGGCCCCCTCGCGCTCGCCCGCGCCCAGCGTGCCCAGACCGCACGGCTGCTCATCGAGACCACGCCCCTGCCCATGGCGGAGATCGCGTTCGCGGCCGGCTTCTCCTCCATCCGTGCCTTCAACGACACCGTCCGCGAGGTCTTCGCGCTGTCCCCGAGCGAGCTGCGCGCCCGGGTGCCCGACAGCGGCGCGGGCACCCCCGGCGTGCTCACCCTGCGGCTGCCGTTCCGCGCCCCGCTCAACCCGTCGAACCTCTTCGGCCATCTCGCCGCCACCGCCGTACCCGGTGTGGAGGAGTGGCTGCCCGACTGCCTGAGCGGCGTGGACGGTGCCCCCACCGGCGCCTACCGGCGCACCCTGCGGCTGCCCTACGGCCATGGCATCGCCGCCCTCGCACCCCGCCCCGACCACATCGTCTGCCGGCTCACCCTCAGCGACCTGCGCGACCTGACCGTGGCCATCAGCCGGTGCCGCCGCCTGCTGGACCTGGACGCCGACCCGGTCGCCGTCGACGACCGGCTGCGCGCCGACCCGTTGCTCGCCCCACTGGTCGGCCGGGGCCCGGGCCGGCGGGTGCCGCGCACGGTCGACGAGGCCGAGTTCGCCGTCCGGGCCGTGCTGGGCCAGCAGGTGTCCACGGCCGCCGCCCGCACCCACGCGGCCCGTCTGGTCACCGCGCACGGCAAACCCCTGGACGACCCCGAGGGCGGCCTCACCCACCTCTTCCCCTCTCCCGAGGCGCTGGCCGACGTCGACCCCGGCACCCTGGCCATGCCCCGCACCCGGCGCGCCACCCTCACCACCCTCGTCCGGCGGCTCGCCGACGGCGAGCTGCACCTGGGCGCGGACGCCGACTGGGCGCAGGCCCGTGCCCGGCTGCTCGCGCTGCCCGGCTTCGGTCCGTGGACGGTGGACGTCATCGCCATGCGGGCCCTGGGCGACCCGGACGCGTTCCTCGCCACCGACCTCGGTGTCCGGCGCGCCGCCAAGGAGCTGGGCCTGCCGTCCACCCCGGCCGCGCTCACCGCCCGCGCGGAGAGCTGGCGGCCCTGGCGGGCCTACGCCGTGCAGTACCTGTGGGCGACCGACAGCCACCCGATCAACGTCCTTCCGGCGTGAGGAAACCGATGAACCACCACACGACGACCGACAGTCCCTACGGTCCGCTCACCCTCGTCGCCGACGCCGACGGCGCCCTGTGCGGCCTGTACATGGCCGGCCAGCGGCATCGCCCCGCTGATCAGGCGTTCGGCCCGCGCGACGACACGCTGCCCGTGTTCACCGAGACGACCGAGCAGCTGACGGCGTACTTCGCGGGCACGCTCAAGCAGTTCACCGTCGGACTCGCCCTGCGGGGAACCCCGTTCCAGCGCAGCGTCTGGGAACAGCTCACCCGCATCCCCTACGGCGAGACGCGTACCTACGGCGAACTCGCCGGCGCCCTGGGCAGTCCCGGCTCCTCCCGTGCCGTCGGCCTCGCAGGCGGCCGCAATCCCGTGGGCATCATCGTCCCCTGCCACCGCGTGGTCGGCTCCGACGGCGCTCTCACGGGCTACGGCGGCGGCCTGGACCGCAAACGCCGCCTGCTGGACTTCGAGGCGGGAACGGCCCTGTTCTGACCGGTCGGAACGACAGCCCTAGCCCCGGGCGTGCAGCCCCCGCAGCAGGCGGGGCAGGGCGGTGCCGATCGGTTCGCGGACGACCTCGTGCGCGAAGTCGTCGTACGGCGTCGGCTCGGCGTTGACGATGATCAGGTGGGCGCCGTTGTCGGCGGCGACCCCGACCAGGCCGGCGGCGGGCTGCACCTGGAGACTGCTGCCGACGGCGACGAACACCGTGCACGCCTTGCTGATCGCCATGGCCTCGCCCAGGACGACGGGATCCAGGCGCTGGCCGAACATCACCGTCGCCGACTTCAGGATGCCCCCGCACTCCAGGCAGGCGGGGTCCTCCTCCCCGTCGTCCACCCGGGCCAGGACCTCCTCCATCGGCCCCCGCGCCCGGCACCCGGTGCACACCACGCTGCGCGCGCTTCCGTGCAGCTCCAGCACCTTCCGCTCGGGCATCCCGGCGAGCTGGTGCAGGCCGTCCACGTTCTGCGTGATCACCCGCACCGGGATGCCGGACCGTTCCAGCTCGGCGACCGCCCGGTGCGCGGCGTTCGGCTCGGCCTTCAGCGCGTGGTTCTTCCGGCGCATCTGCCAGGACCGCCGCCGGATCTCCGGATCGGCCATGTAGTACTCGTACGTCACGAGCTTCTCGGCCTCCGGGTCCCGGCGCCACAGCCCGTTCGGGCCACGGTAGTCGGGGATGCCGGAGTCGGTGGAGACACCGGCCCCGCTGAACACGGCGACGAGCGGCTTGGTCATGCCCCCGAGGGTAGGGTTGGCCGCCCGGCTCCCGCGAACGGATAACGGCGTCGCGCACCTGCCCCCCCGGGGGCGGGGGTCACTGGACGCGGTGGCCGTTCTCCAGCTCGGCCGTGCAGGACCCGTCCGCGAGTACGTCCATGGCGGCCAGCACCCGGCGGCCGAGCGCCCCGGGCAGATGGGCGGTGAGGTCGTCGCGGGCGACCAGGCGCCAGGACAGCAGTTCCTCCTCCTGGAGGCGGATGGCCTTCAGTTCGGAGTCGGTGAGGACGCCCCCGTCGTACAGGTACGCCACCAGTGGCGGCCGGCCCACGCCGTGCACCCAGTCGACCGCGAGCAGCCGCCCCAGCGGACGGTCGAGCCCGATCTCCTCCAGGGTTTCCCGGCGGGCGCCCTGACGCGGCGTCTCCCCGGTGTCGGACTCGATGGTCCCGCCCGGAAGCGCCCAGCCCTCACGGTAGTTGGGTTCGACGAGCAGCACCCGCCCCTCGGCGTCCCGGAAGAGCGCGGCGGCACCGGCGAGGACACGGGGCAGGCTCGCGATGTACGTGGCGAAGTCAGGAGCGGTCGTCATGGGGGAAGGGTAACCAGCCGGCCCGTTCCTACGTCCCGGTCGCGGTCAGGCGCAGGGTGCGTTCGGCCAGCGCACTGATCCGTACGCCGTCGAAGCCGAACACCGCGCTGCGCACCGTGTCCTGCAGCGGGTCCCGCCACCGGGCCGGAATGGCGTCCGCCCCGGTGAGGACGCCGGCCACCGAGCCGGCCGTCGCCCCGTTGGAGTCGGTGTCCAGTCCGCCGCGCACGGTCAGGGCGATGGTCCGGGTGAAGTCGCCGTCGCCGTAGAGCAGCCCGGCGGTGAGGACGGCGGCGTTCGGGACGGTGTGGATCCAGCCGAGCCCGGCGGTCTCCGCGGACACCGTGGCCAGGGTCTCCTCCCAGGGCAGCCGGGCCTCGTGCAGGGTCATCACCCGCCGTACGGTCCGGGCCAGGCGGCTGCTCGCCGGGACGACGGTGAGCGCGGTCTCCAGGGCGTCCCGGACGGTCGCGGCGGTGAAGGCCGCCGAGATCAGGGCGGCGGCCCACATGGCGCCGTAGACCCCGTTGCCGGTGTGTGAGAGCACCGCGTCCCGGCGGGCCAGACCCGCGGCCCGGACCGGGTCGCCGGGGCTGGTCCAGCCGTAGACGTCGGCGCGGATCAGCGCGCCGATCCACTCCTGGTAGGGGTTGTCGTACGTCGCCGTCAGCGGCGGTTTCATCCCGTTCGCGAGGTTGCGGTAGGCCGCCCGCTCCGCCGTGAACGTCTGCAGGTACGGCAGTCTGAGCAGCCACAGGTCGCCCACCTGCTCGGTGCTGAAGCCGAAGCCGTGGGTCTCCAGCAGGTGCAGGCCGAGGATGGCGTAGTCGACGTCGTCGTCCCGGCAGCTGCCGTGGATCCGGCCGCGCACGCAGCTGCGCCACTCCGGGCGCAGGACGGCGGCCTCGTCCGCGTCGGCGGGCTCCGGCAGGTAGTCGGTCAGCGGCAGCGCGGCGGCCCCGCGCAGGTATCGGTCGATGCGGTCGCGGGTCCACACCTCGCCCTGTTCGACCGGTTTGCCGAGCATGTTGCCCGCGATCCGGCCGAGCCAGCCGCCGTGGATGCGGTCGGCGAGATCCGGTCCGGTGCGCTGGGTGCCCATGGCAGGGGTGTACCCACTTTGCCCGCCCGGCTCCCGGCCGCTTCCCAGGGTTCGGGCGGGGCATGACGGCGGGGGTGTCCTGCGGTTATGGTCACAGCGGCGCGACTGGCCCCGACATGCGCGGGGCCCGGAGAGCAAGGGGAAGACAAGGTGGCGGACGCTGCAAACGAGACCCGTCGGGTGCTCATCGCCGCGGACAAGTTCAAGGGCTCGCTGACGGCCGTGCAGGTCGCCGAGCGGGTGACGGCCGGGCTGCGCCGGGTCGTGCCGGACCTTCGGGTCGAGGCGCTGCCCGTGGCCGACGGCGGCGACGGCACCGTGGACGCGGCGGTCGCGGCCGGCTTCGAGCGCCGTGAGGTCCGGGTCGCCGGACCGCTCGGCGAGGAGGTGACGGCCGCGTTCGCGCTGCGCGACGGCACGGCGGTCGTGGAGATGGCCGAGGCGAGCGGCCTCCAGCGGCTGCCGGCCGGCGTCTTCGCCCCGCTCACGGCATCGACGTACGGCTCCGGGGAGCTGCTGCGGGCCGCGCTGGACGCGGGCGCCCGGACGATCGTGTTCGGCGTCGGCGGCAGCGCCACGACGGACGGCGGCGCGGGCATGCTGGCCGCGCTGGGCGCCCGGTTCCTGACCGAGGAGGGCGAGCCGGTGTCCCCGGGCGGCGGCGGCCTGGCCGGCCTGGCCCGCGCCGACCTGTCCGGCCTGGATCCCCGGCTGTCCTCGGTCGAGCTGGTGCTGGCCAGCGACGTCGACAATCCGCTGACCGGGCCGAAGGGCGCGCCGGCGGTGTACGGCCCGCAGAAGGGCGCCTCGCCGGAGGACGTGGCGACGCTGGACGCCGCGCTGGCCCACTTCGCGAAGGTGCTGGAGGCGGCGGCCGGCCCGCGGGCGGCGCGGCACGCGGCGTCCGCGGGCGCGGGCGCGGCCGGCGGCATCGGTTACGGCGCCCTCCTCCTGGGCGCGCGCTTCCGCCCCGGCATCGAGGTGATGCTGGACGTGCTGGGCTTCGCACCCGCCCTGGAGCGGGCCTCCCTGGTCATCACGGGGGAGGGGTCGCTGGACGAGCAGACGCTGCACGGGAAGGCACCGGCCGGGGTGGCCGCGGCGGCGCGGGCCGCGGGGAAGGCCGTGGTCGCGGTGTGCGGGCGGCTCGCTCTGCCGGAGGAGGCGTTGCGGGGGGCCGGGATCGGACGGGCGTACCCGCTGACATCGCTCGAGCCGGACGTCGCCAAGTGCATCGCGGACGCCGGACCGATCCTCGAACGGGTCGCCGTCCGGATCGCCGAGGACCACCTGAGCTGACCCCGGGGGCGTGGCACCCGGGACGGCCACACGAGCGAGGGCCCCTTACCCGTGCCGGGTAAGGGGCCCTCGTCGTACCTCTGCGTGCCGGGCTACGGCAGCTGCGCCGCCCGCGCCTCGCGGCGGTTGCCGCGGAAGTTGTTCACCCGTCGGGCCGTGGCGAACAGCGGAATCACCGCGCCCATCACCAGCTGCAGCGCGCAGCCCGTCTGGAGCAGCAGCTGACCGCTGGGCGCGTCGAAGGCCCAGGCGGCCAGGAGGCCCATGGACAGCACGATCCAGGCGAGCATGGCACCCGCGAGGCGGCCCCGCGGCTTCGGGTACTCGACCCGGCTCACCATCAGCCAGGCCGTCCCCAGGATCGCCAGCAGCGTCGCCACGAACGGCAGCTCCAGCAGCACGATCGAAACGACCGTCAGCGCGCCGAACGGCGAGGGCATGCCCTGGAACATGCCGTCCTTCAGCGTCACGCAGCTGAAGCGGGCCAGTCTGAGCACCACCGCGAGCAGCACCACGATCGCGCCCACCGCGGCCACCCGCTGGTGCGCGTCGTCCGCGACCATGCCGTAGACGAGGACGAAGTACGCGGGCGCCAGGCCGAAGCTGATCAGGTCCGAGAGGTTGTCCAGCTCGGCACCCATGGGGGAGGAGCGGAGCTTCCTCGCGACCAGTCCGTCGAACAGGTCGAACACGGCCGCGCAGAGCATCAGGATGACCGCCGTGGCCGCGCTGTGGCGGGCCATGCCGGACTCCTGGCTGCCGGTGAGGTGCGGGATCAGGATGCCGGTGGTGGTGAAGTACACCGCCATGAACCCGCACGTGGCGTTGCCCAGGGTGAGGGTGTCCGCTATCGACAGGCGGAGAGAAAGAGGCATCTCCTCCTCGTCGTCCACCTCGTCGGCCTCGGGCACCCAGCCGGCCTGGGTCTCCGGATCAATCACGGTCAATGCGAGTCACCCCAGCCACGGTCTTCTGACCGACCTCGACCGCGACCTCCACGCCCTCGGGCAGGTAGAGGTCGACACGCGAGCCGAAGCGGATCAGGCCGATTCGGTCGCCCTGCTCGACCTTCGTGCCCTGAGGGATGTAGGGCACGATGCGGCGGGCCACCGCGCCGGCGATCTGGATCATCTCGATGTCGCCGAGTTCGGTGTCGAAATGCCAGACTACGCGCTCGTTGTTCTCGCTCTCCTTGTTGAAAGCTGGAACAAAGCCGCCGGGGATGTGCTCGACCGACGTCACCGTGCCCGAAAGGGGCGCGCGGTTGACGTGGACGTTGAGCGGGCTCATGAAGATGGCGACGCGGGTGCGCCCGTCCTTCCACGGCATGATGCTCTGCACCACACCGTCGGCGGGTGAGATGACCCGGCCCTGGGCGATCTCGCGCTCGGGGTCGCGGAAGAACCACAGCATGCCCGCCGCGAGCGCGGTGGCGGGTACGGCGACGGCCTTGGCCGCGCCGGAACGGCGGGCGCGGGCCAGGCTGAGGGCTGCGGTGGCGACGGTCGGGAGAAGCCACGGCGATGCTCCGCGCGCGAGGCGTGCGCCTACCAGGCTGTCGCGGTGTGCAGAGGTTTGGCTGTGGGGCATGGATGACCTTCGTAGCGGATGATGCCGCGCTCTGACGGGGGACGGCGGCTTTCCGGGATCGTACCGTTCGCGGGCCACAACTGGGCAAGCCAGGCAGCCGAGTCGGCGGCCGAAGACCGCCTACGGGGTGTGATCTTCTTCTCGAAGAAAACACCCCGTATCCGGACAATCAGCCCTGGAATCGATACTCTTCGAGCAGTCTGCGCCCGATGATCATTTTCTGGATCTCGGCGGTGCCTTCACCGATGAGCAGCATCGGGGCCTCCCGGTAGAGGCGCTCGATCTCGTACTCCTTGGAGAAGCCGTAGCCGCCGTGGATCCGGAAGGCATCCTCCACGACCTCCTTGCAGTACTCGGAGGCGAGGTACTTCGCCATCCCTGCCTCAAGGTCGTTTCGTTCCCCGGAGTCCTTTTTGCGTGCCGCGTTGACCATCATCGCATGCGCGGCCTCGACCTTGGTGGCCATCTCCGCCAGCTTGAACTGAATGGCCTGGTGCTGGGCGATCGGCTTGCCGAAAGTGTGCCGCTGCTGGGCGTACCGGACACCCAGTTCGAAGGCACGCTGAGCGACACCGCAGCCACGCGCCGCCACATTGACGCGGCCGACCTCGACGCCGTCCATCATTTGGTAAAAACCTCGGCCGGTGACCCCGCCGAGCACCCGGTCGGCCGGAACGCGCAGGCCGTCCATGATCAGCTCGGTGGTGTCGACACCCTTGTAACCCATCTTGTCGATCTTGCCCGGGATGGTGAGGCCGGGGCGCACCTCGCCGAAGCCGGGCTCCTTCTCCACCAGGAAGGTCGTCATCGACTTGTGCGGGGCCGTGCCCTCGGGGTGTCCTTCGTCACTTCGCACGAGAACGGCCACGAGCGAGGACGTGCCGCCGTTCGTCAGCCACATCTTCTGGCCGTTCAGGACGTACTCGTCGCCGTCCTTGACCGCTTTCGAGGTGATCGCCGACACGTCGGAGCCGAGGCCCGGCTCCGACATCGAGAAGGCCCCCCGGATGTCGCCGGCGGCCATACGGGGCAGGAAGTGGTCCTTCTGCTCCTGCGTGCCGTGCTGCTTGAGCATGTACGCGACGATGAAGTGCGTGTTGATGATGCCGGACACCGACATCCAGCCGCGGGCGATCTCCTCCACGCACAGCGCGTAGGTGAGCAGCGACTCGCCCAGACCCCCGTACTCCTCGGGGATCATCAGTCCGAACAGGCCGAGCTCCTTCAGGCCGTCCACGATCTGCTGCGGGTACTCGTCGCGGTGCTCCAGCCCGGTCGCGACAGGGATGATCTCCTTGTCGACAAAGTCCCGCACGGTGGAGAGGATCTCCTGCTGGACGTCGGTCAGACCGGCGGTCTGGGCGAGACGGGCCATGGCTTACTTCTCCGACTTCTTCTCCGCGGGTGCGGACAGCTCCGGGCGGCCGGGCTGCTCGCCGCCGCGCTCCTTGATGTACGTCTCGGTGGGCACCATCACCTTGCGGCGGAAGACGCACACCAGGGTGCCGTCCTGCTTGTAGCCCTTGGTCTCGACATGGACGATCCCGCGGTCGTTCTTCGACTTCGACGGCCACTTGTCGAGCACGGTCGTCTCACCGTAGATCGTGTCGCCGTGGAAGGTCGGCGCCACGTGCCTGAGCGACTCGATCTCCAGGTTGGCGATCGCCTTGCCGGAGACGTCCGGCACGGACATGCCGAGCAGGAGGGAGTAGACGTAGTTCCCGACGACGACGTTCTTGCCGAAGTCCGTCGTCTTCTCCGCATAGTTCGTGTCCATGTGGAGCGGGTGGTGGTTCATGGTGAGGAGACAGAACAGGTGGTCGTCGTACTCCGTGACCGTCTTGCCCGGCCAGTGCTTGTACGTCGCCCCGACCTCGAACTCCTCGTAGGTGCGTCCGAACTGCATCGCGCTCAGGCCTCCGGGATCTCGAACTTGCCGGTGCGCCGCATGCCGGCGGCGCGCCCCTTGCCCGCGATGACCAGGGCCATCTTGCGGCTGGCCTCGTCGATCATCTCGTCGCCGAGCATCGCGGAGCCCTTCTTGCCGCCCGCCTCCGACGTGTAGTAGTCGTACGCGTCCAGGATCAGCTCGGCGTGGTCGTAGTCCTCCTGGGAGGGCGAGAAGATCTCGTTGGACGCCTCGACCTGGCCCGGGTGCAGCACCCACTTGCCGTCGAAGCCGAGGGCCGCGGCGCGGCCGGCCACCTCGCGGTAGCCGTCGACGTTGCGGATCTGCAGGTAGGGGCCGTCGATCGCCTGGAGGTCGTTGGCGCGGGCGGCCATCAGGATCTTCATCAGGATGTAGTGGTAGGCGTCCGCCGGGTAGCCGGGCGGCTGCTCGCCCACGACGAGCGACTTCATGTTGATGGAGGCCATGAAGTCGGCCGGGCCGAAGATGATCGTCTCGATGCGCGGGGAGGCCTGCGCGATCTCGTTGACGTTGTTCAGGCCCTGCGCGTTCTCGATCTGCGCCTCGATGCCGATCCGGCCGACCTCGAAGCCCATGGTCTTCTCGATCTGGGTGAGCAGCAGGTCCAGCGCGACGATCTGCTGGGCGTTCTGCACCTTCGGCAGCATGATGCAGTCGAGGTTCTGGCCGGCGCCCTCGACGACCGTGACGACGTCGCGGTACGTCCACTCGGTCGTCCAGTCGTTGACCCGCACGACGCGCGTCTTGCCGGTCCAGTCGCCCTCGTTGAGGAACTTGACGATGGTGTGCCGCGCCTCGGGCTTGGCGAGCGGCGCGCACGCGTCCTCCAGGTCGAGGAAGACCTGGTCCGCCGGGAGACCCTGCGCCTTCTCCAGGAAGCGCGGGTTGCTTCCCGGGACCGCCAGACAGGAGCGGCGCGGGCGAAGGCGGTTGACGGTCGTCATGCGGGGACCTCCAGGGGGTCGAGCTTGTTCGCTTTCCGGATCTCGTCGACGATGCGGCCGATGATCCCGGTGATGTCGAAGTCCTTCGGGGTGAACACCGCGGCCACACCGGCGGCCCTGAGCTGTTCGGCGTCACCGTTGGGGATGATGCCACCCGCGATCACGGGTATATCTGTGGCACCGGCCACACGCAGCCGCTGGAGTACGTCCGGGACCAGCTGGGCGTGCGAACCGGAGAGGATCGACAGGCCGACCGCGTGGACGTCCTCGGCGAGCGCCGCGTCCACGATCTGCTCGGGGGTGAGCCGGATGCCCTGGTAGACCACCTCGAAGCCGGCGTCGCGGGCGCGGACGGCGATCTGCTCGGCACCGTTGGAGTGCCCGTCCAGGCCCGGCTTGCCGACCAGGAAGCGGAGTTTGCCGACGCCCAGGTCGCGGGCGGTGCCGTCCACCCTGGCGCGGACCTCGGCCATGGCCGAGCCCTCCTCCGCCGGGACGGCCACCGGCGCCGACGACACTCCGGTCGGCGCGCGGAACTCACCGAACACCTCCCGCAGGGCCCCCGCCCACTCGCCGGTCGTGACCCCGGCACGGGCGCACTCCAGCGTGGCCTCCATCAGGTTGTCGGTGCCCTTCGCGGCCTCCTTCAGCCGCTCCAGCGCCTTGCAGGGGCGCGGGTGGTTGAACGGCGGCTGGTAGCGGGTGTCCCGCCAGCGCTGGAGCGACTCCACGACCCGGGCCTCGACCGCCGGGTCCACCGTCTGGATCGCGGTGTCCAGGTCGGCCGTCAGCGGGTTCGGCTCGGTGCCCTCGAAGATGTTGACACCGATGATCTTCTCCTGGCCGGACTCGATCCGGGCCCGGCGCTCGGCGTGCGAGGCGACCAGCTGCGACTTCAGGTAGCCGGACTCCACGGCGGCCATCGCGCCGCCCATCTCCTCGATGCGGTCGATCTCCGCGAGGGTGTCCGCGACCAGCTGGTCCACCTTCGCCTCGATCACCTTCGAGCCCTCGAAGATGTCCTCGTACTCCAGCAGGTCGCTCTCGTAGGCGAGCACCTGCTGGATGCGCAGCGACCACTGCTGGTCCCAGGGCCGGGGCAGGCCGAGGGCCTCGTTCCAGGCGGGCAGCTGCACGGCACGCGCGCGTGCGTCCTTGGAGAGGGTCACCGCGAGCATCTCCAGCACGATCCGCTGGACGTTGTTCTCCGGCTGCGCCTCGGTCAGGCCGAGGGAGTTGACCTGGACGCCGTAACGGAAGCGGCGCTGCTTGGGGTTCTCGATGCCGTACCGGTCCCGCGTGATCGTGTCCCAGATGCGGCTGAACGCCCGCATCTTGCACATCTCCTCGATGAAGCGGACGCCCGCGTTCACGAAGAAGGAGATCCGCGCGACCACGTCACCCATGCGCTCCTCGGGCACCTGTCCGGAGTCACGCACGGCGTCCAGGACGGCGATCGCGGTGGACATCGCGTACGCGATCTCCTGCACCGGCGTGGCCCCGGCCTCCTGCAGGTGGTAGCTGCAGATGTTGATCGGGTTCCACTTCGGCATGTGGGTGACCGTGTACGCGATCATGTCCGTCGTCAGGCGGAGCGAGGGACCCGGCGGGAAGACGTGCGTCCCGCGGGACAGGTACTCCTTGACGATGTCGTTCTGGGTCGTGCCCTGGAGCCGGGTGATGTCCGCGCCCTGCTCCTCGGCGACGACCTGATAGAGCGCCAGCAGCCACATGGCGGTGGCGTTGATCGTCATCGAGGTGTTCATCTGCTCCAGGGGGATGTCCTGGAACAGCCGGCGCATGTCACCGAGGTGCGCGACGGGCACGCCCACCCGGCCGACCTCGCCGCGGGCGAGGATGTGGTCGGAGTCGTAGCCGGTCTGCGTCGGCAGGTCGAACGCCACCGACAGACCGGTCTGGCCCTTGGCGAGGTTGCGCCGGTACAGCTCGTTGGACGCCTCCGCCGTCGAGTGACCGGCGTAGGTCCGCATGAGCCACGGACGGTCCTTCTGACGCTCTGTCATCTAAGGCCCTCAGATGTTCCGGAAGCGGTTGATGGCGTCGATGTGCTTCGCGCGCATGTCCTCGTCGCGCACGCCCAGGCCCTCCTCGGGCGCGAGGCACAGCACGCCGACCTTGCCCTGGTGCGCGTTGCGGTGGACGTCGTGGGCGGCCTGCCCGGTGTCCTCCAGGGAGTACACCTTCGAGAGCGTCGGGTGGATCTTGCCCTTGGCGATCAGGCGGTTGGCCTCCCACGCCTCGCGGTAGTTGGCGAAGTGGGAGCCGATGATCCGCTTGAGCGACATCCACAGGTAGCGGTTGTCGTACTCGTGCATGTAGCCCGAGGTCGAGGCGCAGGTGGTGATGGTGCCGCCCTTGCGGGTGACGAAGACGCTCGCGCCGAAGGTCTCGCGGCCGGGGTGCTCGAAGACGATGTCGATGTCCTCGCCGCCGGTGAGTTCGCGGATGCGCTTGCCGAAGCGCTTCCACTCCTTCGGGTCCTGGGTGGTCTCGTCCTTCCAGAACCGGTAGCCCTCGGCGCTGCGGTCGATGATCGACTCGGCGCCCATCGAGCGGCAGATGTCCGCCTTCTGCTCGCTGGAGACGACACAGATCGGGTTGGCGCCGCCGGCCAGCGCGAACTGGGTGGCGTACGAGCCGAGTCCGCCGCTCGCGCCCCAGATCAGGACGTTGTCGCCCTGCTTCATGCCGGCGCCGTTGCGGGAGACGAGCTGGCGGTAGGCGGTGGAGTTGACCAGGCCGGGGGCCGCGGCCTCCTCCCAGCTGAGGTGGGCCGGCTTCGGCATCAGCTGGTTGGACTTGACCAGGGCGATCTCGGCGAGGCCGCCGAAGTTCGTCTCGAAGCCCCAGATGCGCTGCTCGGGGTCGAGCATGGTGTCGTTGTGGCCGTCGGAGGATTCCATCTCGACGGACAGGCAGTGGGCGACGACCTCGTCGCCGGGCTTCCAGGCGTTGACTCCGGGGCCGGTGCGCAGGACGACGCCCGCGAGGTCGGAGCCGATGATGTGGTACGGCAGGTCGTGGCGCTTGGCCAGCTCGTTGGTGCGGCCGTAGCGCTCCAGGAACCCGAACGTGGACAGCGGCTCGAAGATCGAGGTCCACACCGAGTTGTAGTTGACCGAGGAGGCCATGACGGCCACCAGGGCCTCGCCCGGGCCCAGCTCGGGCACGGGGACCTCGTCGAGGTGGATCGACTTGCGCGGGTCCTTGTCACGGGTCTCGAGGCCCGCGAACATCTCCGTCTCGTCCTTGTGCACGGTGATCGCGCGGTACGAGTCGGGGAGCGGCAGAGCGGCGAAGTCGGCGGACGTGGCGTCCTTCGACTGGATCGCGTCCAGGATGTCCTTCACGGTCACGGTGTTGCCTCCGGCGGTGAGCGCCCTGGGGGAGGGGCGCCTACGGGTTCGTCGGTGCTGCGATGAGCTGCTGAGGGTTTCGGGGTGTGCCGTCGGTTCGGCTCGGTGGTGCTTCGGCAGCGCTTTGTGGCGCGGGAGGTTGCCTGTGACGCAGGCGTCCGGGCGCGCAAGCCATGTGCTTGCGGGGACAGCCGGCGAACGAGAGGTCTCTGCTCGCCGGCCGCCCGGACACCATCAACGTATGACACCGCGTGTCAGTCGGCAAGGCACTGAGTGCCAGAACTTCCTCTCAGATGAAATCTTTACGTAACAAATGAGCGATGATCGATCGAACGCGCTCTGAAAACTTGCAGAAACCAGCCCCTGGCATGCCAAAACGGCCACCCCGAAGGGTGGCCGTCGACACAGCTGAGCGGAGCGGTCAGCGCTCCTTCAGCGCCTCCTCGATGGTCCGCATGACCTCTGCCAGCGGGGCATCGGTACGGGCGACCGTCACCAGCACCTCGCCGTGCGCGGAGACCGTGGCCGGGGCGGTCGTGGCGGCCGGCCCGGCGGCCGGGCCGCGGCCGGCCCCGATGCCGGTGCCGAAGGTCTTGCGCACGATCGCGAAGGCGTGGTCGAGCTGGTTCTCCACGTCGCCCTGGCCGCCCGCCCGCAGCCAGCGCCTGAGGACGTGGTTGTGGGCCGTGACCACGGCCGACGCGGCGACCTCGGCCAGCAGCGGGTCGTCGTTGGCGTCGTCGGCGTGCGCGTGCTCGTCGAAGTGGCCGAGCAGATAGCGGGTGAACAGGCGCTCGTAGCGGGCCACGGAGGCGATCTCGGCCTCGCGCAGCGTGGGCACCTCGCGCGTGAGCTTGTAGCGGGCGACGGAGATCTCCGGCCGCGCCGCGTACATCTTCATGACCTCTTTGATGCCACGGCACACGGTGTCGAGCGGATGCTCGTGCGCGGGGGCGGCGTTGAGGACCGCCTCCGCGCGGATCAGGGTGTCGTCGTGGTCCGGGAAGATCGCCTCTTCCTTGGAGCGGAAGTGGCGGAAGAAGGTGCGCCGGGCGACCCCGGCGGCGGCGGCGATCTCGTCGACGGTGGTGGCTTCGTACCCCTTGGTCGCGAACAGCTCCATGGCCGCTGCCGCCAGTTCCCGGCGCATTTTGAGCCGCTGGGCGGCGGCGCGGCTGCCTGCGGCACTTTCCGGCGCGTCGGGCGTAGCTGGCGTACGTGAGGACTTGGCGGGCTGGGACATGACCCGAACGTACTGCATGCGCGCAGCTCGGTGCGCAGGTCCGGGGTGCCCCCCGCCCGTGGAGGGCGGGGGACCGCCGGGCCGGCCGGGCGGGGGAGAGCCCCCCGGGTCGAGCAGCCCGCCCCAGTCCTGCTCCGTCCGGAACCAGTCGCCGACGCCGTCAGCGGCGGGCATACTCGCGGAAACCGCGGCCGGTCTTGCGGCCGAGGCAGCCCGCGGCCACCAGGTGCTCCAGCAGCGGCGCCGGCGCCAGGCCGGGGTCGCGGAACTCGCGGTGCAGCACCTTCTCGATGGCCAGCGAGACGTCCAGGCCGACCACGTCCAGCAGCTCGAACGGGCCCATCGGGTAACCGCCGCCCAGCCTCATCGCCGCGTCGATGTCGTCCAGGGTCGCGTAGTGCTCCTGGACCATCTTGATCGCGTTGTTGAGGTACGGGAAGAGCAGCGCGTTCACGATGAAGCCCGCACGGTCCCCGCAGTCGACCGCGTGCTTCCTGATCCGGCCGCAGACCTCGCGGACCGTCGCGTGCACGTCGTCCGCGGTCAGCACCGTGCGCACGACCTCGACCAGCTTCATGGCCGGCGCCGGGTTGAAGAAGTGCATGCCGATCACGTCCTGCGGGCGCGAGGTGGCCCGGGCGCAGGCGACGACGGGCAGCGACGAGGTGGTGGTGGCCAGGACCGCGCCCGGCTTGCACACCTTGTCCAGCGTCCCGAACAGCTGCCGCTTGACCTCCAGGTCCTCCGCGACCGCCTCGACGGCCAGGTCGACGTCCGCGAAGGCGTCGTAGGAGCCGGCCGGAGCGATCAGGTCCAGGATCTGCGCGGCGGCCTCCGCGGTCAGCCGGCCCTTGTCGACGGAGCGGGCCAGGGACTTGCCGATGCGGGCCTTGGCCGCCTGGGCCTTCTCCTCGCTGCGGGCGGCCAGGACCACCTGGTAGCCGGCCTTGGCGAACACCTCGGCGATACCGGAGGCCATGGTCCCGGAACCCGCGACACCGACCGAGCGGACCACGCGGCCCGCGGCGGCGGTGCCGCCCTCCGCCGGGGTCAGCGCGTCCGGCACGACCGTGCCGCTCCCCGGCGCCTCGTAGGTGTAGAAGCCGCGCCCGGCCTTGCGGCCCGTCAGCCCCGCCTCGCTGAGCTGCTTGAGGATCGGGGCGGGGGCGTGCAGCCGGTCCCGGGACTCGGCGTACATCGCCTCCAGGACCGTACGGGCGGTGTCGACGCCGATCAGGTCCAGCAGGGCGAGCGGGCCCATGGGCAGACCGCAGCCGAGCCGCATGGCGGCGTCGATGTCCTCGCGCGAGGCGTACCTGGCCTCGTACATCGCGGCGGCCTGGTTCAGGTAGCCGAAGAGCAGCCCGTCCGCGACGAAGCCCGGCCGGTCGCCGACCGCGACCGGCTCCTTGCCCAGCTCGACCGCGAGGTCGGTGACGGCGGCCACGGCCTGCGGCGCGGTCAGCACCGAGGAGACCACCTCGACCAGCTTCATGGCCGGCGCCGGGTTGAAGAAGTGCAGGCCGAGCACGCGTTCGGGGCGGGCCGAGTCGGCGGCGAGCCGGGTCACCGACAGCGCGTTGGTGCCCGTCGCGAGGATCGTCTCCGGGCGCACGATGCCGTCCAGCTCCCGGAAGATCTGGTGCTTGATCTCGTACGACTCCGGGGCCACCTCGATGACGAGGTCGGCGTCGGCCGCCGCGGTGAGGTCGGTGGCGGTGCGCACCCGGGCCAGTGCCGCGGCACGCTGCTCCTCGGTGAGCCGGCCGCGTGCCACGGCACGGGCGGTGGCGGCCCGGAGGACGGCGAGCGCCTCGCCGGTGCGGGCCTCGCTGAGGTCGATGCCGATCACCTCACGGCCGGCCCGCGCGAGGACCTCGGCGATACCGGTGCCCATGGTGCCGAGGCCGACGACGGCGATCGTCCTGAGCGGGGAGAGCGGGGACAGAGGGGTGTCGGACAGGGGAGTGGCCATCGCGGGACTCCAGGAATGAGGGTGACGACGAGGAACGCGCCGGGTGCGCCCGGGAGGACGCACCACGGTGCGTGCGGAGTGCGGGTGTTGCCGGGCTGCGAGCGCACACGCCCGGTGCTGCCGGTGCCGCGGGCGTGCACACGCCCGGGAACGGCGGGACTTCCGACCGGCTCTGTCCCGAAGCCGGGTCGTACTGCGGTACGTATGGCGTACCGAACCGACAGAACTCGCTCGCGACGGCTGCGTCACCAAACCGGCGCCAGCGGCAAGGCGAGAGGTTTTCTCGCTCGTCTGAGCTTAACCGGCGAGTAACGAGCGCGCTAGTCCCCGGACTTTGTGATGTAGCTCCCCCGGCCCGCGCAACCCCTCTACGCTGGACCTCGTGGACGAAGAGTTGCGATCGCTCACGGAACGCTTACGGCAGGAGTCGGGCGGGTCGGCGGCGTTCGAGCGCCTGCTGGCCACCGGGGACCACGACGAGCTGGCCGAGGTCCTCACCGCGCCCGGACAGCCGCTGTGGGCCCGGGAACTGGCCGCGTTCCGCCTCGGCCGCGCGGGCGACCGGCGCGCCTTCGAGGCGTTGGTGCTGCTGCTCAACCACCGCGACCCGCCGCGCTGCGCCTCCGCCGCGCACGCCCTCGCCCGCCTCGGCGATCCGCGCACGGCCCGGGCCGCCGCCGCCCTCGCCACCAACGAACTCCGCGTCGCCTACGCCCTGCACCCGGTACGGCTCCTGGCCGCCCTGCGCGCCCCGGAGTCCGTTCCCGCGCTGATCACCACCCTGGAGCGGCGGCTGCGCCCGCACGACCCGTACCGGCGGGTCGCCCTCGCCTGCGTGGAGGGACTGGGCGCGCTCGGCGACGCCCGCGCCCGGCGGGTGCTGACCGAGGCCCTGGCGCACCCGGTGCTCGCGGAGGCGGCGGTGCACGCACTGGCCCGCCTCCCGCAGGGCCAACCGAGGTGACGCCTCGTCAGACAGGCCCTAGGACGCGGGCGTACCGCACCTCGGGCACCGGTACGCCGTCCGCCTCGAAGGGCTCCTCGGCGCCGTCGGCCCGGAACCCGGCACGCTCGTAGAAGCGGCGGGCGGACACGTTGTCCTTGAGGACCCACAGAAGCATGCGCGGATACGCCGGGCACCGCTCGACCGACGCGGTGAGCAGCTCCCGCCCGATCCCGCGGCCGAGGTGCGCCGGGTCGACGTAGAGCGCGTACAGCTCGGCGTCGCCGGTGTCCGCCCCACCGTCCCGGTACGGCCCGTGCGCCGCCCACCCGAGCACCCGGCCGCCTTGCTCGGCGACCAGGTTCACCACCGGGCCGCCGCCCCGCCCGAACCGGGCCCGGCGCCGTTCGGCGTCCGCCGTGACGCTGAGGCCGTCCAGGTACGGCTGCGGCATGAGCCCCCGGTAGGCGTGCTGCCAGCCGCGGATCCGGATCTCGGAGACGCGGTCGCAGTCGGCACGTGTCATGGGGCGGATGTGCGTGCGGGGCTCGTCCATGACGGAACCCTAGGGAACCGCCCTCCGGCACCGCCCGGCATTTTCCGGCCGCCGGGCGCGGCACGTCCGGCGGCACACTCAGCGGCGCAGGCCCAGCAGTCCGTGCAGGGCCGAGCCGCGGGACCTCGCCGACGCCGCCTTCGACGTCAGCGGTTTCGGGTCCGGTGACTTGGCGCAGACCGCGTCGACCGTCCCGGTGCCGTGCGGCAGCCGGCCGTCGGTCAGATAGGCGGCCAGATACCCGTCCAGGCACCTGTTGCCGCTCAGCGTGACGCCGTGGTTGCCGCCGCCCTGCTCGACCACCAGGCTGGAGCGGGCCAGCAGCCCGTGCACCGTGACGGCACCGGCGTAGGGGGTCGCGGCGTCGTCGGTCGCCTGGAGCAGCAGCGCCGGCGGCAGCTTGCCGTTGGCGATGTTCACCCGCCGCAGCGGGGCCGTCGGCCAGAACGCGCACGGCGCGTTGTACCAGGTGTTGTTCCAGGCCATCAGGGGAGCCTTGGCGTAGACCTCCCAGGCGTCCGCCCGCCACCGGTTCCAGCCGCGCGGCCAGCCCGCGTCACGGCACTGCACCGCCGTGTAGACGCTGTAGCCGTTGTCGCCCGAGGCGTCCATGGCGGCGAAGTTCTCGTACGCCTCCACCAGCGGTCCGGTGACCCCCCGGCGCGCGTAGGCCGCGAACGCGTCGGCGAGGTAGGGCCAGTAGCCGTTGTAGTAGCCGCCGGGTGTGAAGGTGTCCTCCAGCTCCGCGGCGCCGACCTTGCCGCCGGCCGGCTTCCTCGCCAGCGCCGCCCGCATCGCGTACCAGCGGGCCTCGATCCTCTCCGGGTCCCTGCCGAGCCGGTAGTCGGCGTCGTGTGCCGCGATCCAGGCCATCAGCGCGCGGTGGCGGTCGTTGAAGGCGTACTCCTGGCCGAGGTTGTCCTGGTACCAGACGCCGGTCGGGTCGACGATCGAGTCCAGTACCAGCCGGTGGACCCGCCGGGGGTACAGCTTCGCGTACACCGCGCCCAGGTAGGTGCCGTAGGAGTAGCCGAAGTAGCTGATCCTCGGTGCGCCCAGGGCCTGCCGGACGGTGTCCAGGTCCCGGGCCGCGCTGACCGTGTCCATGTAGGGCAGTACGTCGGCGTACTTCCGGCCGCACGCCGCGGCGAAGGACCTGGCGCGGTCGGTGTTCGCCCGCTCCAGCGCGGGGGTGGCCGGCACGGAGTCGGGGCGGCCGGGCCTGAAGTGGCCGGGCACGCAGTTCAGGGCCGGCCTGCTGCGGCCGACCCCGCGCGGGTCGAAGCCGACGACGTCGTACCGGGCCGCCACGCTCCTCGGCAGCGCCGAGGCGACGAACCCGGCGAGGGCCAGACCGCTGCCGCCGGGGCCGCCGGGGTTGACCAGCAGCGGGCCCTGAAAGGCCCGCGCGGTGTGCGGGACGCGGGTCAGGGCGAGCGTGATCCGCCGGCCCGACGGG
This sequence comes from Streptomyces sp. NPDC042638, assembly GCF_040647235.1. NCBI lineage: Bacteria > Bacillati > Actinomycetota > Actinomycetes > Kitasatosporales > Streptomycetaceae > Streptomyces > Streptomyces sp. NPDC042638. Next base: position 61,506 of record NZ_JBEZBT010000026.1, read on the forward strand.
TTCGCGTGGTCCAGCGGCACCCGCACGGCGGCGCACTGGAGCGTGGGGTGGTCGCGGGTGCCGCACTTCTTCCAGGCGGCCTTCGGCACGGCGGCGGGGCCGGTGCCGGCCTGGGCGGGAACGGCGGTGAGCGCACCCGCCACCACGGCGGCGGCTGCGCACAGCGCGGCTGCGCGTGTTCTCATACGGGTCCTCCCGGGACGGAGGGTTTCGGCGAACCGCGAGGCTCACGGCTCTCGCCGGATCGTCCCGGTCTCGGGACCCCGAAGAACCCGTTGCGGAGATACTTGACCCTATTGGGCCGTGGGATGCGCCCTAACGCCTGGAGAGCACTCGGCAGCACTCACATGAGGCTCAGCTGGACCGGTTCCGCTCCGGCGGGGGCGGGCGCCGGCCCGGCCGGACGGATCCGGCGGGCCTGGCCCGCGCGCGTGGGCCCGATGCCGTACTCCCGCGCCAGGTCGTGCACCTGACGGGTGATCCGGCGCTGGTACCACTTGGGCGCGTAGGCGCCCTCCGCGTAGAGGCGCTCGTACCGGCGTACCAGGTGCGGATGGTGCTGCCCGAGCCAGGCCGTGAACCACTCCCGGGCGCCCGGGCGCAGGTGCAGCACGAGAGGGGTGACGGAGGTGGCCCCGGCGGCCGCGATGGCCCGTACCGTCTCCCGCAACCGGTCCGGGTGGTCGCTCAGGAACGGGATCACGGGCGCCATGAGCACCCCGCAGCCGATGCCGTGTTCCCCGAGGGCGCGTACGACGTCCAGCCGGCGTTCGGGCGCGGGCGTGCCCGGTTCCACCGTGCGCCACAGCTCGGTGTCCAGGAAGCCGACGGAGACCGAGATGCCCACGTCCGTCACCTCCGAGGCCCGGACCAGCAGCTCCAGGTCGCGCAGGATCAGGGTGCCCTTGGTGAGGATGGAGAACGGGTTGGCGTGGTCGGTGAGCGCGGAGATGATGCCCGGCATCAGCTGGTACCGGCCCTCGGCGCGCTGGTAGCAGTCGACGTTCGTGCCCATCGCCACGTGCTCTCCCTGCCAGCGGCGCGAGCCGAGCTGGCGGCGCAGCACCTCGGGGGCGTTCACCTTGACCACGATCTGGGTGTCGAATCCGATGCCGGTGTCGAGGTCCAGGTAGCCGTGGGTCTTGCGGGCGAAGCAGTACACGCACGCGTGCGTGCAGCCGCGGTAGGGGTTGACCGTCCATTCGAACGGCATGCGCGAGGCGCCCGGCACCCGGTTCAGCACCGAGCGCGCCCGCACCTCGTGGAAGGTGATCCCGCGGAACTCGGGTGTGTCGAACGTGCGGGTGGTCACGGCGTCCGCGCCGAACAGCCCGGCGTCGGCGGGCCGGCCGTGTTCGCTCTCGTCCGTGAGGTTCTCCCAGCGCATGACGCCTCCTCGCTCGTGCTGCCCACACAATAGAACATCTGTTCCCATGATCGTGCGAACCCCGATTTGGGCGGCCGGGCGCCGGGGTGGTTGGCTTGCCCCAACCCCGAGCAACCAGGTCCTGGAGGAACGCAATGGCGCAGGTCGAGGCCACTACGGAGCGGGTCGTCGCGGCGGACGCGGAGAAGGTGTTCGACGCCCTCGCCGACTACCGCGGCACCCGGCAGAAGCTGCTGCCCGAGCACTTCAGCGAGTACGAGGTGCGCGAGGGCGGCGACGGCGAGGGCACCCTCGTCCACTGGAAGCTCCAGGCCACCAGCAAGCGGGTGCGTGACTGCCTGCTGGAGGTCAGCGAGCCCACCGAGGGCGAGCTGGTGGAGAAGGACCGCAACTCCTCCATGGTCACCACCTGGCGCGTCACCCCCGCGGGCGAGGGAAGCTCCCGCGTGGTCGTCACCACCACCTGGCAGGGCGCCGGCGGCATCGGCGGCTTCTTCGAGAAGACCTTCGCGCCCAAGGGCCTCGGCCGGATCTACGACGCGCTGCTCGCCAACCTCGCCGCAGAAGTCGAGAAGTAGCCCAAGAGCCCGCCGGTGGAAGGGTGTTGACGCCCGGTTGACCCCTTCACCGGTTCGGGTGGATGTCCGCCCCGGAACGGATCGGGCCGTAACTCACCGCAGTTGATCGCAGTTGTCGCCTTACGCGGGAAATGTGACAGCTGTGACGAGGGGAGCGGTTCGTGGGCGGGACGACTCTGGTGAAGCACGAGCCGGCCGTGGCACCGGCGGCGGGCGAGGAGGAGGAGACGGCCGCCGCAGCGCCGCCGCCCCCCGGACCGGCCGCCGGACTCGGGCCCCGCCGGGTCCGGCTGGTCTTCCTCGGACTGATGCTGGCGCTGCTGCTGGCCGCGCTGGACCAGATGATCGTCGCCACCGCCCTGCCGAAGGTGGTCGGCGAACTGCACGGCCTGGACAAGATGTCCTGGGCGATCACCGCCTATCTGCTCACCTCCACCATCGGCCTGCCCCTGTACGGCAAACTCGGCGACCTGGTCGGCCGCAAGGGCGTCTTCCAGTTCGCCATCGCCGTCTTCGTCGTCGGCTCCGCGCTCGCCGGCCGGGCCGGGACCATGGACCAGCTGATCGTCTACCGCGCCGTCCAGGGCGTCGGCGCGGGCGGGCTCATGATCGGCGTGCAGGCGATCATCGCCGACATCGTGCCGCCCCGGGAGCGCGGCCGGTACATGGGCCTCATCGGCGCCGCGTTCGGCCTCGCCTCCGTCGCCGGCCCGCTGCTCGGCGGCTACTTCACCGACCACCTCTCCTGGCGCTGGTGCTTCTACATCAACGTCCCCTTCGGCCTGGTCACCCTCGCCGTCATCAGCGTCGTGCTGAAGCTCCCCCGGCCGCGTGCGCGCGCCCGGCTCGACGTCCTCGGCGCGCTGCTGCTCGCCGCCGCCTCCACCTGCCTGGTCCTGCTCACCAGCTGGGGCGGCACCGAATACGCCTGGGACTCCCGGGAGATCCTCGGCCTCGGCGCCGGAGCCCTGCTCGCCACCGTCCTCTTCCTGGCCGCCGAGCGCTTCGCCGCCGAACCCCTCATCCCCCTGCGGCTGTTCCGCGACTCCGTGTTCAACGTCAGCGGACTGGTCGGCCTGGTGATCGGCGTCGCCCTGTTCGGCGCCGCCAGCTATCTGCCCACCTTCCTGCAGATGGTCGACGGGGCCAGCGCCACCGAGTCCGGGCTGCTGATGCTGCCCATGATGGCCGGGATCGTCGGCGCCTCGATCATCGGCGGGCAGCTCATCAGCCACACCGGCCGCTACCGGATCTACCCCGTGCTCGGCGGCGCCGTCTCCACCGTCGGCATGTGGCTGCTGTCCCGGCTCCAGACCGACACGCCCCGGTGGCAGTACAGCATCTGGATGGCCGTCCTCGGCGCCGGCATCGGCCTGGTGATGCCCGTCCTCGTCCTCGCCGTGCAGAACTCCGTGCGCCCCGCCGACCTCGGCAGCGCCACCAGCGCCAACAACTACTTCCGGCAGATCGGCGGCAGCGTCGGCGCCGCCGTCTTCGGCACCCTCTTCGCCGACCGGCTCGCCGGCGCCCTGCGCGAGGAACTGCCCGCGCGCGCCGGCACCGGGCTGCCCGACGCCGACTCCCTCACCCCGCAGCTCGTGCACGCGCTGCCCCCGGCCCTGCGCGACGCCTACATCCGCGCCTACGCGGACGCGATGCCGCGGATCTTCCTGTACCTCGTCCCGGTGCTCGCCCTCGGCATGCTCGTCGCCTTCTTCCTCAAGGAGAAACCACTGGTGTCCCACAACGCCCCCGCCACCGACCAGGAGACCGCACCGGTGAACGCCCCCATCCCGCAGGCCCGCATCCAGCCCTCGGCCGGGGGCGGCGCCGTCCCGCCCCGCTCGTCGTACGCCGCCGGCATCCCCGTCTGCGGCACGGTGCAGCACCCCGACGGCACCGTGGTGCCCCGCGCGGCGCTCACCCTCATCGACGTCGCCGGGCAGCAGATCGGCCGGGGCGCCAGCGGCGAGGACGGGCGGTACGCGCTCAGCACGCCCGGCTCCGGGGCGTACGTGCTGATCGCCGCCGCCGGCGGACACCAGCCGCAGGCCGTCTCCGTCACCGTCGGCGAACGCCCCGTCGAGCTCGACGTCGTCCTCGGCGGCGCCGGGCGCCTCGCCGGCAGTGTGCTCACCGCCGACGGCAGCCCCGTCCGGGACGCCATCGTCACCCTCACCAACGTGCACGGCGAGGTCGTCTCCGCCACCCGCAGCGGACGTGAGGGCGGCTACGTCATCACGGAGCTGGTCGCCGGTGAGTACACCCTCGCCGCCAGCGCCCCCGCCTTCCGGCCCGCCGCGCTCCCGGTCAGCGTGCAGGCCTCCCGGGAGACCCGGCAGGACGTCGAACTCGCGGGCGGCGCGGTGCTCAGGGGGACTGTCCGGGCCAGCGGGGGACGCGCCGTGGAGGACGCCCGGGTGACCCTGCTCGACGCCGCCGGCAACGTCGTCGACACCCTCACCACCGGAGCCGACGGAACGTTCCGGTTCGTCGATCTCTCCTCCGGGGAGTACACCGTCATCGCCGCCGGTTACCCGCCGGTCGCCACGGTGCTGCAGGTCGCGGGCGGTGGCCGCACCGAGCGGGACCTCCAGCTGGGGCACGAGGACTGACGGGGCGCACGCGGCGCGCCGGGCAGTGCGCCGGTGGCATCCGGTGACACCAATTCCAGGATTGCCGCACATCGCGACCGGGCGCCGCCGTACCGTAGTGGCGGGCGGCACAGATCGTTTGCGGACAGCCGTGGGGAGAGAGGGCCTGGGCCATGGACCGTGGCAGCGAGCGGGACACACCTCCCGGGCGCGGCATCGGCGAAACCGCCGCGGGCCGGATTCCGCTGGCCGTGGTCGTCGTCGACCGCGCCGGTCTGGTGTCCCACTGGAGCAGCGGCGCGCGCCGGCTGTTCGGCGTGGACAGGGAGGACGCCGTCGGTCATCCCGCGGCGGACCTGCTGCCGGTCTCCGGTGCGCTTCCCGAGGACCCGCACGAGCCGCGGGACCGGACCGCAGCCGACGCCCACTTCGGGTACGACGGACCGGGCCCCGACCTGGAGTCCTCGCTCGGCGGACACTCCGGCTACCCGACGGCCGGCCGCGCCCGCCTCCGCCCGCCCCGGCAGGCGTCCGACGCCGAGCGGATCGACGTCCTGTGGTGGGCCTACCCGCTGGTCGGCCCGGACCCCTCCCGGCTGCTCGTGCTCGCCGCCGACGCCACCCGGCTGCGCGACGAACGCGGCTACGACGACGAGACCGCCGAGCGCATCTCGCCCGGCTTCGCCCGCCACACCGAACTCCCCGCCTCCGAGGATCTCGAACGGCGGCTGCCCGACATCCTGCCCAACATGGGGCCGGGCCTCAGCGCCCGCATCGTCGCGCAGGTCCTCGAACTCGGCTATCCCGTCCTGGAGTTCAGTCAGTTCGAGCGGGTCCCCGTCACGCCGTACTGGGGCGTGCCGCGCCGCCCCGGCCGCGTCCGCGCCGAGACCGTCGTCGCACGGGAGCCGGCGGCCGCCGTGCTGCTCCCGGCCGGCGGCGAACTGGACCTGGAGTACGCCGCCGTCCGTGAACGGCTGGAGTTCCTCAACGAGGTCAGCTCCCGCATCGGCTCCTCCCTGGATCTCGGCGAGACCATCCGTGAGGTCACCAGCGCCGCCGTGCCCCGGTTCGCGGACTTCGCCGGCACCCATCTGCGCGCCGCGGTGCTGGCGGGCGAGGGCTTCCCGGACGGCCCGCCGGACGCCCACACCGTGATGTTCCGCGTGTGGGTCGAGCACAACGACGAACCCGGCCGCTGGGACGACACCACGCCGGTCGGCGAGTCCTTCGCCTTTCCCGAGCACACCCCGTTCTACCAGTGCATGGTCACCGGTGAGCCGGTCCTCGTCCCGCGGGTCACCGAGGAGCTGTCCGAGCGCATCTCCGGCGAGTTCGAGAAGCGCGACCTCCGCCCGCTCATCCGCGGCCGCTCCCTGCTGATCGTCCCGCTCAAGGCACGCAACGTCGTCCTGCGGCTTCATGGTGCTGATGCGCCGCCCCGACCGCGCGCAGTTCGACGACATGGACCGCACCACCGGCGCCGAACTCGCCGCCCGCGCGGGCCTCGTGCTCGACAACGCCCGCATGTACACCTACCAGGAGAACGTCGCCGACACCCTCCAGGACAGCATGCTGCCGCAGGTCAGCCCGCGGATGGCCGGCTGCGACATCGCCACCCGGTACCTGCCCGGCACCCGGCTGGGCCGGATCGGCGGCGACTGGTTCGACACCATCAAACTCCCCGGCTCCCGCACCGCCCTGGTGGTCGGTGACGTCATGGGCCACGGCCTGAACTCGGCCGCGATGATGGGCCAGTTGCGCACCGCCGTACAGACCATGGCGACCATGGAGACCCCGCCCGCCCAACTGCTGCGCAGCCTGGACGACCTGGCCCGCCGGCTCGGCGACAACTACCTCGCCACCTGCCTGTACGCGGTCTACGACCCGATCCGCGGCGAACTGACCCTCGCCAACGCCGGCCACATCCCGCCCGTGCTGGTCCGCGCCGAGGACGGCCGCAGCGAACTCCTCGACCTGCCCACCGGCGCCCCGATAGGGGTCGGCGGTGTCCCCTTCGAGGCCATCCGGGTCAAGGTCGCCCCCGGCGACCGGCTGGTGCTGTGCACCGACGGCCTGGTGGAGGTGCGCGGCTCCGACATCGGAGAGGGCCTGGCCGCACTCTGCGAGTCCGCCGCACATCCCGCGGCCTCGATGGACGACGCCTGCGACACCATCATCCGCGCGCTGAACACCCACGGCGGACGCAAGGACGACGTCGCCCTGCTCATGGCCCGCCTCAACGGCATCCCCGACGAACACGTCGCGGAGTGGCAGCTGGACGCCGACCCGCGCGAGGTGGGCCGCGCCCGCCGCCTGGTCCGCGAACGGCTCCTGGACTGGGGCCTGCCGCAGACGGTGGAGACAGCCGAACTGCTGGTCAGCGAGGTCGTCACCAATGCCGTCCGGCACACCCGGGGCGATCGGATCGGCCTGCGGGTCGTCCGGACCGACGCGCTGCTGTTCGAGGTCACCGACGACGAACCCGCCCTGCCCGCCATGATCGCCGCCGGCCCCGACGACGAGTCGGGCCGCGGCCTGCGCGTGGTCAGCCGACTGGCGCGGGAGTGGGGTGCCAGCGCCACCGGACACCGCAAGACCGTCTGGTTCGAACAGATCATCCATATCCGGTGAAGGTGGCCGCGCGACTCTTGCCCCGCCGTAGGTCCCCGCGATATTCCGATCACGGAAGCGACTCGTGGGGAGATCACATGAACGTCTCGGACAAGTACCGCAGCAACTGGGAGAGTTACTGGGGGGAGACTCCCGACGGCCACGGCGAGGCGATCTGGGACGCCGAGCCCTCCCTCAGCGCCGGACCGCACAGCGAACTGCTCCTGCCCTACGCCGACCGGGACCGCACCATCGTCGACCTCGGCTGCGGCAACGGCACCCAGACCCGTTACCTGGCCACCCGGTTCGCCCGCGCCGTCGGCGTCGACCTCTCGCACGCGGCCGTCGAGCACGCCCGCCGGGCCGCGAACGGCGATTCCGTCGAGTTCCAGCAACTCGACCTCACCGACACCGACGCCGTACGCGCCCTGCACGAGCGGCTCGGCGACGCCCATGTCTACATGCGGGCCGTCATCCACCAGAGCGAACCCCACGCGCGCCCCGCGGTGGCCGCCGCCGTAGCCGAGATCATAGGCGACAAGGGCCGGGCCTTCGTGGTGGAACTCACCTCCGGCTCCCGGGACGTCCTGCAGCGCGCCGCGTCCGCACCGGGCGGCCCGGGACCCAAGCTCCAGCGCGTCTTCCACCACGGGCTCACGCCCGCCGACGCCGGCGACGACGAGATCCCGCGCCTGCTCTCCGGGGCCGGCCTCACCGTCCTGGCCGACGGTGAGACGGCCCTGCCGCAGACCGAGTACCTCGCGGACGGCACCCGCATCGAGCTGCCGGCCCGCTGGTTCGTCCTCGCACGCGGCAGTTCGACGGGCCGCTGAAGGCCACTGAAGGTTACTCAAGGCCACTGAAGTCGGCTGCCGGTCGGCTGCCGGAGCCGCCGTCGCCCACATCGGACTCCCTCTCCGCACGCCTCGGACACCCCCCGGTTCGGCCGGAGGGTGTCCGGGGCATGGTCGGATGGGCGGGGCCGTTTCGACAGGCGGAGCGCCGCGCCAGTTCATGGAGCCCATGAGGCGGCAAGGGAACCTTCTCTCCGGTCGGCTCGCTCTACGCGCTGCGCGGTCGGCGGCCCGATGTCTTCTTCGCGGTCGTCTTCTTGGCCGCGGCCTTCTTCGCCGGCTGCTTCTTCGCGGTCGTCTTCTTCGGCCGGGGCAGTTCGTGCACCTCGGCCGGGCCCGCGTCCTCGGTGCGGGACGCCCTGGCCTTCTGCACCGACTCGTTCAGTGCGGCCATCAGGTCGAGCACCGGGGCCGGCTTCTCGGGCTCGGGTGCCTCCGGAAGCGGCTTCCGCTCCCGCTTCGCCTCGATGATCTGCGCGATGGCCTCGGTGTACCGGTCGCGGAACTCCTCTCCTTCGAGCCGGTCGGTGGTCATCGTGTCCATCAGGGCCAGCGCCCCCTCGATCTCCTCGTCCGACACCTCGGTCGGGGCCGGGAGCAGCTCGGTGGGGTCGCGGATCTCGTCGGGCCAGCGCATGGCGTGCAGGACCAGGACGTCATCGCGGACGCGCAGCAGGCCGAGGCGTTCGCGGCCGGACCAGGCGTACTTCGCGACAGCCACCTTCGCCGAGCGGCCGAGTGCCTCGACGAGCAGCCGGTACGGTTTCGCGGCGACCTGGCCGGCGGGCTGGAGGTAGTAGCCCTCGGCGATCCGGATCGGGTCGATGGACTCCAGCGGCACGAACGCGTCGATCTCGATCGCCTTCGCCGTCGGCAGCGGCAGATTGCTGAGGTCCTCGTCCGTGATCGGGATGACCTGCGTGGCGGTCAGCTCATAGCCCTTGCCGATCTCCTCCTGCGCGACCTCACGGTCCTCCAGCTCGCACACCTTGCGGTAGCGGACCCGGCCGCCGTCCTCCAGGTGGTACTGGTGGAAGTGGATCGAATGGTCCTCGGTCGCTCCGACCACATTGATCGGTACCGTGACCAGGCCGAATGAGATGGCACCTGACCAGATCGTTCGGGGCATGGCACACCTTCCGCGCTCACCCCGAGCACCACCAGTGTGGGATCCCGGGCTCGGCCGCACAAACTCACGACCCGCTTCCCGCCGCCGCACGCGGACAGGCCCTAGCGCTGATCAGGGCCGGAGCCGGTGAATGCCCGTCGGCTGTGCACGAGCAACTCCCGCACCGAGGGGTTGTGCGTGTTCTTCCAGATCAGGGCGAGCACCGCCGGTGTCGCGACGTCATCGATGGTGCGGACGGTGAGCCGGTCGCGGTGGCTCCGGGCCATCGACTCGCTGAGGACGGCGACGCCGAGTCCGCGGGCGGCGAGGTCGGCGATGGCGTCCGCGGCGCTGGCCTGCAGGGCGATCGCGGGTTGGAGGCCCTGTGCGGCGCAAGCCCGGTCGAATACCGTGCGGATGCCCGTGCCGGGCGGCATGCACACGATCGGGTAGGCGATCAGATCGCGCAGGGTGACCCGCCTCCGTTCCGCCAAGGGGTGTCCGGCCGGGACCGCCGCGGTGAGCCGCTCGCTGATGATGGTCAGCGCGTCCAGCCCGTCGGGGGTGGCGGTCGCGGCCCCGATGAGCGCCAGGTCGACGGCGCCGGTACGCACCCCCTCGACCAGCCGGTCGGAGTTGTCCTCCAGCAGTGTGATCTCCACACGGGGATGGGCCTGGTGGAACGCGGCGAGGGCGTCGAACAGCGGGGTGAGGGTGCAGCCGATGACCATCCCCACGGTGAGGCGCCCCCGGATCAGGTCGGTCACCTCGCCCACCGCCTGGCCGACCGCTCCCGCTGCGGCGAGTGCGGCGCGGGCGTGTTCGAGCGCGGCCTTCCCCGCCACGGTGAGGGTGACGGTGCGGGCCGACCGGTCGAACAGCTCGGCACCGAGTTCCCGTTCCAGCTGGCGGATCTGTGCGCTGACGCCGGACTGGCTGATGTGCACCCGCTCGGCCGCACGGGTGAAGCTCTGCTCCTCGGCGACTGCCACGAAGTATTCCAGCTGCCTCAGTTCCATAACCATGGATTCTAGTTCGCAGAAGATCCATCTGTTGGACTTCTGGCCCAGGGGCCAGCACGCTGAGAAGCGCCGGAGCCCGACGCGAGGAGGAACCCATGCCGGAGTACGAGAAGGCCATGCGGCCCGAGGACATCACCCGCTTGTTCGTCGAGCGGTCCAACGCCGGTGACGCGGCCGGGGTCGCCGCGCTCTACGAGGAGGACGCCGTGCTGGCCTACCCGCCCGGCGAGCGAACGGTGGGGCGGGAGGCGATCCGCGTGCTGTGGGAGAAGGTGCTGGCGGGCGGTCCCCGCTTCGAGCTGGAACAGCCGCTGCCGACGCTGGTCAGCGGCGACATCGCCCTCACCTCGACCCCGCCGAAGGACGGGGCGGGCGCACGGGCCCAGGTCGTCAGGCGCCAGGCCGACGGAAGCTGGCTGCGCCTGCTCGACCAGCCCGAGTTCGCCCCGCCCACCCGCTGACCCCGTCGCCCGCGGGCGTCCGCGGGGACGCAGGCCGCTGCAGGGATCTAGAGGGGGCATCCACCGGCGTCGGCGGACGCCCCCTCAAGGCGTGGTGACACCAGAGGCCGCCCCGGGCGACCTTTCCGCCTCGTAGGAAGTTCCCCCGTCGGCGCGTAACGTGAGGCACCATGAGGATCTCCGTCACCGCCGCAGGGCTCACCGCATGCTGTCGCGACGTGCTGTCACCAGCCGGACGACAAGCCTCTGACCTGCGGGGGAACGGGCCCGCATGAAGATCCTCATCAGTGCCGACATGGAGGGTGCCACGGGCGTCACCTGGCCCGCCGACGTGCTGCCGGGGACGCCGCAGTGGGAGCGGTGCCGGTCGATGTTCACCTCGGACGTGAACGCCGCCGTCGAGGGCTTCTTCGACGGCGGCGCCGATCAGGTGCTCGTCAACGAGGCCCACTGGACCATGCGCAACCTGCTCCTGGAGCGGCTCGACGAGCGGGTGGAGATGCTCACCGGCCGGCACAAGACGCTGTCCATGGTGGAGGGCGTCCAGCACGGTGACGTCGACGGCATCGCGTTCGTCGGCTACCACGCGGGCGCCGGCATGGAGGGCGTCCTCGCCCACACCTACCTCGCCAACCAGATCACCGGGGTGTGGCTGAACGACGTCCGCGCCAGCGAGGGGCTGCTCAACGCGCATGTCGTCGCCGAGTACGGCGTCCCCGTCGTCCTCGTCACCGGTGACGACGTGGCCTGCGAGGACGCCCTCGGCTACGCCCCCGAGGCGCTGAAGGTCGCCGTCAAGGACCATGTGTCGCGGTACGCGGCGGTGTGCCGGACGCCGGCCCGGACCGCCGCCGACATCCGCGCGGCGGCCAAGGAGGCGGCGCAGCTGGCGGTCCGTCACGAACCGTCGCACGCCGGACCGTTCACCGTCGCCGTCGAGTTCGACGCCGAGCATCTGGCGCAGGCCGCCACCGTCGTCCCCGGCGTGGTCCGGACCGGCGAGCGGAAGGTGGCGTACACGAGCGCCGCCATGTACGAGGGGATCAGGACGTTCAAGGCGGTCACCACGATCGTCTCTGCCGCCGTGGAGGAGCAGTATGGCTGACCAGCTGGCCCTGGACGAGGTGGTGGAGTTCACCTCCGGCCTGATCCGCATCGACACCACCAACCGGGGCGGCGGCGACTGCCGGGAGCGGCCCGCCGCCGAGTACGCGGCCGAGCAGCTGGCCGGGGCGGGTCTGGAACCCCTGCTGCTGGAGCGCACCCGGGGCCGCACCAACGTGGTGGCCCGGGTCGCGGGCACCGACCCGTCCGCCGACGCGCTGCTGGTCCACGGTCACCTCGACGTGGTGCCGGCCGAGGCCGCCGACTGGCGCGTGCACCCGTTCTCCGGAGAGGTCCGGGACGGCGTCGTGTGGGGCCGCGGCGCAGTCGACATGAAGAACATGGACGCGATGATCCTCGCGGTGGTCCGGTCCTGGGCCCGGCAGGGCGTACGGCCCCGCCGCGACCTCGTCGTGGCGTTCACCGCGGACGAGGAGGCCAGCGCCGAGGACGGTTCCGGCTTCCTCGTCGACCGGCACCCCGAACTCTTCGAGGGCTGCACGGAGGGCATCAGCGAGTCCGGCGCCTTCACCTTCCACGACGGCTCCGGCCGCGAGATCTACCCGATCGCGGCGGGGGAGCGGGGCACCGCCTGGCTGAAGCTCAGCGCGCGCGGCCGGGCCGGGCACGGCTCCAGGGTGAACCGGGAGAACGCGGTGACCCGGCTCGCCTCCGCCGTCACCCGCATCGGCGAGCACCGGTGGCCGCTCCGTGCGACCCCGACCGTCCGGGCCGCCCTCGACGCCCTCGCCGCCCTGTACGGCATCGAGCCCGGCTCCGCCGACGTGGACACGCTGCTGGAGAAGCTCGGCCCGGCCGCCCGGCTGGTCGAGGCCACCGTCCGCAACAGCGCCAACCCGACCATGCTGGAAGCCGGTTACAAGGTCAACGTCATCCCCGGTGAGGCGGTCGCCCACGTGGACGGGCGCTTCCTGGCCGGCACCGAGGAGGAGTTCACCGCCACCCTGGACCAGCTGACGGGGCCGGACGTGCGCTGGGAGTTCGCGCACCGCGAGGTGGCCCTCCAGGCACCGGTGGACGCGCCGCTGTTCGCCCGGATGCGGGCGGCGGTGGAGGCGTTCGCACCCGACGGGCACGTGGTGCCGTACTGCATGCCGGGCGGCACGGACGCCAAGCAGTTCTCCCGCCTCGGTATCACCGGCTACGGGTTCTCACCGCTGAAGCTGCCCGCCGACCTCGACTACCAGGCACTGTTCCACGGCGTGGACGAGCGCGTGCCCGTGGCGGGGCTGCACTTCGGGGTCCGTGTCCTGGACCGCTTCCTGCGGACGGCCTAGACAGTGGGGGACGGGATGCGCCGAGCACCGTACGGAACGTGGCCGTCGCCCATCGACGCGGCGCTCGCCGCCGCGCACGACGGACGGCCGGAATGGGTGGGCTTCGTCGGCGACGAGATCTGGTGGACCGAGCCCCGGCCCGCCGAGGGCGGCCGGCGGGCCCTGGTGCGGCGGCGGACCGACGGCGGCGAGGAGTCGGTGCTGCCCGCGCCCTGGAACGTGCGCAGCCGGGTCATCGAGTACGGCGGCCGCCCCTGGACCGGGGTGAGCCACGACGGCCGGCCCCTCGTCGTCTTCGTGAACTTCGCCGACCAGCGGCTCTACCGGTACGAGCCCGGCGGCGAGCCCCGGCCGCTCACCCCGGTGTCCCCGGTGGGCGGCGGCCTGCGCTGGGCGGAGCCCCGGCTGGACCTCGCCCGCGGTGAGGTGTGGTGCGTACTGGAGGAGTTCACCGGGGACGGCCCCGACGACGTACGGCGGGTCCTGGCCGCGGTGCCGCTGGACGGTTCGGCCGCCGAGGAGCGGGATGCCGTCCGTGAACTCACCGAGCCCCGGCACCGGTTCGTCACCGGCGCCCGACTGTCGCCCGACGGCCGGCGGGCCGCCTGGCTGGCCTGGGACCATCCGCGGATGCCGTGGGACGGGACGGAGCTGCTGGTCGCCGAGATCGGCGACGACGGCCGGCCGGCGCGGGCGCGTACGGTCGCCGGGGGACCCGAGGAGTCCGTCGCCCAGGTCGAGTGGGCTGCGGACGGCAGCCTGCTGTACGCGAGCGACCGCAGCGGCTGGTGGAACCTCTACCGCGACGGCACCCCGCTGTGCCCGCGGGACGAGGAGTTCGCCGGCCCCCTCTGGCAGCTCGGGCTGCGCTGGTTCGCGCCCCTGGACAGCGGTCTGCTGGCGGTCGTCCACGGCCGCGGCCCGGCCCTGCTCGGGATACTCGACCCGGAGTCCGGCGAGATCGTCGACGCCGCCGGACCGTGGACCGAGTTCACCGCCTCCCTCGCCGCCCACGGCGCGCGCGTCGTCGCGGTCGGCGCCAGCCCGCGCACCGGGCACGAGGTGGTCGAGCTGGACACCGTCACCGGCCGCGCCCGCGTGGTCGGCGCCCGGCACCGGGACGCCGTGGACCCGGCCCACTACCCGGAGCCGCAGATCCGCACCTTCGCCGGCCCGGACGGCCGTGAGGTGCACGCCCATGTCTATCCGCCGCACCACCCCGCCCGCACCGCGCCCGACGGCGAGCTGCCGCCCTACGTGATCTGGGCGCACGGCGGGCCCACCAGCCGGGTGCCGCTCGTGCTGGACCTGGCGATCGCCTACTTCACCTCGCGGGGCATCGGCGTCGCCGAGGTGAACTACGGCGGCTCCACCGGATACGGCCGGGCCTACCGCGACCGGCTGCGCGAGCAGTGGGGCGTGGTCGACGTCGAGGACTGCGCGGCCGTCGCCCGCGCTCTCGCCGACGAGGGCACCGCCGACCCCGCCCGGCTGGCCGTCCGGGGCGGCAGCGCGGGCGGCTGGACCGCCGCCGCCTCCCTGACCACGACCGACGTCTACGCCTGCGGCACCATCGTCTACCCGGTGCTCGACCTGGCCTCGTGGGGCCCCGGGGACACCCACGACTTCGAGTCCCGGTACCTGGAGTCGCTGATCGGCCCGCTCGCCGAGGTGCCGGCCCGGTACGCCGAACGCTCCCCGACCGCGCATGCCGACCGGCTCACCGTGCCCTTCCTGCTGCTCCAGGGCCTGGACGACGTCATCTGCCCGCCCGCGCAGTGCGAGCGCTTCCTCGCCCGGATCGCGGGGCGGGGCGTGCCGCACGCCTACCTCACCTTCGAGGGCGAGGGGCACGGCTTCCGGCGGGCCGAGACCCTGGTGCGCGCCCTGGAGGCCGAACTCTCCCTGTACGCCCAGGTGTTCGGGCTGGACCCGGCGCCCCGCACACCGAAGGTGGAACTGACCCCGTGAAGGAACTCGTACGGCCACGCCGGCTGGCCCCCGGCGCCCGGGTGGCCGTCGTCGCCACCAGCGGGCCGGTGCCCGAGGAACGGCTGCAGGCGGGCCTCGACGTACTGCGCGGCTGGGACCTCGACCCGGTGGCCGGAGCCCATGTCCTGGACCGCCACACCGAGTTCGGCTACCTGGCCGGCACGGACGCGGACCGCGCCGCCGACTTCCAGCGCGCCTGGTGCGACCCGGCCGTGGACGCGGTGCTGTGCGCACGCGGCGGGTACGGCGTGCAGCGCATGATCGACCTGCTCGACTGGGACGCCCTGAGGGCGGCCGGACCCAGGCTCTTCGTCGGGTTCAGCGACCTCACCGTCCTGCACGAGGCCATCGCCACCCGCCTGGGGCTGGCCACGCTGTACGGGCCGATGGCGGCCGGCATCGACTTCGTCAAGAACGCGCGGGCCCAGGAGCACCTGCGGGCCACGCTCTTCGCCCCGGAGACGGTCCGCACCATCGCCACCGGCGGCCGGGCCCTGGTGCCCGGCCGGGCCCGGGGCGTCACCCTCGGCGGCTGTCTGTGCCTGCTCGCCGCGGAACGCGGCACCCCGCACGCCCGGTCCTCGGCACGCGGCGGACTGCTCTGTCTGGAGGACGTGGGCGAGGACACCTACCGGCTGGACCGGTACCTCACCCAACTGCGGCGGTCCGGCTGGCTGGACGGGGTGCGCGGGCTGCTCCTCGGCTCGTGGGAGGGCTGCGCGGACTACGGCGAGCTGCGGCCCATGCTGGCCGACCGGCTCGGCGGACTCGGCGTGCCGGTCGCGGAGGAGGTCGGATTCGGGCACTGCGAGGGGGCGTTGACGATCCCGTTCGGGGTGGCGGCCGAACTCGACGCGGACGCGGGCACCGTGACGCTGGACGAGCCGGCCCTGAGCTGACCCGCGGCCCTCGGGGGGAACGTGAGGCGTGCGGCGCCGGTCGCCGTGACGGCGTAGGCTGGACAGATGCCGCACCCTCCGTCCCGGTACCTCGCCGCCGGCCCCCGCGTGGCCATCCGGCCCTTCCGGCTCGAGGACGGCCCCGAGTTCACCGCGCGGGCCGGGCAGAGCAAGGACCTGCACCGGCCGTGGCTGTTCCCGCCGGACACCGACAAGGCCTACGCCGACTACGCCGGCCGGCTGCTCGAGGACCCGGCCCGCGCCGGTTTCCTGGTGTGCGAGAAGGACAGCGGGGACATCGCCGGCTTCATCAACATCAACAACATCGTGCGGGGCGGCTTCCAGAGCGGCGCCCTCGGCTACGGCGTCTTCGCGCACGCGGCCCAGCGGGGCCTGATGCGCGAGGGCATGGAACTGGTCATCGCCTACGCGTTCGGGCCGCTCGGCCTGCACCGGCTGGAGATCAACGCACAGCCGGGGAACACCGCTTCCATCGCCCTCGCCCGCAGCGCCGGGTTCCGGCTGGAGGGCCTCTCCCCGAAGATGATCTACGTGGACGGCGCCTGGCGCGACCACGAACGCTGGGCGCTCACCGTGGAGATGCGGTCCGGCCGCTGATCCCGTCACGCGCCTTTGCGCAATCCTGACCGGCAGCTCCCCTGGCCGAGTGCCGCGTCGCCGGGTTCCATGGTCATCGTGACGAGGATCCGACGTGAGGTGCTGTCCCTGCCCGCCGCGGAGTTGGGGCCCGACAACCCGCTGCCCGCACTGCGCCCGCGCGACGACGTCCACCGCGTCGACGACCGGGACCGGGCGGGCATGCCCGACGACATGGCCCGGCAGCTCGGCCACGCGCCGCTGCACAGCCTGCTGCCGGTGCCGGTCCGGGACGGGTACGGCAGAAGCCGGCGACCTCGCGGCCTCGACGCGCTGGTGATCGAGAACGACCGGCTGCGCGTCACCGTCCTGCCCGGACTCGGCGGCCGGATCGCCTCCCTGGTCCACCTGCCCACGGGGCGCGAACTCCTCTACCGCAACCCGGTGTTCCAGCCCGCCGACTTCGCCCTCAACGGCGCCTGGTTCTCCGGGGGCATCGAATGGAACATCGGCGCCACCGGCCACACCACCCTCTCCTGCGCCCCCCTGCACGCAGCGCGCGTCCCCGCCCCGGACGGTGGCGAGATGCTGCGGCTGTGGGAGTGGGAGAGACTGCGCGACCTGCCCTTCCAGGTCGACCTGTGGCTGCCGCAGGGCTCCGACTTCCTCTACGCCGGCGTACGGATCCGCAATCCGCACGACCGGCCCGTGCCCGCCTACTGGTGGTCCAACACCGCCGTGCCCGAGGACCGCCGCGTCCTGGCGCCCGCCGAGGAAGCCTGGTACTTCGGCTACGACAGCAGGCTGCGCCGGGTACCCGTCCCCTCGTACGACGGCATCGACCGCACTCACCCCCGCAACAGCCCATACGCCGCCGACTGGTTCTACGAGGTCCCCGACGGCCGCCGCCGCTGGATCGCCGCTGTCGACGCCGACGGGCACGGGCTGGTGCAGACCTCCACCGACGGACTGCGCGGCCGCAAGCTCTTCGTCTGGGGCAGCGGCCCCGGCGGCCGGCGCTGGCAGGAGTGGCTGACCGCCCCCGGCACCGGCGGCTACTGCGAGATCCAGGCCGGGCTCGCCCGCACCCAGCTCGAACACGTCCCGCTGGCGGCACAGGGCGACGTGTCCTGGCTGGAGGCGTACGGGCCGCTCGACACCCCGTCCGTGGGGGAGTGGGCGGACGTCGTCGGGGCGGCGGAGCGGCGGCTCGCGGCCGTCCTGCCACGCGCCCGCGTCGACGAGGCGTACGCGGCCTGGCGGCCGTACGCCGACACCGAACCCGGGACGACGCTCGCCACCGGCTCCGGCTGGGGCGCGCTCGAAGTGCTCCGCGCCGGCCTCGACCTGCCCGGTACGCCGTTCCCCGAGTCCACCCTCGGTGACGCCCAGGAGCCGTGGCGGCAGCTGCTGCGCACCGGAGCGCTGCCCGAGCCGGACCCGGGCCGGCCGCCCGGACCGACGCTGGTCGCGCCACCCTGGCGGGACCTGCTGGAAACCGCCCCCGCCACCGCGCACACCGAGTACCACCTGGGTATCGCCCAGTGGCACGCCGGCGACCGCGCCCAGGCCGTCCGCAGCTGGGAACGCGCACTGCGCCGTGCTCCCGTGCCCTGGCCGGCGCTGCGCTGTCTGGCCGTCGCCGACCAGGAGGCCGGCCACCACGAGCGGGCCGCCGACCGGTACGCGGACGCCTTCGGCGCCCTGTGCCGGGAGGGGCACGACGACGGCGGGGCCTGGACGCCGGCCCTGGCCGCGCTCGGCCGGGAGGCCCTCGAAGCGCTGCTCCGGGTGCGGCGGGCCGCGGACGCGCGCTCGGTGTGGCAACGGCTGCCCGCCGCCGTCCGCCGCCGGGGCCGGTTCCGGCTGCTGCTCGCCGAACTGCTGCTCGCGGAGGGCCGGCGCACCGAGGCGCGGGCGGTCTTCGACGCCGGGTTCGAGGTCGCCGACCTGCGGGAGGGCTCCGACGACATCGGCCGGGCCTGGGCCCGCCTCACCGACGAGCCGCTGCCCGGCCGCTACGACTTCCGGATGCGGCCGGACACCGGCTGACCGGCTCAGGCGCCGCGCTGGTCCACGTACTCGAACACCGAGCCGTCCGGGTGGACCGCCAGCAGGTTGCGGCCCGCCGGCGACGGCACCGGGCCCGCGACGACCCGGGCGCCCAGCTCGGTCAGCAGCCGGTGGGCCTCGTCCACGTCCTTGACGGCGATCGTCGCCGCCACCTTGCGCAGGATCTCCAGCTCCGACTCCGGGCCGCTCATCAGGAGGAAGGAGCCGACCGCGGCGACCTCCACGTCACCACGTGCGAAGCGCAGCGCCCGGCCGCCCGTCAGGCGCTCGTAGAAGGGGATCGCGGTGTCGAGGTCGTCGACGCAGATGCGCAGCGAGGCGCCCAGAATCTCCATGCCCGCGAGCCTAGTTGGGGCCGCCCGGAGCGCGCAGGCCCCCGCGTTACCCGCTGTGGCGGGCGGGTACCCGCACGGTATGGACCGTTTTGATCACCTGGAGCACCTGGACAAGCACCTGGTCGAAGAGCTGGCACAGGTGGCACGTGAGACGGTACGCGACGAACTGCGCGAGCAGTCCCGCAAGCAGCGCCGCACCGCCATGCTCTACGCCGCGTCCGGCGCCGTCGCCCTGTACGCCGGCGGCGCGGTGGCCCTCGCCGTCGGTCTGGCCCTGGCGATCGGCCTGCCGGGCTGGGCCGCGGCGCTGATCACCGCGGCCGCCCTCGGGGTGGTGGCCTACCTGCTGCGCGGCGCGGCCCACTCCGGGCACCGCCGGCACGGGCCGCACCGGGTGATCGGCGGCACCGCCCCGACCGCCCCGCCGAGCGGCCTCGGCGCGCCCTACCCGCCGATGCCCGTGACACCGCCCCCGCCCCCCGTCGACCCGGACAGCCCGCACCACAGGGCCTGACCGCACCCGACGGCGGACAGCGACGGCCCGGGTGTCCTCGCCGCGCCCCGCGCGCGGAGAGGACACCCGGGCCGTCCTCGCTCAGCGCTCAGCCGCCGAGCTGCGGCAGCACCTTCGTCCGGTAGAAGTCGAAGAATCCCCGCTGGTCCGGACCGATCTGGTTCACGTACACCCGGTCGAACCCGGCGTCGGCGAAGGCACGCAGCGCACGGACATGCTGGTCGGCGTCGTCCCCGCACACGATCTCGTCCCGCACCATGTCCTCGGTGACCAGCTCGTGCAGCTGCTCGAAGTGGCGTGGCGAGGGCAGCACCTGGCCCATCTCGCCGGGCAGCAGCTCGTTGTACCAGAGCCTGTGCACCGTACGGACGCACTCCTCGCGGTCCGTCCCGTAACAGACCTTCGTACCGCCGCTGACCAGCTTGGCCCCGCCGCCGCCCTTGCGGAACCGGGTGACCATCTCCTCCTCCGGCATCATCGTGATGTAGCCGTCGCCCACCCGGGCGGCCAGCGAGGTCGCCTTCGGGCCGAAGCCGGAGATGTCGATCGGGACGGGCTCCTCGGGGACGGTGTAGAGGCGGGCGTTCTCCACGGTGTAGTGGGTGCCCTGATGGTTGACCTCCTCGCCGGTGAACAGCCGGCGCATCACCTGGATCGCCTCCTCCAGCATCTCCAGACGCACGTGCGCCGGCGGCCAGCGGTCGCCGAGGATGTGCTCGTTCAGCGCCTCGCCGGTGCCGACGCCGAGCCGGAAGCGGCCCTCCGTCATCACCGCGCTGGTCGCCGCGGCCTGCGCCACGACCGCCGGGTGCATCCGCACGGTCGGGCAGGTCACGGCCGTCTCGATGGGCAGCGAGACGGCCTGCGACAGCGCGCCGATCACCGACCACACGAACGCGCTCTGGCCCTGCGCGTCGTTCCACGGGTGGTAGTGGTCGGAGATCCACAGCGCCTGGAAGCCGGCCTGCTCGGCCATCCGGGCCTGTTCGACGAGGGCCGCGGGATCGTGCTCCTCGGCTGCCAGGAAATAGCCGTACTCGGGCATGGGTGAACCTCCGCGCGGGCGAAACCGGTCGTGGTCGTGCTCCGGACCCGGGCCGGGTAACCGGCCGCGACCGGGCGAAACGCCGCCCGGGGGGCGCCGGCCGAGGACGCCGGGCGGGGCCGCCGCGCCGGGCGCCCGGAACGGCGTACGGGTGACCGCCCCGGCGTTTGGGTGCCCCTGCCCCGGTTACGCGGAAGACCTCGGACGAGCCACACAGCCGGAGGCGCACCGTGAGCCGACCCCGCGTCGTGATCGTCGGCGCCGGTTTCGCCGGGTACCGGGCTGCCCGCACCCTGGCCCGGCTCACCCGCGACCGCGCCGACGTCACGCTGCTCAACCCGACCGACTACTTCCTGTACCTTCCGCTGCTGCCCCAGGTCGCCGCCGGGGTCCTGGAGCCCCGCCGGGTCACCGTGTCGGTGCCCGGCACGGTGCGCGGGGTCCGGCTGGTGCTCGGCCAGGCGGACCGGGTCGACCTGGACGGACGGACCGTCCACTACAGCGACCCCGAGGGCGGCGTCGGCAGCCTCGGCTACGAGCGGCTGGTGCTCGCCGTCGGCAGTGTCAACAAGCTGCTGCCGATCCCCGGCGTCGCCGAGCACGCGCACGGCTTCCGCGGGCTGCCCGAGGCGCTGTACCTGCGTGACCACGTGACCCGGCAGGTGGAACTCGCCGCCGCCGACGAGGGCCCGGCAAGCCGCGCCGCCCGGTGCACCTTCGTGGTGGTGGGCGCCGGTTACACCGGCACCGAGGTGGCCGCACAACTGCAGATCCTCACCGACCGGCTGGCCCGGAGGACTCCGCCGCCCGCCGTTCCGCGCCCCCGCTGGCTCCTGCTGGACGTGGCCGAGCGGGTCCTGCCGGAGCTGGACGAGCGGCTGTCCCGCACGGCCGACCGGGTGCTGCGCGCCCGTGGCGTGGAGGTGCGGACGGGCACGTCCGTGAAGGAGGCCACCGGGGACGGGGTACTGCTCACCGACGGGGAGTTCGTCGCGTCCCGGACCCTGGTGTGGTGTGTGGGCGTACGGCCCGATCCGCTGGTGGAGTACGTCGGGCAGCCGTTGGCACGCGGGCGGCTGGTCGTCGACCCCTACCTGCGACTGCCGGGCCGGCCGGAGGTGTTCGCCTGCGGGGACGCGGCCGCCGTACCCGACCTCGGGCGCCCGGGGCAGTTCACGCCCATGACGGCCCAGCACGCCTGGAGGCAGGGCAAGGTGGCCGCGGAGAACGTGGCCGCCTCGCTCGGCCTCGGCCGGCGCCGGCGTCCGTACCGCCACCGCGACCTCGGCTTCGCCGTCGACCTGGGCGGTGTCCGGGCCGCCGCCAACCCGTTCGGCGTGCCGCTGTCCGGCCCGGCGGCGGGCGCGGTCACCCGCGGCTACCACCTGGCCGCGCTGCCCGGCAACCGGGTGCGGGTCACCGCCGACTGGCTGCTGGACGCCGTGCTCCCGCGCCAGGGCGTCCAGCTCGGCCTCGTCCGGGCCTGGTCGGTCCCGCTGGACACGGCGTCACCGGAACTGGCGCGGGTACCGGGCGGCCCCGAGCAGCCGTACGCACACGCAGGAGAAGAACCCATGACGCACGAGACGCACCCCGAGAACCAGCCGGGCGGTGAGCCCGCGAGGAACCAGCCGGGCGGTGAACCCGCGAAGAACCAGCCGGGCGGTGAGCCCGCGAGGAACCAGCCGGGCGGTGAGCCCGCGAGGAACCAGCCGGGCGGTGAACCCGGCAAGAGGCAGCCCGGCGGTGAATCCGCGAAGCGCGGACCGGACCATCCGGCCCCCGGCCCCGTCAAGCGCACCGATTCCCCCGACCCCGCGGACGCACCCGAATGAGCGCGAACGAGCGCCAGGAGATCTAGGAGACTCATGAACACCGAAGAACTCGCCGAACTGGGACAGCAGTTGCGCGTGGACAGCGTCCGGGCGTCCGCCGCCGCGGGATCCGGGCACCCGACGTCCTCGATGTCCGCCGCCGATCTGCTGGCCGTCCTGCTCGCGAACCATCTGCGGTACGACTTCGAGCGCCCCGACCACCCCGCCAACGACCGTTTCGTGCTGTCCAAGGGACACGCCTCCCCCCTGCTGTACGCCGCCTACAAGGCGGCCGGCGCGATCGAGGACGGCGAGCTGGTCACCTTCCGCAAGCTCGGCAGCCGGCTGGAGGGCCATCCGACGCCCCGGCGGCTGCCCTGGGTGGAGACGGCCACCGGCTCGCTCGGCCAGGGCCTGCCGGTCGGTGTCGGCATCGCCCTCGCGGGCAAGCGGCTGGACCGCACCGGCTACCGGGTGTGGGTGCTGTGCGGCGACAGCGAGCTGGCCGAGGGCTCGGTGTGGGAGGCCGCCGAACACGCCGGATACGAGAACCTCGACAACCTGACCGCCATCGTGGACGTCAACCGGCTCGGCCAGCGCGGCCCCACGCGGCACGGCCACGACCTGGACGCCTACGCCCGCCGCTTCCAGGCCTTCGGCTGGCACACCATCGAGATCGACGGCCACGACGTCGACAAGATCGACCGCGCCTACGGGGAGGCGCTGTCCACCACCGGGCAGCCCACCGTGATCCTCGCCCGCACCCTGAAGGGCAAGGGCGTCGCCTCCGTCGAGGACCGCGAGGGGCTGCACGGCAAGCCGCTGCCCGAGGCCGAGGAGGCCATCGCCGAACTCGGCGGACAGCGCGACCTGCGGGTGCGCGTCGCCGAGCCGCAGGCCGCCGCCGCGCTGCGTTCGCTCACCACCGAGCCCGTCCAGCTCCCGCGCTACGACCAGGGCGAGGAGGCCGCGACCAGGGACGCCTTCGGCAAGGCGCTCGCCGCACTCGGTACCGCCCGCGGCGACGTCGTCGCCCTGGACGGCGAGGTCGGCGACTCCACCCGCACCGAGGAGTTCGCCAAGGCCCACCCCGACCGGTTCTTCGAGTGCTACATCGCCGAGCAGCAGCTCGTCGCCACCTCCGTCGGCATGGCAGCGCGCGGCTGGATGCCGTACGCCTCCACCTTCGCCGCGTTCTTCACCCGCGCCCACGACTTCGTGCGCATGGCCTCCGTCAGCGGTTCCGGGATCAACCTGGTCGGCTCGCACGCCGGCGTCGCGATCGGGCAGGACGGCCCCTCGCAGATGGGCCTGGAGGACCTGGCGATGTTCCGTTCCGTGTACGGCTCGACGGTGCTGTACCCGTGCGACGCCAACCAGACCGCCCGGCTGGTGGCGGCCATGGCCGGCCTGGACGGCATCCGCTATCTGCGCACCTCCCGCGGCAAGACACCGGTGATCTACGGCCCCGACGAGGAGTTCCCGGTCGGCGGCAGCAAGACGCTGCGCGCCGGGGAAAACGACCGGCTGACCGTCGTGGCGGCCGGGGTGACCGTGCCGGAGGCGCTCGCCGCCGCCGACCGGCTCGCCGAGGACGGCATCCAGGTGCGGGTGATCGACCTGTACTCGGTCAAGCCCGTCGACGCCGAGACGCTGCGCCAGGCCGCCGAGGAGACCGGCTGCCTGCTCACGGTGGAGGACCACCACCCGGAGGGCGGCCTCGGGGACGCCGTGGCGGAGGCGTTCGGCGACGGCCGGCCGGTGCCGCGCCTGGTCCGGCTCGCGGTGCGCACCATGCCGGGTTCGGCCGCTCCCGACGAGCAGCTGCACGCGGCCGGCATCGACGCCGCGGGCATCGCGGCGGCGGCCCGCCTGCTCGTCGAGGAGGCGGTCGTGCGATGAGCCACGGCGGCGTCCGGGCCGTACGGGCGGGCCGTCGCACGGTGGAGATCCAGCGGCCGGAGAAGGTGCTCTTCCCCGGCCGCGGGGGTGCGAAGGAGTACACCAAGGGCGACCTCGCCGACTACTACCGGTCCGTCGCGCCGTACCTGCTGCCGCACCTGCGGGGCCGTCCGCTGATGCTGGAGCGGTACCCGGACGGCCTGGACGGCCGGCGGTTCATGCAGAAGAACATCCCCGGCCACTACCCGGAGTGGATCGCCCGGACCGAGGTCGCCAAGGAGGGCGGCACCGTCACGCACGTCGTCTGCGACGACACCGCCACCCTGCTCCACCTCGCCGACCAGGCCTGTCTCACCCTGCACCGCTGGCTCTCGCGCACCGACCGGGCCGGCGGCCTGCACCACCCCGACCGGCTGGTCCTCGACCTCGACCCTCCCTCCGGGCCCGAACGGCCCGGAGGGGCCCCGGGCGACGACTTCACGGCCGCCCGGGAGGCCGCCGGCCGGCTGCGCGAGCTGCTCGACGAACTCGGGCTGCCCGCCGTCCCGATGACCACGGGCTCACGCGGACTGCACCTCGTCGTCGCGCTCGACGGCCGCCACGACTTCGACGAGGTGCGCGCGTTCGCCCACGACGTGGCCGAGTTCGCCGCGGCACGCCACCCGGACCGGCTCACCACGGCCGCCCGCAAACGGGACCGCGGCGACCGCCTGTACCTCGATGTGCAGCGCAACGCCTACGCCCAGACCGCCGTCGCCCCTTACAGCGTCCGTGCCCGCCCGGGCGCGCCCGTGGCGGTGCCCCTAACCTGGGAGCAGGTGGACGATCCGGGCGTCGACGCCCGTCGCTGGACCCTCGCCGACGCCGTGGACCAGGCGCGCACCGACCCCTGGGCCGGTGCGCTGGGCCGTGGCCGCTCCCTCAGGCGCCCGCAAAGCCGCCTCGCGGCGCTGCGTGGTTGACGCACCTACCCCTCCGACCAGGTACGACGGCGCTTCCGGCACACGCGGTCCGCTCCCGAGGTTTGGCCAAGGATGTGGCGGCCACACGCAGGGGAGAGGTGGCCATGTCGAACACAAACAACACATCGCAGTCACAGGGTTCACGGGAATCACGTGAATCACAGGATTCCCAGGAGCCACAAGAGAAGCACAGCAACCAAGAGACACACAGCAAGAGGGAAAGGCACGCGGCGGAGGACCACCGTCCGGCCCCCATGGAGGTGCTGCGCCAGGCGCGCGCCCAGCTCGCCGAACTCACCGGCCTCTCACCGGAGTCGGTGTCCTCGTTCGAGCAGACGGAGGACGGATGGGCGCTGGAGGTGGAGGTCCTCGAAATGGCGAGGGTGCCCGACACCATGAGCCTGATGGCGAGCTACCAGGTCGAACTGGACCAGCAGGGCCAGCTGAGCGGTTACCGCCGTGTCCGCCGCTACGAACGCGGCAGGGCGGATCCGCGCGGTGGCCGCTGAGTCACCGTCCGCGACCCCGACCGCAGACAGCGCACCGACTACGCACGAGGAGGAATCACCGGCATGACTGTTGTTCCGGCACAGCAGACCGGAGGCGGAGGCGGCAGCAGCGGCCTCTACGACGTACTTGAGCTGGTCCTGGACCGAGGGCTCGTGATCGACGCGTTCGTCCGCGTCTCCCTGGTCGGCATCGAGATCCTGAAGATCGACGTCCGTGTCGTCGTGGCCAGCGTCGACACCTACCTGCGCTTCGCCGAGGCGTGCAACCGCCTCGACCTGGAGTCCGGCCCGCACAAGGACCCCGGCCTGCCCGAGATCGTCGGCGAGGTCACCGAGTCCGGCGCCCGCGGCAAGTCCAAGGGCGCGCTGTCCGGCGCCGCGCAGACCATATCCGACGCCTTCAACCAGGCCCGTGAGGACGGGGAGACCGAGTCCCGGCCGCGCGCCCGCAAGGCTCCGGCGCGCCGGAAGGAGGAGCAGGAGTGAGCACGTACGTCTACGGGATCACGGCCCGGTCACATCCCGCGCTGCCCGAGGGCATGACCGGCGTGGGCGAGCCCGCCCGCGAGGTGCGCCTCCTCACGGCCGGTGAGCTGACCGCCGTGGTCAGTGACGCCCCGGAGGACCTGCGGCCCAAGCGCAGGGACCTGCTCGCCCACCAGAACGTGCTCGCCGAGGCCGGCGCCGGCGGCTGTGTGCTGCCCATGAGCTTCGGCAGCGTCGCCCACGACGACGACGCCGTCACCCAGGTGCTCACCGAGCGGGCGGAGCACTACGCGGAGCGGCTGCGCGAGCTGGACGGCAAGGTGGAGTACAACGTCAAGGCCACCCACGTCGAAGAGGCCGTCCTGCACCTGGTGATGGCCGAGAACGCGGACGTGCGGGCCCTCGCCGAGGCCAACCGCCGCTCGGGCGGAGGCAGCTACGACGACAAGATCCGCCTCGGCGAGATGGTCGCCGCCGCCGTCAAGGCCAAGGAGACCGAGGACGCCGGCGAGGTGGAGAACCTGCTGGCACCGGCCGCCGCGGCGGTCAGCGTGGGCCCCGAGTCCACCGGCTGGCTGGTGAACGTGTCGCTCCTGGTCCCGCGGGACTCGGCCGACAGCTTCCTGGCCGTCGTCGAGCAGGTGCGCAAGAGCCACCCCCACCTCGAACTGCGGGTCAACGGCCCGCTGCCGCCGTACAGCTTCGTCGAGCCCGGCCCGGCGCAGCCCGCGGGCCGTACGGCCGGCGCGGACGCCGGCGCGCAGTAGCGCAGCCGGGCCCGAA
This sequence comes from Streptomyces sp. NPDC042638, assembly GCF_040647235.1. Taxonomy (NCBI): domain Bacteria; kingdom Bacillati; phylum Actinomycetota; class Actinomycetes; order Kitasatosporales; family Streptomycetaceae; genus Streptomyces; species Streptomyces sp. NPDC042638. The sequence continues at coordinate 88,436 of NZ_JBEZBT010000026.1, forward strand.
CGGAAGGAGACCACCGTGGGACTGATCGGCGAAGTGCTGATGCTGCCGTTCGCGCCGGTGCGCGGCAGCGCGTGGGCCGTCAGGCAGGTGCTCCGCGAGGCGGAACGGATCTACTACGACCCCGCCACCGTACGGGCCGATCTCGCCCGCCTCGAAGAACAGCTGGAAGCGGGCGAGATCACCGAGGAGGAGTTCGACCGGCGCGAGGACGAACTGCTCGACCGGCTGGAGATCGCCCTGCGCTCCGGCGACACCACAGGCAACGGGACGGGACGATGAACCGAACGGCAATGGGCCTCGCCATAGGGGCCGGATATCTGCTCGGACGTACGAAGAAACTGAAGATGGCGCTCGCGGTCGGCTCGCTGGTGGCCGGCAAGAAGCTCAACCTCAGTCCGAAGATGATCGCGGACGTGGTGAACCAGCAGCTCAAGAACAACCCCCAGTTCAAGGAGATCGGGGACCAGCTGCGCCAGGACCTGCGAGGCGTCGGCAAGGCCGCCGGCGGCGCGATGGTCGAGCGGCAGATGAACACCCTCGCCGACCGGCTGCACGGCCGCACCGCACAGGTGCGCGATCAGCTGTCCGGCGCGGTTCCGGACGGCTCCGACGAGGAGCAGGGCGACGAGGACGACTACGAGGAGTCCGCCGGCCGCGAGGACGAGGACCGCGGCGACGACCGCGAGGACGAGGACCGCGAGGACGGACAGGAGCCGCGCGGCAAGGAGCCGGCCAAGAAGGCGGCGCAGCAGCCCCCGGCCAAGAAGGCGGCGGCCAAGAAGACGGCTCCCGCGAAGAAGACGGCGGCCAAGAAGACCACCGCGGCCCGCAAGTCGGCCGCGAAGAAGACGGCCGGGGCCGACGGCGCCGCCAGGCGCGCCACCGGCCGGCAGTCGAAGGGCGGTGATGACCGATGAGCGAGTCCCCCGGATCCGCCACCTCGGCGGCGGGCAAGGCGACGGACGCGGCCAAGGGCAGCCCGCTGGCCGACCTCGCCCACAGCGAGGCCGCCGACCGGCTGAAGGCGGAGGCGCAGGAGTTCCTGAGCGCGCAGGCCACCAAGATGCTCACCGGTCTCGGCCGCAAACTCGGCGAGACCACCAACAAGCTCAACGACATAGCCGAGGGCAACAGCCCCGGCTTCGCCAAGCTCGCGCTCGACGGTGGCCGCAAGATCGCCGAGGGCAAGGGCCCGCTGCGCTCCGCCCTGGAGCTGGGCGCCTCCCGCGCCAAGGAGAACGTGATGGACGCGGTCAGAAACCTGGGGGGCGGCAAGGGCAAGAAGGGCGGCGCGGGCAAGAAGCCCACCGTCATCATGGAGTCCATCGACGTGGGCGTGCCGCTGCGCACCGCCTACGACCAGTGGACCCAGTACCAGAGCTTCAGCAGCTTCGCCAAGGGCGTCAAGAGCGCGAGCCGCGCCGACGACACCCACTCCGACTGGCAGGCGAAGATCTGGTGGTCCAGCCGCAGCTGGAAGGCGCAGACGACCGAGCAGATCCCCGACTACCGCATCCAGTGGACGTCGGAGGGCGCCAAGGGCACCACCAAGGGCGTGGTCTCCTTCCACGAGCTGGAGGAGAACCTCACCCGGGTCCTTCTGGTCATCGAGTACTACCCGACGGGCCTGTTCGAGAAGACCGGCAACATCTGGCGCGCCCAGGGCCGCCGTACCAGGCTGGACCTGAAGAACTTCGCCCGCTTCATCACGCTGAAGGGCGAGGCCGAGGACGGCTGGCGCGGCGAGATCCGCGACGGCGAGGTGGTCCGCAGCCACGAGGACGCGGTGGAGGAAGAGGAGCGGGAGTCCGAGGGACAGGCACCCGAGGACGAGGCCGAGGAAACCGAGGAGACCGAGGAGCCCGAAGAGGGCGACGAGGAGTCCGAAGAGGCCGAAGAGGAGCCCTACGAGGACGAGGCGGACACGTACGAGGACGAGGAGGAGGCCCCGTACGAGGAGGACGCCGAGGACGAGGAGGAGCCCGCCGAAGAGGAGGAGCCCGCCGAAGAGGAGGAGCCCGCCGAGGACGAGGAGGGCGCCTACGAGTACGAGGAAGAGGAGCCCGAGTACGCTGAGCGCGGGAGTCGTCGATGACGACACCCAGCCGCTTTCCCGAACCCTACGGACAGGGATCGGGGGCGAACCTCGCCGACATCCTCGAACGCGTGCTGGACAAGGGTGTCGTCATCGCGGGTGACATCAGGATCAATCTGCTCGACATCGAACTGCTCACCGTCAAACTGCGCCTCATCGTCGCCTCGGTCGACAAGGCCAAGGAGATGGGCATCGACTGGTGGGAGACCGACCCGGCCCTCTCCTCCCGGGCCCGCCGGGACGAACTGGCCCGGGAGAACGCCGAGCTGAGAGAACGGCTCGCCCGACTGGAGGAGCTGGAGCCGGGCCGCCGCGTCCCGAAGGAGGCATCATGACCGGACTGCGGTACGTCTACGCCGTCTGCCGCCCCTTCGAGCTGCCACTGCAGTCCCAGCTCACCGGCATCGGGGGCGCCCCGCCGGGGATGCTGCACCACCACGGGCTCGTGGCGGTGGTCAGCTCGGTCCCGGAGGCGGACTTCTCCGAGGAGGCGCTGAAGGCGCACCTGGAGGACCTGGACTGGCTGGCCGCGACCGCCCGCGCCCACCAGGGCGTGGTCGACGCGCTCAGCACGGTCACCACCCCGCTGCCGCTGCGGCTCGCGACCGTCTTCCACGACGACAGCGCCGTACGGTCGATGATCGAGGCCCGTGAGGCCGACTTCCGGCGCATCCTGGACCGGCTCGCGGGCCGGGTGGAGTGGGGCGTGAAGGTCTACCTGGAGCCGGAGGCGGAGCCGGCCGAGGACGCCCCCGCCACGGCGAAGCCGGCCAGCGGGCGGGACTACCTGCGCCGGCGGCGCGAGCGCAGCCACGCGCAGGAGGACAAGTGGCAGCGGGCGGAGCGCTTCGCGCAGTCCCTGCACGAACAACTCGTCGGGCAGGCCGAGGACGCCCGGATCCACGCCCCGCAGAATTCCGCGCTCTCCGCCGCACCCGGCCAGAACGTTCTCAACGCGGCCTACCTGGTGCCCCGGCGGCGCTCCGAGGAGTTCGTGGAGCTGGTGGACCGCACGAAGGACGAGGAGCCGGGGATCCGCGTGGAACTCACCGGACCGTGGGCCGCCTACTCCTTCACCGGAGAGGAATCAGGAGAGGAATCATGAGGGGGACGCAGCGGTGACCGTCGTGGAACGCCGTGAGATCGCGCTCGTCGATCTGCTCGACCGGCTGCTGGCGGGCGGCGTCGTCATCACCGGCGACCTCACGCTGCGGATCGCGGACGTCGATCTCGTGCGCATCGACCTGAACGCCCTGATCAGCTCCGTGAACGAGCAGGTCCCCTCACCCTTCGAGGAGCTGTGATGAGCTCGTCCGGTCCGCGCAAGCGGCTCGACCTCGAACCCGACACCGTCGAGCGGGACCTGGTGAAGCTGGTGCTCACGGTGGTCGAACTGCTGCGTCAGCTCATGGAGCGGCAGGCGGTGCGCCGGTTCGACACCGGTGAACTCACCGAGGAGCAGGAGGAGCGCATCGGGCTCACCCTGATGCTGCTGGAGGACCGCATGGCCGAGCTGCGCGACCGGTACGGCCTGCGGCCCGAGGACCTGAATCTGGACCTCGGGCCGCTCGGGCCGCTGCTTCCCCGCGAGTGACCTCGCCGGCGCCTGCCGGGTCAGGCGTCCTCGCGGCACAGGATCTCGCCGTGCAGGACCGCGAACCAGCCGTCCTCCCGCCGTCCCCACTCCCGCCAGGCCTCCGCGATCGCCCGCAGCCGCTCCGGCGTCGCCTCACCGCCCCGAGTGGCGCGGTCCGCGTAGTCGGAGGCGACCGTGCGGTCCGCCCACAGGCCGCTCCACCAGGCCCGTTCCGCGGGTGTGGCGAACGTCCAGGTGCTGGAGGTGGCCGTGATGTCCCGCAGACCGGCGGCCCGCGCCCACGCCGTCAGCCGACGCCCGGCGTCGGGCTCGCCGCCGTTGGCACGGGCCACCCGCTCGTACAGCTCCAGCCATTCCTCCAGCCCCGGCACGGCCGGATACCAGGTCATCGCCGCGTAGTCCGCGTCGCGTACGGCGATGAACCCGCCCGGCTTCGTGACCCGGCGCATCTCGCGCAGTGCCCGCACCGGGTCGCCCACGTGCTGGAGCACCTGGTGGGCGTGGACCACGCAGAAGGTGTCGTCCGGGTAGTCCAGGGCGTGGACGTCGGCGACCGCGAAGTCGACGTTGGCCAGGCCCCGGCCGGCGGCGGCGGCCCGGGCCTGCTCCAGGACCCCCGGTGCCCGGTCGACGCCGGTGACATGGCCGTCCGGGACCAGCTCGGCCAGATCGGCGGTGATGGTCCCCGGACCGCAGCCGATGTCCAGGATCCTCATGTGGGGCCGCAGCGAACCGAGCAGGTAGGCGGCGGAGTTGGCGGCGGTGCGCCAGGTGTGCGACCGCAGCACCGACTCGTGGTGTCCGTGTGTGTAGACGGCGGTCTCCTGCGCCTTCGGCATGGCTGTGCCCCCTTCTCGTCGTACCGGCCGGGTGCCCGGTGGCGCCCCGGCGGTACGCGTCACGGTACGCGCGCGTGCCGAATGATGAGATACGCGTTTCGGCATCCGGACTGACGGAGTGTCATCCGCTGGTGTTCTGCGGGCGGTAGACCGTCAGGGCCTCGGGCAGCTTCTCCAGGGCCACCTCGCCCGACACCGACCTGACCTCGCCGTCGTAGGCCAGCGGGGTGCCGGGCGCGAGGCCCGTCAGCCGCAGCCGGTTCACCTGGACCGCCGCGTGCGCGGGGGAGCGGGTCAGCGGGCCGGCCACCGCCGCCGCCAGCAGCCTGAGCGCCGGCCGGCGGCTGCCGTGCACCACCCGTACGTCCAGCAGCCCGTCCGCCAGATCGGTGCGGCGGCCGGGGGACAGCCCCATGCGGTGGTAGACGCCGCTGCCGACGAACAGCAGCCACAGCGGTCGGCGTTCGCCGCCGACCTGCACCTCCAGCGGATGCCGGTCGGCGCGCAGCACGCGCAGCGCGCCGAGCACTCCGGCCGGCCAGCCGCCGATCCGGTGCGACCAGCGCTCCCGCTCCCGCACCAGCTCCGGGTAGACACCCAGGCTCAGCGTGTTCAGGAACAGCCCCTCGCCGTCCTCGGTGACGAAGCGGCCCGCGTCCACCCGGACCGCCTCACCGTGCCGTACCGCCCGCGCCAGATCGCGTTCGTCCTCCACGCCCAGGTCGTAGGCGAAGTGGTTGAGGGTGCCGCCGGGCAGCACCGCGAGCGGCAGACCGTGGCGCAGGGCGACACCGGCCGCCGTGTTCACCGTGCCGTCACCGCCGCACACCCCGAGCACCCGTGCCCGGGCCGCCGCCTTGTCCAGCGCTTCCGCGACCTCCTCCGGCGCGCACTCGACGATCTCCGCCTGCGGCAGCGCCGCCTGCAGGGCGCGCACCCGGTCCGCGGTGCCCGAGGCCCGGTTGGCGACCATCACCAGGCCCTCGCCCTCGGGCAGCGCCGGCACCTCCGCGCGTGGCCGCACGGCCCCCCGCAGCTGCGCCCGGGTGGGCACCAGGCGCCGTACCAGGAAGGCGGCGCCCGCGCCGAGCGCCGCCCCGGCCAGCACGTCGCTCGGGAAGTGCACTCCGGTGTACACCCGGGAGGCCGCCACCGAGGCCGCCACCGGCGCCACCGCCGCGCCCCATGCCGGGGACTCCAGCGCCACCCCGGTCGCGAAGGCCGCCGCCGACGCGGCGTGCCCGGACGGGAAGGAGGTGGTGATCGGCTGCCGCTTCAGCCGCCGCACCAGGGGCACCGGGTCCAGCGCCGGCCGTGCCCGGCGCACGGAGCGCTTGCCGATGGTGTTGATCGTCAGGGAGGCCAGGCCGAGGGAGGCGAGGCCCCGCACGGCGGCTCGGCGGCCACGGGGCGTGCGGCTCGCGGACATCGCGGCGGCCGTGGCGAACCACAGCACGCCGTGGTTCGCGCTGCGGCTCAGGCGGGGCAGCACCCGCTCGGCTCCGGGCCAGTTCCAGGCGGCGGCGGTCTCGAACACCCTGCTGTCGAGGTCGAGCAGCCGGCGCACGGCGTTGCGGCCGGTCTGGAGAGGGGTCAGGTCCAGGTCTGGGCTCATGGAGTGCGGTTACCCTGAAGTGCCCGTTTCTTGTGCCCCCGCTCGTCCGGCCGGGGTGGGAGGGACGGACGCACCGCGCGGGGCGGGGCACGGGCCCGATATGGGTTTGCCCGCGGCACCGGGCGCCCCGGAGAATGCCTGACCATGGGACATCTGGAAGCCGCGCACCTCGAGTACCACCTCCCCGACGGGAGGACGCTCCTCGGCGACGTGTCCTTCCGGGTCGGCGAAGGCGCCACCGTCGCCCTGGTCGGCCCGAACGGCGCCGGCAAGACCACCTTGCTGCGGCTGATCTCCGGCGAGCTGAAACCGCACGGCGGCACCGTCACCGTCGGCGGCGGTCTCGGCGTGATGCGCCAGTTCGTCGGCTCCGTGCGGGACGAGACGACCGTACGGGACCTGCTCGTCTCCGTCGCCCCGCCCCGCATCCGCCAGGCGGCCGAGGCCGTCGACGAGGCCGAGCACGCCCTCATGACCGTCGACGACGAGGCGGCCCAGCTGCGGTACGCGCAGGCCCTCGCCGACTGGGCGGAGGCGCGCGGCTACGAGGCCGAGACCCTGTGGGACATGTGCACCACCGCCGCCCTCGGCGTGCCCTACGAGCGGGCCCAGTGGCGGCAGGTGCGCACCCTCTCCGGCGGCGAGCAGAAGCGGCTGGTGCTGGAGGCGCTGCTGCGCGGCACCGACGAGGTGCTGTTGCTGGACGAGCCGGACAACTATCTCGACGTGCCCGGCAAGCGATGGCTGGAGGAGCAGCTCCGGGAGACCCGGAAGACCGTCCTGTTCGTCTCCCACGACCGCGAACTCCTCGCCCGCGCCGCCGAGAAGATCGTTTCCGTCGAGCCGGGCCCGGCCGGCGCGGACGCCTGGGTGCACGGCGGCGGCTTCGCCACCTACCACGAGGCCCGCCGGGAACGCTTCGCCCGCTTCGAGGAGCTGCGCCGCCGCTGGGACGAGAAGCACGCCCAGCTGCGCAAGCTCGTCCTGAACCTCCGCCAGGCCGCCGCCGTCAGCCACGAGATGTCCTCCCGCTACCAGGCCGCGCAGTCCCGCCTGCGCAAGTTCGAGGAGGCCGGCCCGCCGCCGGAGCCGCCCCGCGAGCAGGACATCACCATGCGCCTGAAGGGCGGCCGTACCGGCGTACGGGCCGTCACCTGCCGGGGTCTGGAACTGACCGGTCTGATGCAGCCGTTCGACCTGGAGGTCTTCTACGGCGAACGGGTCGCCGTCCTCGGCTCCAACGGCTCCGGCAAGTCCCACTTCCTGCGGCTCCTCGCCGGAGAGGACGTCGGGCACACGGGGGAGTGGAAGCTGGGCGCCCGGGTCGTCCCCGGCCACTTCGCGCAGACCCACGCCCACCCCGAACTCCAGGGCCGCACCCTCCTCGACATCCTGTGGAAGGAGCACGCCCAGGACCGGGGCGCGGCGATGTCCCGGCTGCGCCGCTACGAACTCACCCAGCAGGCCGAGCAGAGCTTCGACCGGCTCTCCGGCGGGCAGCAGGCCCGCTTCCAGATCCTGCTGCTGGAACTGGCAGGCGCCACCGCGCTGCTCCTGGACGAGCCCACCGACAACCTCGACCTGGAGTCCGCCGAGGCCCTCCAGGAAGGGCTCGAGTCGTTCGAGGGCACGGTCCTCGCGGTCACCCACGACCGCTGGTTCGCCCGCTCCTTCGACCGCTTCCTGGTCTTCGGCAGCGACGGCCGGGTCCGCGAGACCCCGGAGCCGGTCTGGGACGAGCGACGGGTCGAGCGGGCCCGGTAGCGCCGTACCCGGCAGCGGGGCCGGGCCCCCGGCCCCGCCCCCGCCGGTCACGTCCAGCGCAGCAGTGCGCCCATGCCGCCCGCGGCGACCTCGTCGCCGGTGTCCTCCAGCACCGGCGTCAGCGAGAGCACCGGCGCGTCCGTCACCACGGCCGCCCGGACCAGCGCGTTCCACCTTGACCTGGAAGTGCCGCTCGGACCAGTCGGAGGCCTTCGCCCGGTGCATCGGCCACTGCCGGCTGCCCGTGACGTGCCCGGCCTCCTCCTGGAGGACCGCGCTGCGCAGCTCGAAGTCGGCTCCGGTGCGGTCGATGTACGCCACCAGGGACACCGGGTCCTCGCCGGCCAGGTCCAGCAGCGGAGTGACGTGCGGCAGCGGGCCCCAGTGCACCAGGCCGTCCGGCGGGGCCTTGGTCAGCGGCACCTGGAGGGCCACCTCGCCCTCCCGGGCGAACAGTGCCCGCCCGTACGGCTCCGTGGCGTGCCGCAGCGCCTCCACCGCGTCGTACACGGCCCGGCAGGTGGCCGCGTCGGCGCCCTGCTCACGCAGCTGCCGGGCGACCGCCTCCGCCGTCAGGTGACGCCGGTGGGCCATGTCCTCGTCGTGCAGGGACAGGTCCACGTATGCGGAGGCCCAGGACCCGGGATGTTCGTACAGTGGATTCAGAAATGCGAGTTCCATGGATTCCTCCCGGAAATCGCTCGGGGGCAGTGCAGGCCGGGCGGGTACCCGAAGCCCATGACCGAACACGACGAGCGGGGCATGACCATGACCGGAGTCGACCCCAGCCGGCTGGACGACCAGCAGCTCATGAAGGAGCTGGAGACGATCCACCGCACGCGCCACGACACACTCCTGTACGGCTCGAACGACGCACTGCGGGCCCACAACGAGCGCATGGCGCAGCTGGAGGGCGAGTATCTGCGCCGCAACCCGCGCCGCCTGGTGAGCGCGGCCCGCACCCGCGAGGGCGCCCGCGAGCGCAGCTGCGGCGAGGCGGCGACCCCGGACACGTCCGGCACCTGACCGCCGGCGCACCGGCCGGCACCGGCGGCGGCAGCACCGGCACCGCACCCGGCAGCACACCGAAAAGGGCCGGCCCATGACGGGCCGGCCCTTCACATCACGGTCCGGTCAGCCGGCCTCACCGGCGAACACGTGCAGGTACGCCTCGCAGAACGCCTTCAGATCGTCCGGCTTGCGGCTGGTGACCAGCTGGTTGGAACCGTGGTCGCAGATCTTGACCTGCTCGTCCACCCAGGTGCCTCCGGCGTTGCGGATGTCCGTGCGCAGGCTCGGCCAGGACGTCAGCACCCGGCCGCGTACGACGTCCGCCTCCACCAGCGTCCACGGCGCGTGGCAGATCGCGGCCACCGGACGGCCCCGCTCGAAGAAGCCCTTCACGAAGGCGACGGCCTTCTCGTCCATCCGCAGGACGTCCGGGTTGGCGACCCCGCCCGGCAGCACCAGGCCGCCGAACGACTCGGCCGACGCCTCACCCACCACCTCGTCCACGGGGAACGTGTCCGCCTTGTCCAGATGGTTGAACGCCTGGATCTTCCCCGGCTCCGTCGACACCAGCACCGGTTCGTGCCCGGCGTCCGAGGCCGCCTTCCACGGCTCGGTCAGCTCGACCTGCTCGACGCCCTCCGGCGCCACCAGAAACGCGATACGCATGTTTTTCAGCTCCCTTTCTCTTTCCTCAGCACCGCCCGGTGCGCCCGGGCGCACCGCTTCCGGGCCCGGGCGCGGCACCGGACGCCAGGCGTCACCGCGTGGAGGCGTCACCCACGTCGACCGTGGCGCCCTGCGCGATCTCGGCCGCCTGGTCCCGCCTCATGCGCCGCCCACCAGCGCCTCGGCGAGCTGCTGCACGTTCTCGTAGCGGTGCCCGTGCCGCAGCCCGGCCACCGCGTCGACCAGCCCGCCGGGCGCGTTGCTCCGGCGCAGTGCACGGGCCAGTTCGTCCGCCTTCGCGGGGAAGGTGTGCCGGCTCAGGTGCCGGGCCAGCTCCAGCCGGGTCCGCTCCAGCGACGCCGGGGCACCCAGCCCGCCGACCGGTCCGCTCCAGACCTCCGGGTCGTCGTCCGCCGCCGGCTCCGGGTCGTGCCACTCCTCCACGCGCGTCGGGTGCCCGGACCGCAGCAGGCCCTGCAGTTCGTGCTTCATCTCGTCGTCCCGATGGACGTTCAGCCGGTCGCTGCCTCGCTGCATGTCTCCCTCCAAGGGTCGAAGGTCCGCCGCGTACCCGGTGCCGCCAGTCCGACACCGGTTCCGCCTGCGGCTAATGCTTGTCCCGGCCCGGCAGGAACTCCTGCACCTTCGCCTTCAGCCCCTGTTTGATCATCGAGCCACGGTCGGCGTCGCCCTTCAGGATCGACGCGGCCGTCGCCTCCATCTGCTCCCAGGAGGCGTGCGGCGGGATCGGAGGTACGGCGGGGTCGGTGAGGAACTCGATCACACACGGCCCGTCCGCCTGCAGGGCGGCCCGCCAGCCCGCTTCCACGTCCTCGGGTTTCTCCACCCGGATGCCGGTCAGCCCGAGCGAGCGGGCGAACTCCGCGTACCGCACGTCCGGGAGCGACTGCGACGGCAGGAACGACGGAGCGCCCTCCATCGCCCGCATCTCCCACGTCACCTGGTTCAGGTCCTGGTTGTTCCACACGGCCACCACCAGCCGCGGGTCCGACCAGCGGTCGCGGTACTTCGCCGCCGTGATCATCTCCGCCAGGCCGTTCATCTGCATCGCCCCGTCCCCGACGAGCGCGAACACCGGCCGGTCCGGGTGCGCGAACTTCGCGCCGATCGCGTACGGCACGCCGGGACCCATCGTCGCCAGCGTCCCGGACAGCGAGCCGCGCATGCCCGGCCGCATCGTGATGTGCCGCGCGTACCAGTTGGCGACGGAACCCGAGTCGGAGGTGAGGATCGCGTCGTCCGGCAGCAGCCGGTCCAGCGCCCGGGCCACGTACTCCGGGTTGATGGGATCGGCCGCCAGCCCGGCCCGCCGGTCCATCGTCTCGTGCCAGCGCTTCACGTTGGCGCACACCGTGTCGTACCACTCGCGCCCGCCCCGGTCGGCCTTCAGCAGCGGGATCAGCCGCCGCAGCGTCGCCTGCGCGTCGCCGACCAGGTTCACCTCGTAGGGGTAGCGCATGCCGATCATGTGCGGGTCGATGTCGATCTGCACGCCCCGCGCCTTGCCGAAGTCCGGCATGAACTGCGTGTAGGGGAACGACGAACCGATCGTCAGCAGGGTGTCGCAGTCCCGCATCAGCTCGTACGACGGCCGGCTGCCCAGCAGTCCGATCGGCCCGGTCACATAGGGCAGCTCGTCGCTGAGCACGTCCTTGCCGAGCAGCGCCTTCGCCACTCCCGCGCCGAGCATCTCGGCGATCTCCCGCACCTCCGCGACCGCGCCCGCGGCGCCCTGCCCGACCAGGACGGCCACCTTGTCGCCCGCGTTCAGCACGTCCGCCGCCCGGCGCAGCGCGTCGTCCGTCGGCGTCGCCGTGTAGTCGCTCATGCCCAGGCTGGACGGCACCATCTTGAACTCGTGCGTCGGCGGCGAGTAGTCCAGCTCCTGCACATCACCGGGGATGATCAGCGCGGTCGGGCAGCGCCGGGCGTACGCGGTGCGGATCGCCCGGTCCAGCACGTTCGGCAGCTGCTCCGGCACCGTCACCGTCTCCACGAACTCCGAGGCGACGTCCTTGTACAGCGTGTGGAGGTCGACCTCCTGCTGGTAGGAGCCGCCCATCGCGGTCCGGTCGGTCTGACCGACGATCGCCAGCACCGGCACGTGGTCCAGTTTGGCGTCGTACAGGCCGTTCAGCAGGTGGATGGCACCGGGTCCGGACGTCGCCACGCACACCCCGAGACGGCCGCTGAACTTCGCGTACCCGACCGCTTCGAAGGCGGACATCTCCTCGTGCCGTGACTGGATGAAGCGCGGCTGGTCCTCGGCGCGGCCCCAGGCGGCGAGCAGCCCGTTGATGCCGTCGCCCGGATAGCCGAAAACCTGTTCCACGCCCCAAGCGCGCAGACGCTCAAGGATGTGGTCCGAGACCTTGGTGCTCATGGAGAGACCTCCCCGGTGCAGTGCGAAGCGGACGGTCCGGTCAGCGGATTACCGAGTGACCTGCGAGTGGGACGGAAAACCTCCCGGGCGGGCGTGCGGCGCCGACCGGCGGTGTCCCGCGGGTGTCCCTCGTCCCGCTGTCACCCGGGCGGCCCCGTGTGTCCCGCGAATGGGCTCCGGCCGCGCGCGGTACGGCCGGGCGCGGGCTGTCATGACAGCGAGGGCACGACCCGTGCTCTTCCGTACCCGGCGCCGAGCGGCGTTGCCGTCGTACCGGTGTGCCGGCGTACGGCGCCCCCGACCGTCCCTGCCGTTCCCGCCGCAGCCCGCCGAGGAGCCCCTCCCATGCGCCGCACCGCCCGCGCCCTGCCCGCCGTCTTCGCCGCCGGTGCCGTGCTCGCCCTCACCGGGCCCGCCGCGTACGCCGCTGCCGCCGCGCCACCCGAGCCCGCCGCCTCCGCCGCCGACCGGGGCGGGGCGGGGGCCCGGCCGGGCCTCGGCACCGCGACGGTCTCCGCGTCCTGCGAGCCCTACACCGGAGCGGTGCCGGGCCCCCTCGGCGCCACCCCGCCGGCCCTCGCGGACGGCCCCGCGCACCCGAGCCGGGTCAGCGCCGGCCGTGCGACCGGGGCCGCCCGGCCGGGCCCGGCCGCCCGCATAGCCGCCGTCGACCAGGCCGCGACCGGCCCCGCGCGGGCACAGTGCGACGAGACCTCCGCGGCGGAGGGCTGCGCGGACGGCACCCTGTGCGCCCAGAGCGGCCGGTGCGGGCAGGGCGAGCCCTGTGAGGAGGGCGGGATGAGCGGGCTGGACGCCCCGGGAGGCGACAGAGCCGGGAGGGACGCGGCCGGTCGCGACGGTGCCGGGCGCGACGGTGCCGGTCAGGACGGCCAGGTGGGTGGCGGCCCGGACGGAGCCGCTCCGGAGGGGACCGGTCAGGACAGTGGCGGGCGCGACGGTTCCGGGTGGGACGGTGCCGGCCAGGAGGGTTCCGGCCAGGACGGTTCCGGGCACGACGGCTCAGGGCGCGACGGGGACGGTCACGACGGCGGTGGTCAGGAGAGTGGCGGCCAGGTCGGTGGCGGGCACGACGACCACGGGTGCGCGGAGTCCGGCGGCGCGTCCTGCCCGGACGGCCACGCCGCGGTCCAGCACGGTGTGGCGGCGGGACAGGGAGGCACCTTCGACGACTCGGTTCCGGCACTCGCCGCCGGCGGCGCCCTGATCGCCGCCGCCTGCGCGGGCGCCGGATACCGCGTGTACGGCCGCGTGCGGCCCGCGGCGGACCGGTCCACCGAGGGGTGACCTGGCCCCGGGTGGCGCCATGGAGCGCCGCCCGGCGGGTACACACCCTCCCGAGGGCACCGCCGGGGATCTTCCCCGGCACCGGTCGCCGCGCACACGCCACGAGGCAACCGCACGACACGCACCAGGGACCGCGGACAGCGGACCACGGACCACGGACCACGGCCCACGGTCCGGAAGGAACACGGCGAGGAGACCGGCCCGGACCGGGCGGCACGAACGGCACCACGGACTGCGCGGAGGCGGACATGCGGCGGACGGGCCCCGGGGACGAACGGGGGGAGGACCACGGCCCCGTCCGCTACGGCCCCGCGTTCCCGGGCGACGGCCTGCCCGTGCTTCCCGAACTCTCCGCCGTGGTCGCCGCCGCCGCGGGCCGTGCCGACGCCCAGCCCGTCGGGGGCGCCCCCGCCCTGCTGGAGGCGGCCTGCGGCTACTGGACCCGCCGTGGACTGCCCTGCGGCCCCGACCAGGTGGCCGCGAGCCCCGGCGCCCCCGCCCTGCTGCTCGCCCTGACCGCGGCGCTCGCCGGGGACGGTGCCGACGTCCTCGTCCCGCGGCCCTGCGCCGCCTGGTGGGCGCCGTACGCCCGGCTCCTCGGCCGGTCCGTCTTCCAGGTGCCCACTCCCCTGGAGAGCGGCGGCGTCCCCGACCCGTACGCCCTGCTGGAGACCGTCCGGCGGGTCCGCGCCGAGGGCGGCGACCCACGGCTGCTGGTGCTGTCCGTCGCCGACGACCCCACGGCCTGCGTCGCCCCGCCCGAACTGCTGCTGGAGACCGTCGAGGCCGCCACCGCCGAGGGCCTGCACCTGGTCAGCGACGAGACCTGGCGGGACACCGTGCACGACCCGCACGGGACCGTCCTGCTCAGCCCCGCCGAGATGCGGCCCGACCAGGTCACCGTCGTCACCGACCTGGCCGGTGCCCTGCTGCCCCCCGGCTGGCCCGCCGCCGTCGCCCGCTTCCCGGCCACCGCCGGCGGACGGCACCTCCACGCGCGCGTGCTCGACATCCTCACCCCCCTCGGCGCACGGATCGGCACCCCGGTCGCCGCGGTCGCCGGCTACGCCCTCGACGAACCCCCGCCCGTCACCGAACGCCGCGAGGCCTCCGTACGGTTGCACGCGCGCGTGGCCGCCGCGGCGCACGCGGCCGTTCCCGGGCCTTGTACACACCGCCCGTCACGTCACGAAAGTTGGTAACACCCG
>NZ_JBEZBT010000027.1:0-86907 GCF_040647235.1 Streptomyces sp. NPDC042638
CCTTCCAGACGGACCCGATTCGGAAAGGTTGATCACGACATCACACAGGCCCTAGCAGGCGTCGCCCGGGACTCCTCCGTGCGCCGCGACCGGCTCGCGCTGGTCGCGGCGCACGCGTGCAGCATGCCCAACACCATCCAAGGCTGGGGAAGACCTGTGACCACGACACGGTGACCACGCGAACGGGCATGACGCGCCGTCGCATACTCGCGGCAGCGCTCATCACCGGCCTCGGGGCTACCGTGCCGCTCGGCGCCGCATCCCGCGCGTGGGCGGCTCCTACCGCCTCCGACCCGGCACGACTCACCCTGCCTGCGCCCACCGGACCGTACCCGGTGGGCACGGTGCCACTCCACCTCATCGACACCTCACCTCCGGACCCCGCGGCCGGTTCCGGGCACCACCGCGAGCTGATGGCCGGCGTCTGGTACCCCGCTTGCGAGACGGAGAACCTGCCGCGGGCTCCCTGGATGACCGACGGCGCACTGCGGGCGTTCCTGACGGACGTCGGCTTCCCCTCGACCCCGCCCTCGGCCCGCTCACCGCCGGGCCCGTCGGCGCGCCCGTGCACCGTGCGAGCCAGCGTCTACCCGTCATCGACCGATGGGTGGGAGGGACGATCGACTGCGTGGACGTCGAGCGGGTGGCGGACTTTTGGAGTGTGCTCCTGGAGCGCCGGCGAGAGCCGGCCCGGCCGGGTTGGTGTTACCCCGGCCCTGCGGACGATCCGCAGTCTCGCCTCGCGTTCCAGCCCGTCACCAGCCCGAAGCAGGGCAAGGTGCGACTGCATCTCGATGTGGCGTGCCGGTTCCCCGGGCGGCAGTCAGGTGCTCCCGAGTACCGTGCGGCACGCGAGCCATGCCTCAGCGCTCAGCACGTCCTGGAGCCGGGTGAACAGGGCGAGCAGCCCAGGGCCCCACGTGTCGCGGAAGGCGGAGTCGGCCTGGGCGAGATCGAGTTCGTTGGCGGCCGACAGTTCGGCGAAGTCCCGGCGCAGCTGGATCCCCAGAACGCGGGAGCGGCCGGTGAACCTGTCGTGGAAGGCAGCACCGGGCCGCTGGAGAGCAGGGTAGGTGGCCTTGCGGTCGCATGAGGCGTACAGGTGGACGATGGCCTCCGCCTCGGTGCCGATCACCGCTGCGAGGTCCGCGCGGCGCTCCAGCGGCAGCAGAGCCTGGGGGAAGCCGTCGGTGCCGTAGAACGCGTGGCACAGGCCGGCGAGTTGGAGGGCCGGGCGGGCCTGCCATGTCGCGAGCCGCGCCTGTACGCGCTGAAGGTGGGCCAGGAGGGTGCCGCCGGGGTGGGCGATGCTTTCGGCACCGCATGCGCGCAGGAGGGCGACAGCCTGGTCGGAGGCGGGGGATAGAGCGGGCATGGTGTCGGTGTCCCTTCGGTGACGGGTGGCCGGCACCCGCGAAGCGTCTTCACCGGCTTCCGGATCCGTACGGCACCGCACCGGCGTGCCGACTGGGCCCTGCGACGATCCTCCTGCCGCCGCGGCACCCCGGTCAATCCTGGTGATCCCTCCCCTCACCCTAGGTATGTCTTGGGCACCCGTGGCTGTGGCTGACCTGGCTGTGCGCGTAGCCGGGTGCGGTGGAAAGCCTCAGCGCCGTGGCGGGTGATCTTTCCGTAGGTGATCTGCGGTGATCCGGCGCCGCGCGGGCAAGCACACACCGAGGCCATCGGCTGGGCCGGCCGCGACCGTCTGCCCCACACCCCCCGCCCTGACCGGAAGGTGCACCCGGTGGTGGAGTCCGCGGTGTTCGCGGTGTTCCCGGTGTCAGTCAGGCGGCTCACCTGAGGGCCGTGGTGAAAGGGGCCGCCGGGTTGAGCAGGCTGCCGTGTGGGGGCGTCCGCCCCGGCGGATGGCTTCTCTGCTTGCGGGTCCGGGCGCGTTCCTCGCATCCGGGCGCATGGACGTCGCTGTGGCGGGCGTTGGCGTTGCGCCGGGGGCGGCAGCAGGGGCCGGCCTGTGTCCGCTGCCGGCCGGAGATCGCCCTCGGCGTCTTCGGCCGACGTCTTCCACCCGGATCGGGCCGGGGGGACGACGGTGGCGGGGGCCGGCGCACGTGGTGTGGAAGCTTCCCGCGCTCCGGCCCCCCCCCCGCTACTTCTTTCGTGCGGTTGTGCGGTCTTCCGCCCGCGTGGCGCTACTTCTTCCTGCGGCGCTTGGCGGGCTCCGGCTCCGGTGTCGGGGTCCTGGGGGTGGTGCGGAGCATCACCGTGTAGTTGCGGTGCTCGAAGAGCTGGTCGATGTCCGGGTTGCTGGAGGAGCCGACGCCGCAGCACGCGTAGTGGACGGTGAGCGGTGGCGCATCCTGTTCCTGCTGCTCGCGGGCCGCGGCCAGTTCAGCGACCTTGTCGCTCAGCGTCCCGCTGTCCACCGAGGTCGCGCCTTCGGCCAGGTGCTTGGCCTCCAGGGGCATCAGCTTGTAGTTGATGACCTCCTCGCCCGCGCCGAAGGTCTTCGGGTAGCCCTCGGGCATGGGCTTGCGCTTGTTGTTGTTGCCGACGAGCTCCAGGTCGTCGGCGCCCGGCGGGTTACCGGACTCCACGAGCTTGGCGACCTCGTTCTCCAGCCAGGCGCCTGGCGGGGCGTACACGATGAGCTCGATTCCCTCCGGCACGGTGAAGGTGGCCTTCAGGGCGCGGCTGCGGGTGCCGGGGAACTTGGGCAGGCGCTGGTTGTCCCCGAATCGGCCGTGCCCGCTGAGCACCGTGGTGTTGGGATCCTGGGCCTGCTCCCCCGCTTCCTGCTGAGCCGGTGCGGAGGGGCCCGGCATGCGTTGCAGGGGAAGTGCCCGGCCGACGACCATGCGGCTGGCGACCTCATTGCCGACCGACTGCTGAAGGCGGCCCATCAGACCGCCGGACTCGGGGGCCGTCAGCGACGAGGAGGCAGGGGAGCCGGGCGGCCGGGAGCCGCGTCCCCGCCGGCCCTCCAGCAGCTCCTCATGCTCGTGCTTGCGCATAACTGACTCCCCTTGGCACGCAATCCTCGTGGTACGGCAAGGAGTCGACTTTAAGAGGGCCGTTCGGGCGGTGGGCAGGGCGGCAAGGGCACAACCGGGGCAGCGGGGGCTGCCCCCGGGTGCCGGGCTCTCGTGCGGTCGGCTGCGACCGCGCGGCGCCGCGCACGGCGGCCGGCCTGCGCGTCGTCGCCGGACGGCGCGGGCCAGGGGCCAGGGGTCCGGGGTCCCGGTAGGTCACGCTCGGGCCGCGCAGCCGGGGGCACAGCCACCACCGGCCCGGACCAGGCTTGAGTGCCTCGCCGCCGTCGCCGCCGGGCTCCACAGTCGCCCACGCAAAACGCTCGGCCGGGAAACCCCAGCCGAGCGCCTCGTCGAGCTTGTGGTGACCGCCAGTTGATCACTGTGTCGCTACGGCCCCTGGCATCCGCCGAGTGGTCCGGGCCTTCGTCGCGCCGCGGGAGTCACTGTGCCGGCCGCTGGCGGCCAGGCCCCTGTCCGCAGCTTTCCGGAGAGGGGTGCGCCGGCCCGCATCGCCGCCGTCCGGCGTAAAGGCGCTTGTCGTTCGCCGCGCCGGGCTGAGCCGGGGTGCGGGGTGCTGGCCGCTGTGTGATGAGCGGGGCCGCGATGGCCTCTTTTCGTGGCGCGGGCCGCGGATCGTCACAGCGCGGCCCGGCGCGTCGGGCCAGGGGGTGGCTCAGTACGCGGAGTTGACGTTGTCGATGGAGCCGTAGCGGTGCGCGGCGTAGTTGGCAGCCGCGGTGATGTTGGCGACCGGGTCGGTGACGCTGTGGGCGGTCCCGGCGACGTGGTAGGCGTTGAAGGTCGGGTCGATCACCTGCAGCAGGCCCTTGGAGGGGATGCCCTTCTGCGCGTTGACGTCCCAGTTGTTCTGGGCGGTGGGGTTGCCGCCGGACTCGCGCATGATGTTGCGGTGCAGGCCCTCGTAGCTGCCGGGGATGCCCTTGGCCTTCATGATGGCCAGGGACTTCTTGATCCAGGCGTCGAGGCTGTTCGCGCCGCCGGTGCCGGTGTGGCTGTCCTGCGAGGCGGCCGTGACGCTGTGGGCGCTCTTCGGCGCCTCGGCGGCGTGCGCGGAGGCGGGCATCAGGGTGAGGGCCGCGGCCGCGGCGCCGGTCGTGGCGATGCCGGTCAGAGCGAGGGAGCGCAGGCGGGCAAGGCGGCGGGGGGCGGTGATCGCGGTCATGAGGAAGGGTCTCTCCTGTAAGACGTCTGTCGAGGCGCCGGCCGGTGGTACCGGTCGCGGCCTAGGGCGTCGGGGCGGCCCTGTGCTGCACAGCGCGGGGTGAGTGAGGCGATCGACGCCCGGTCGGCCCTGCGGCTTGCGGCAACGAGCAACATGGTTAGCGACCCGACCAGACCAGGGCAAGAATGTGACGTACTATCCCTCATAGGAGAATTGACCCAAATCGGTCATTTGGCGGCTTTGTGTGCTGGTTGCCGCAATGCGGCGCTACGGCCCTGCTTAGGACGTGACATGACCCCTATGGGCCGCGTCACCCTTTTCGCGGGGAAATCCGGCCTCTTCGCGGGGGAATCCAGCCTCCGCGGGGGCCCTCACCGGGTCCTGGGGCGAGCCGCGAGCCCTTCCGGGCATCCTCACGGCCCGCCACGAAACGTCACGGCGCGCACCGGCCCGGGCCGGGTCCCTCCGGGGTCGCACCGGGGCTTTCAGGACTCCAGGCGTTCGCGGTCACCCATCACCACGACGGGCTGCCGCGCCGGGTCCAGGGTGCGCAGCAGGGTCTTCATGCCGGCCTCGGGGACGGTGACGCAAGCCGAGGTACCGTCGCCGTGGTCGGAGTGGAGCCATATCCCACCGCCCCGCTCCACCCCCTCCGGACGGCTCCAGTCGAACGGCGGAACACCCCTGAGCCGGTTGTAGTCGATAGCGATGACGTAATCGAAGTCATGGGCGTGGGCCTGCTCGGGTTGCAGCATGGTCGCGTAGGCGTGGTCGTCGTGCCAGTACCTCAGCCGGCTCCCGGGATCGGCGAGCGTGCCTCCGGCGTCGGTGAGCGTGAACACGCCGACGGGACTGCGCGCGTCGTCGATGCGGTGGTCCTCCGTCCAGCCCAGCCTGCCGTTGTGTGCGGGCCAGCTCGCCGTCCGCACCCAGGTCGCATCGCGCTTCTGATAGAGCACGACCAGGCTGTCGGGGGAATCAGGGCGCTCGCCGTAGACGACCACCGCCTGCCCGGTGCCGGCCGGCACCTGACTCCACATCCGCTCTCCGACGCCCGGTAGGCGCCTGCCCACGGCCTGACCGGGATAGGCGGACGCCGCGCCGGGTGCACCGACCGAGATCTTCCGCTGCGCCCCCTGGCCGCAGGCCGTGGCACCGGCCAGCAGGACACCACAGGCGAGGGCCGCGGCGATGGCATGACGCACACCGCCGCGTCGCACCGGCCGACGACAGGACGGGGTCACCGTGAGCATCCGCATGGTCAGGATCTTGTGACGAGGCGGATACGGCGCGCACCCGGACGCGGCATCCGGCCCAACTGTTCATCACCCGTCTAGCCCGTGCTGGTGCACGGCGCCGTTGTCGTGGAACAGGGCCGCCGGGCAGCGGAGTGTCGGCCGAGGCTTGTCCCCGGGGCCTTGAGCCTGGACGCGGGCGCCGGGCGTGGCACTGATGGGGAGCAGCGCCATCTGTTCATGTTGTATCCGCCGCTCGCCGGGAAGACGGGAGAGGCACAGTGGCCGTCCGGAGGAGGGACAGTGGCGCAGGATCCATCACTGAGGGCCGTGGGATGGGCGCGGTCCCTGCCGATCAGCAACGGTGTGAAAGCGGCCAGGGACTGGACGCGTGCGCACCTGGCCTCCCTCGGCTGGGACCGGACCGCACCGGATCTGGTGGACTCGGTTGTTCTGGCCGTGTCCGAGCTGGTCACCAACGCGCACGTCCACGCCCGCAGCAACGCGCAGCTCGTCCTGACCTGGGACGAGCAGTGCCTGCATGTGACCGTGCACGATGCCTCGACCCGGCTGCCCGAGCAGCGCCACGCCGGTGATCAGGCCCTGGGAGGACGCGGGCTGTTCCTGGTCGAGGCCGTCGCCGATGCGTGGGAGGCCCGTCATTGCCCTCGTGGCAAAGACGTCACCGCCTGCTTCGAACCGCCTTCCTCCGCCCGGCCCGACACGAGCGGCGCCGGGTGAGGTCAGGAGCGGGGACACGGCAGGAGTTCGCGCGGGTTCCCTGTCCCGCTAGTTCCTTGTCTCGCGGGTTCCTTGACGCGAACGCGCTAGTTCCCCGTAGCGCCAGCTCCTTGACACGCGGAGTGTTTGACGTGCGGGTTCCTTGACGCGTCATTTCCTGTCGCGCGGGTTCGCTGTCGCACGTCCCCCTGCCGCGCCCGGCGTCAGCCCGCCTGTCCCCTGCCCTTCCGGATGCTTTCGGCTGGCTTCGGTGCGGTTCGCTGCCGCCGGTGCAGTTCGCCCGGTGCAGTGCACCCGGCGCGGTGAGTGAGTGTGCTTGCCTGTCGAACATGCCCGTAGGGCCCGGCCGGTTACGGCCGGGCCCTACGCAGGGGCCTGGGTTGCGGCGTCAGATCACCATCGATACCAGCGGCCGCGGCCACCGCCGGCAGACGTGGAGCGCATGACGAAACCGAGCAGCCACAGCACCAGGACGGCGAGGGCCACCCACCACAGGATCTTGACGGCGAAACCAGCACCGAAAAGGATGACCGCGAGCAGCAGAACGAGCAACAGGGGAACCATGTTTATCAACCTCCTGAGGCTCAGTCTTCCCTGTCATTGCCCCTGCATTCCCTACAAGTGGTCTTGTTTACGGAGGGAAGCTAGGGGCACGAGCCGGTTACCGCGACAGCGGCTCGAAGCTATGAGGAGGCGTGTTCCATGACTGCCGGTGAGAAGGCCAAGGCGAAGACCGAGCAGGCCAAGGGCAAGACCAAGGAGACCCTGGGAAGTGCCCTCGGCAATGACCGTATGGCCGCAGAGGGGCGGGCGGAAAAGAGCACCGGGGACGCCCGCGAGGCCAAGGAGAAGGCCAAGGACGCTTTCAAGCACTGACACTCCCCCATTTTTTTTCAGAAGGGGCCTTCCTGCGGGAAGGCCCCTTCTGCTGCGAAATGAGGGGTGCTTATCCGGCATCGCCGCCGCCCCGCCCAAGGATGCGAGGAGTCACACCGGGTCGGGCAGGTCCATGAGCGCCAGCCTGGCCGGGCCGACCACGGCGGTGATGTGGGTGATGTGGCCGTCGGCGACGGTGAAGGCGAGGACGGAGAGCGCGGTGCCGTCCTCGCTCCAGGAGATGACGCCGGGGCGGCCGTTGACGGTCGCCGCATGGCCTCGCGCCGCGCTGGCCGACCGCGCGCGCGGGTGGCGACCTCGGTGGCCCCGAGCGTGACGCACATGCCGTTCGGGGTGTGGACAGTGCTTCACTTCGGGGTGAAGGACCTGCAGCAACTGCTCGAACCGACCGTCGCGGGCCGCGGCCAAGCCGCGTGCGGCCTAGGCTGTGCAGGTGATCATCAAACGTTCCTGCCCTGCGGCCATCATGGTTGTGGTGTTACTGCTCGCTGTCGCAGGGTGCGCCGATCCCACGAGTCCTGGTTCTTCCGGTGCGGCGCCGGCCTCTTCCGCGTCCGCCCCGGGGGGAGCCACGGTGACGCCGGCATCGCCTTCGGTCCTGAAGCCGGCGCTCACCGCCCGCGATGCCGCGCAGCAGTTCGCTCAGGCTCTTGCCCGCGGCCAGGCCGAGCTGGCCTGCGGGCTGGCCGACGCCCGGCTCCGTTCCGTCGTCCCGGGCGGCTCGTGCGCGGCGGCATTCACCGAACTCGCAGCGGACGAGCGGTACGTCTTCACGCAGAGCGCGTGCGTCGACTCGCCGGACAGCTACAAGACCGGTGGTGACCCGCAGGACACCGCGGACTCCGTCCGTGTCGACATCGACTGCGAGCAGGGCTACACCTGGCTCCGCGTCGATCGCGTCGGCTCCCTGTGGCGCGTCATCGACATCAACACGCCATAACGGTCGCGGCGGGCACCGGGGGCGCCTTGCGAGCCTCCGGCCGGTGTCCCGCCTGTGCTGCCGCCTGCTCCAGATCGCCCCGTCCAAGGCTGACCAGGAACGTGTCCTGCTGGTCAGCCCCGAACTCGCCGACGTCCTGGCCACCATCGTCCGCCGGGTCCGCGACCCGCGGACGGGCGGCATCCCGCTGTTGGCCGCCTACGACTACGACGAACGCACCTGGGACCCACCGCCCCGCTGCTGTTCCAGTGGGACCGCGCTGGAGAGCCCTCCCGCATGACCGGCGTACTCATCCGCCGCGCCTTGGCCGAGGTCCTCGCAACACGCCTGCTTCTCTGAACTACCGGCGGCAGCGGGTCAGCGGCCGCCGGTAAACCAGTGGCTCTGCGTGGACGAGCCTCGTAGCTTGTGCGTTCGTGACTGATGATCCGCAGATGCGCCCGAATCGACACGATCTCGGTCGAGTATTCGATGAGGTGCCGGAACTCTACGACCGGGTCCGGCCGGGATACCCCGACGAACTGTTCGCGGACCTTGGCGCCATCACCGGCATGGACGAAAGGTCGTCGGTGCTGGAGGTGGGCTGCGGTACCGGTCAGGCGACGCGCACGCTGGCAGCGCTCGGATGCTCAGTGACCGCCGTTGAGCCGGGCACGGACATGGCCGCACTCGCCCGCCAGCGGATCGCCTCCTTTCACAACGTCGAAGTCGAGACGTCGACCTTTGAGGCGTGGGACGACCGCGGTCGACGCTTCGATGTTCTCGTGGCGGCATCGTCTTGGCACTGGGTCGACCCGTCGATTGGCTGGCAGCGGGCGCACGCCGTGCTCTCTCCCGGGGGTTGGATGGCGCTGCTCGGCCACGTCGTTGTCCGTCGGCCGGGAGAACCGGAGGTGTATGCCGAGACCGCCGATCTGCACGAGCGGTTCTGTCCCGGCAACCCCGGCTGGGGTCATCCGCCGCTGGAGGACGACGTGCGCACCACCGACGAGGGTTGGGGCCTGGTCGACGGTCCCGGGGGATTGTTCGGCCCAACGATCGTGCGCTGGTATCCAACCGTCCAGTGGTTCAACGGGGACGCCTTTGCCGATCACCTTCGCTCGTTGTCGCTGTACCGGAGGCTCGACCGCGACGTCCGTGAGCCCCCTCTCGACGCCATCGCCGAGCGCATCCGCACGCGGATGGGCGATCGAGCATCACGCCGTTATCTGAGCGTCCTGCGGGTCGGACGCCGCGCCGAGTGAGGCCAGGGACCGATCTCTGAACTAACGGCCGCGGCCTGATCAGCAGTTGGAGAGGATTCTTTCGTCTCCCGCCTGCCGAGGGTGATCTGGCCGAGGGCCGGCATGCCGAGGCTGACCGTATTGGATCGGCGGGTCGCCTCGGCGTCGAGCTGCGCGAGCTTGTCCTCGGCGCCAGCGAGGCTGACACGGAGTCCTTCGACCTCGCCGAGCCAGCCCTCCTGTTCGGCTTCGGCGATGCGGGCGACGAGGTTGTCGCGGATCTCCTCAAGGCGGCCGCGCTGGGCCGGGTCCGGCCGGAGGAGCGAGCAACGGATGCAAGCGTGTTCATGAACACGAGGGCTTGAAAAAGCACGAGCGCAGGTTCCGATGACCTTGCGCTTCTCGAAGTGCGCGAGGAAGGCGTCCCATTCCTCCTCGGTGGGGGTTCGGTACTCATCGCTGAGCCGGGCGGCCCTGCGGCGGGCGATGAAGGCGCGATGGGCCTCGATGGTCTCGGCAGGGTAGATCGCCTTGTAGCCCATCGTCGTATCAAGACTCTTATGCCCGCAGATCACTTGGGCGATATGCGGTGGCAGGCCGTTCATGATGGCGTCGGTCACGAAGATCCTGCGGAAGTCGTGCGGGGAGAAAACGAGCGGTTCGCGGGCGGCATCGGTCAGGCTCGTGGCGGCCAGCGCGTTGATCAGAAGTTTGCGGAGCGCGATCGGGGTGAAAGCCCGTTGTTCGGTGCCGATATCGCGTTGGAATAGCAGCGGCATCGGCGGGTTCCAGACCCGCTCGTGGACGTCGTAGGAGGTCACCAGCGGGATCGCGCGACTGCTTCCCCGCTGGCGGTGGATGATGGTGGAAAGGACGTCTGCCAGTTCCGGGCTGACCCGCAGGAGCCGTTCGCTGTCGGTCTTGCACGGGGCGATCTGCAGCAGGGGTACGACTTCGCCGGTGCTGGGGAGCCGGTATTCGGTGATCCTGTGGTGGGTCAGCTCCAAGAGCTGCTCGTCGCGGATGCCGGTCAGGCGCAGGACCTCGATCGCGGCGAAGACCCAGAAGGCTTCGGTCTCCTCGCAGGTGAGGTTCCGCCGCCGCCCGGTCGAGGTCTCCTCTGCCCAGGTAGCGGTGTCTGACAATTCCCGCCGACGACCGCCAGCGCCGTGCGCCGTCCGGCTTTGGCGATCAGTGGTTACTGCCGGCCGTCCACGCGGTAGGGTCGGCGCCAGCCGGTTGACGGCGGGGACAGTGGGGGGGAACCGCTGATGCCTAATTTAGACGAGACGAGCCGTGCCGTCGTCCGACGGGCCATGGCGGCGCCGGACGCCGGAGTGCCCTACCAGGCGTACCCGCCGGAGCAGTTGCTGGACGCGGACCTCCACCGCGCCATGGCCACGCTGATCCTCGACGCGCGTGACCAGCTCACCCCCGACCAGGCCGGCGGGCCCGGAGGAGTCGACCTTGAGCTGGTCTTCCTGGTCGGCTGCTACTACGCGGCCCGAATGCAGCTCCTGGCCGAGGAGGAGGCGCGGTGGGCCGCCTACGCGTTCGAGTTCCTCCTGGCGGTGGTCCGCGAGCTGCGCCCCGAAGCGGTGCCCACCCACTGGCGGCTGGTGTTCGAGGAGCAACCGCCGAAGTTGGTCCCCGCGTACGAGGTCCTGCACGCGGTCGGGACCGCGCTGTTCCTCCCGAGCGAGGCGACCGGGGACGTGTACGGAGTCCTGTGCGCCACAGCGCTCCTGTGCTCGGCCTGGGAGCGGTCGCGCAGGACGGAGTCGGAGCCGGTCCTCAGCTTCAAGGCGGGGACTTTCCTGGCCGCCGCCGCCGACCTGGACGAGGACCCCGAGTCTGCGGGCCGGACACGGGTCAGGGCGCTGCACCTGATGCGAGGGGGCCTCGGCGCGATCCCCCTGGACCAGGCGCCGCAGCGCGACTCGATGATGGCCGAGATCATCCGGGTCCGGTCGAAGGTTCCGGCGGCCGCCGCTCCGGACGACGGCGTCCACGCCGAGATCGACCGCTATCACCGCGACGGTGACCCTACGCGACTCGACCGGATCATCGACCGGCTGCGCGATGTCATCACCACCGCGGCCGAACCGGACCGCAGCCACCGGCGCTCCGAGCTCGGCCAGATCCTGCGGATGCGGTTCGAGGTCAAGGGAAGCCTGGACGACCTGAACGAGTCGATCCACCAGCTCGGTGCGGCCCTGGCCGGCCCGGTCGACCAGGAGATCCGCGCCAGCGTCCGCTCCTTCCTGGCCCTGTCCCACCTCGACAGGTACGGCACGAAAGAGGACCGGGCAGACCTGGACGAGGCCACCGTCCTCGCTCGCCTGGCGTGCGCCGCCACCGCCGCCTCGCCGGCCCACGGGCAGCGGCTCACCAACCTGGCGGCGGTGCTGACCGTGCGGGCGGCGGCGAACGACGACCCGGCAGCGCTCGACGAGGCGATCGAGCGCCTCAGGCAGGCGCTGGCCGTCACCCCGTCGTCCCAGCTGGACCACCCGGTCATGCTGATCAAGCTCGCGGTCGCCCTGCGCGAGCGGGCCGGCCGTCCCGGACGGGAACCGGACCTCGCGACGGCGGAGGCCATCCTGCGGCAGGTGGCGGGCCCTGCCGCGACCCCCGCGTCCGGGCCGCATGCCCTGCTCGCCCGTGTGGAACTGGGCGAACTGCTTGCAGAGCGGGGGCTGCGCCTGCGGGCCGCCGCCGACCTCGCCGAGGCGGTTTCGTACTGCCGGGCGCTGGCAGTCGCCCGGACCGAGGACGTCCGTTCCCGCCTGTTCGGCGCGGTGCGCTGGGCGATGATGGCCGCCTACCTCGGCGACCCGGACCAGTCCCGCACCGCGTTCGGCGTGGTGCTGGACGACCTGCTGCCCAAGCTCACCACCCGGGCGCTGGGCCGCGACTCCCAGGAGGCCCGGCTGCGCCTCACCTACACCCTGGCCAACGCCGCCGCCGCCGTGGAGATCCAGGCCGGCCGCCCCGAACAGGGGCTGGTCCGGCTCGAACAGGGCCGGGGCGTACTGCTCGCGCAGGCCCTCCAGCTGCGCGGCCGCCAGGACGCGCTGCGCGCCGCCTCGCCCCGGCTCGCCGACCGCTACGAGGAGCTGTGCCGGGAACTGGTCGCACCCCGGCTCGACCCCGAGCGGCGCAGGGCCGCGGCCGACGCCTTCGACGACCTGGTCGACGAGATCCGCCGACTGCCCGGCCTGACCGGTTTCCACCGCCCGCCGAACTGGGACAGGCTGCGCGAGGCCGCCGAGGCGGGCCCCGTCGCCGTCGTCAACGTCTCGACACTGCGCTGCGACGTCCTCCTGCTGCGCTCCCGGCAGGGCCGCACCGCGATCGAGGTGCTCCCGCTGCGGGACGTCACGGCCGAGGAGGTCAACCGGCGGGCGGACGTCTTCCGGGCGGCGGTCGCCGGGCTCACCACGCGCGGTACTGACATCGCCGACCGGCTCCGGTGGGACGGCGACCTGAGGGAGACGCTCCACTGGCTGGGCTCCTCGGTGGTGGGGCCGGTCCTCGCGAAGCTCGGCATCGACCGCCCGGACGGCGGCGGGCCGCTGCCACGACTCTGGTGGTGCCCGACCGGCGCCCTCGCCCTGCTGCCTCTGCACGCCGCCGTCCTGCCCCGCACCGGGGACGGGCCCCCGAGCCCCCCGGTGTACGCGCACGACCTGGTCGTCTCCTCCTACGTGCCGACGCTGGGATCGCTGCTTCACGCCCGCGACCGGTCCGCGCCGGCCGCCGGGCGCGGAGCGCTGGCCGCCGTCGCCGTGGACGCGGGCAGTGACGCCCGGCCGCTCGTCGGCCTCAGCGACGAACTGGCCGCGACACGACAGCTGCCCGGTCCCCACCGCGAACTGCGGGACGCCGCGGCCACTCCCGGGAACGTCCTGGCGGCGCTGCGCACGCACACCCATGTCCACCTGGCCTGCCACGGAGCCTGGGACGGTGCCGACCCGTCGAACAGCAGACTTCTCCTGCACGGGGGCACCCTGACACTGCGCCAGCTCGCCGCGGAGCGACTGGCCGACGCGGAGTTCGCCTACCTCTCCGCCTGCCACAGCGCCGCGCCCGGCGTGGAACTCATCAACGAGGCCGTCTCGGTGGCCTCGGCCTTCCAGCTGTGCGGCTACCGACAGGTGATCGGAAGCCTGTGGACGGTCGACGACAAGGTGGCGCCGCTGCTCGCCCGCGAGGTGTACCGGCTGCTCGCCGAGCCCGGCGCTCCCGACCCCGCGATCGTCCTGCACCGCGCGGTCGACGCACTGCGGGCGGACCCCGATTTCAACGAGCCCCTGTACTGGGCCTCGATGGTTCACAGCGGGCCCTGAGGGCCCGGAACGGAGGAGGATGAACCAGGACCGCGGGCAACGGGCGGCATTCTGCTCGGCCCTGCCGTACCTGAGGGAGTACCTCACCGCCCAGGGGCGGGCTGCGGAGTTGCGGGACGCCGTGACGGCGGTACTGGCCGACACGCCCGTCCAGGATGCGTTGGCCGGACTGGGCATCCCCCGCTACGTGCTGGAGGACGGCGCCACGGTGCGCGGCGAGGAGCCGGGGCCGGGCGACATCATCCCCGACCCGGTACCCCGGGCCGAAGGGGAGCGGTACTCCTGCCCCGATGGGTGGTGCGGACGCCACGAGGTACGCGAGCCCGGCGGGCCGGTCCCCGGCGGAGGACACTGCTGGCTGCGCGACCGCGCCCTCGTGCTGACGAGGGCGTGAGCCAGTGTCCTCGCTGCTCGGCGGCCTGGGCGAGAAACTCGCCGACAAGTGGGTCTCCGCCCTGGCCGTCCCCGGTCTCCTGCTGATGGCGGCGTCGGCGGCCGCTGCGGTACTCGGCCAGGCCGACGCCCTCGACCTCGCCGCGCTGCGTGCGCGGGCCGGGCGGGAGGCGGCGCGCGCCGGAGAGTGGTCCACCGTCGCCCAGCTCGCCGCGCTCGGGGCCGTCGTGCTGGGCTCCGTCGCCCTGGGCGCGCTGGTGCGGGCCTGCTCCGCGGCGGCCGAACAGGTCTGGACCGGTGCCTGGCCCGGCCCGGCCGACCGGGTGGCTGCCCGGCTGACCGCCCGGCGCAAGACGCGGTGGCGAGGGCTCCAGACCAAGATCACAACCTTGCGCGAGGAGATGCCGATCCCCGCGCTGGGCCACCCCGAGTACGAGGCGAACCGGGCAGAGATCGACCGGCTCACGGCGCTCCGCGACCGGATCGCCCTCGCGGAGCCGCAGCGGCCGACCATGACCGGTGACCGCTTCGCCGGCACCGGCACCCGGCTGCGCAACCAGTACGGCATCGACCTCGCCGCTGCCTGGACCCGGCTGTGGCTGGTCCTGCCGGACACCGTCCAGGCGGAGCTGCGCGTCTCGCGGGCCGGCTTCGGCGCGGCCGTGGAGGGAACGACCTGGGCGGCCTGCTACCTCGCCCTGGGACTGCGCTGGTGGCCCGCCGCGCTGATCGGGCTCACGGTCGGCCTGCTCGCGTGGAGCCGCGGCCGTCGCGCCGCGGTGCTGCACGCGGAGCTCGTCGAATCGGCCGCCGACCTGCACTTGAAGACGCTGGCGGCCGAGTTCGGGCTCGTCGGCACGGACTCCGGGCCGGACCTCACACCGGGCCCCGAGCCTGACTCCGAGCCTGGTCCTCCGCCTGGCTTCACCGTGGGGCCCGAGGTCGGCCTGGCGCTCAACCGCATCTTCCGCAAGGGCGCCTGACCGCGGGTGCCCGGTCGGCGGGCGCGTCTAGGACCGTTTCCTACGTGGTGAGGCGGACGAGTCGTGTGTAGCAGCAGAGGGCGCGACGAGGCCATGAAAGGCCGGGTAGTTGTGAGGATCGCGCTCGTAGCGAGGGCTCAGGCGTCGGTAGCCGGACAGCCAGGACATCGTCCGCTCGATGACCCAGCGGTGGCGGCCCAATCGTTCGCCGGACTCGATGCCTTTGCGCGCGATCCGTCCTCCGATGCGTTTGCCACGTAACCATTTCCGCAGGTCGGCGCGGTCGTAGGCTTTGTCCGCGTGGAGGCGCTGGGGCTTGAGGTGGCGGTCGCGGTGGGGGTCGTGTCACGTGTGGTGACCCTCGACCATGGGCTGGCTTCAGCCCGTCGCTGTCATGGGTGTTGCCGGCCGAGACGCCGACGAGGAGGGGCAGTCCGTTCGCGTCCGACAGGACGTGCGTCTTGGCACCCGGCTTGCCCCGGTCCACGGGGCTGGGACCTGTGTGTTCGCCCCTTTTTTAGCGCGGACGTGGGCGGTGTCCAGGACGACGCGGGTGACGTCGATGAGGTCGGCGTCGTCGAGCCGGTGCAGCACGGCTTCGTGCAGCCGCCCCCAGACGCCGGCTCTCGACCAGATCAGGAACCGCCGGTGGGCGGTCGACTTCGATATGCCGAAGCAAGGCGGCAGAGCCCGCCAGGCGCAGCCGCAGACCAGCACGTAGATGATCGCCGCGAACAGCGTCTCATCAGGCGTGTCCTGCGTTCCGCCGCCCTGCGGTGGGGTTGCCTCCGTGCTTTCGTTCCGGGTGCTGGGTGAACGCCGCGCGGTACGCGCTGGGCGTGAGTCCAGTTCGCCGCGACAGGTGCTGGCGCAGCGAGTCGGTGGTGGCGAGACCGCTGAGCAGGGCGACGCGGTCCATCGGCAAGTCGGTTGTCTCCAGAAGTTCCTGTGCCCTGATCACCCGCTGGTGGAGGAGCCATTGCAGAGGGCTGAGGCCGGTCTCCGCATGAAACCTGCGGGTCAGAGTGCGGACACTGGTCCGCGCGTGGGCGGCGAGGTCGGTACGGGTGAGCGGTTCGTGCAGGCGGGCGAGTGCCCAGGCGCGGGTCGCGGCGAGTGAGGTGCCGGTCTCGGGTGGCAGTGGCATCTCGATGAACTGGGCCTGCCCGCCCGGCCGCACGGGCGCCGCCACCACCAGACGGGCGACGGCGTTGGCCGTCGCGGCGCCGTAGTCGGTGCGTATCAGGTGCAGGCACAGGTCGATACCGGCGGAGAGTCCAGCCGAGGTCAGGACGTTGCCGTCCTCGACATACAGCACGTCGGGACGCAGTTTGACGGAGGGGAAGCGGCCGGCGAACTCCTCGGACTTGGCCCAGTAGGTGGTTGCGCCGCGTCCGTCGAGCAGTCCTGCCTGAGCGAGGACGAAGGCTCCGGTGCAGATCGAGGCGATGCGCTTGCCTGCGGCCGCGGAGCGGCGCAGCGCAGAAAGGATGCGCGGGTCTGTGTCGTCGCGGGCTCCGGTGCCTGTGACGATGACGGTGTCGGCGTGGTCGATGGTCTCCAGACCGTGGGGGACGGTGACCTCCAGACTGCCGCTGGTGACGACCGGCCCGGGACGGGCGGTGCAGACGCGCACGTGGTAGCCGCGAACGCCGTGGACCGACGCCTCGCCGAGCACCAGTTCGGGGATGGAGAGGTCGAAGGTGGTGGCCGGAGGAACGGCGATCACAGCAACGCGGTGCATGGCCCGAACCTCCAGGTGTTTGGCATTCGGGCCACTACCTTACGGATCTTGCGGGGTGGAAGGTAGGTGGCACGTCGCCGCGGCTAGCGAGCCAGCGGTGAGTGCCATCACTGCATCAGGGAGAGTACGCGTGTCCTTGCACGTCATTGTTGGAGCCGGAGCCACCGGATCGGCCACTGCCCGTCTGCTGGCCGACGCCGGTGAGCAGGTTCGGCTCGTCACCCGCCGCGGCAGCGGGCCGGTGCACGAGCGGATCGAACGAGTCACCGCCGACGCCACCGACACCGCGCGGCTCATCGAACTGACCCGCGGCGCGACCGCCGTATTCAACTGCGCCATGCCGCCCTACGACCGCTGGCCGACCGAGTTTCCTCCCCTGGCCGACGCCGCGCTGGCGGCGGCCGAACGCACCGGCGCGGACTACGTCATGCTCGGCAACACCTACGGTTACGGCCCTGCCGACGGGCCCGTCACCGAGGATCTTCCCCTCGCGCCGACCAGCGTCAAGGGCCGTGTCCGGGCTCGGATGTGGCAGGACGCACGTGCCGCTCACGATGCGGGCCGGGTACGGGTGACCGAGGTCCGGGCAAGCGACTTCCTCGGTGCGGGTGCCTACTCGCCCTTCACGCTCATGGTCGGGGCGCAGGTGCTGGCCGGCGCGCCCGCCTCCTACCCGGGCGACCTCGACGCCCCGCACAGTTGGACCTACACCGGCGACGCGGCGCGCACGCTGGTCGCCGCGGCGCAGCACGAGGACTCCTGGGGGCGCGCCTGGCACGTGCCCTCCACCTCCGAGGCGCCGGTGCGCGAACTGGCCGCGCGGCTGGCCGCGGCGGCTGCCGCGCCTGGTCCGCGACTGGGTCGCATGACGAGGGCCGAGCTCGAGGCGATCGGGCGGACCGATTCGGTCATGGCGGAGTTCCCGGAGATGCTCTACCTGTACGACCGGCCCAACGTCCTCGACGCGTCGTGCACCGCGAAGGCCTTGGACGTCACGCCCACCCCTGTCGATGAGGTTCTGGCCGAGATGGCCGCGGAGCACGCCAAGCCTGCGGCCTGACGCACCTGTCGGCCACCGCACTGCGGGCTGTGGACGCCGGGATGTCAGCGACCAGTTGCGGAGCAGGGGGCGCACCCACGCTGCCTACTGGCGCACCTGGTTCTGGCTCGGCGATGACGAAG
Organism: Streptomyces sp. NPDC042638; assembly: GCF_040647235.1. NCBI lineage: Bacteria > Bacillati > Actinomycetota > Actinomycetes > Kitasatosporales > Streptomycetaceae > Streptomyces > Streptomyces sp. NPDC042638. The sequence continues at coordinate 17,870 of NZ_JBEZBT010000027.1, forward strand.
TCCCACTCCGGGAGAGCCGACGGACAGCATGTCGGTGGAGTCGTCGGGAGACGGAGCGTGGCTGCTGACTTCCGACTGCGACTGCCGACCCCAGAGTCAGCGGCACCCATGCCGTGAACAGGGCGGCTACCCTGTGGAGCCGCTGCCGGCCTGCTCTCGGGCACGCCGTGCCGGACCTGACGGTCCGCTGCGCAAGCCGGCGGCCACGACGGTGACTGCGTCCGCGCGTCCCGCGGGAGCAACCGGACGCCTGGTACGGCATCTGCTCGACGAGGCCGCGCAGGCCCCGCCCCCGGCGGTCTCGACGGCGATCTGGCGGAGCGGTCCGGCTTCACGGTCGTACGAGAGCTGGGCAGGCGAGGCATGCGCCGACCTCGGTCACCGGCTGTCGCTCCGCGGAATGAAGGCGTAGGAGGCACCAGCTGAAAGGGCCTTCCCGACCTCCTCGGAGAGCGGTTCGGTTATCCACGGTGGCTCGTGCCCGAAGGCCTCGACGACCTGGTGATGGTGACGGGGTCGCCCTCTGTCCCCCGGGCTCCTGCGGAACTCACCGCAGGAGCGACCGCTCGGTGGGCGCCAGCCGCAGCCGCTGTGGGTGCCTGGCCCACCGCGCCGAAAGGGTCGGCAGCACCTCCTCGCGCCAGCGCTCTGAAAGCTCCAGGCGATTCAGGTGGTCGTCGATGTGGCCTTCGTCGGGAAAACGTGAGAACCATACGAACACCTCCTCGTTCGTCCGTACCGGCAGCGCCGGGAAGGTGTTCGGGGCGTGTTCCGACTTCAGGTACGCCAGCGGCTCGCCGCCGGACTCGGTCAGTACGGGTCGCACACGCTGCTGGAAGAACTCCACGAACGTCGTGTCGAACGGGCCGTTCCCGTACCAGATCGTGGCGAGGACAAGCGACGGCGGCGATGGCGCCGGCTCACCTGGAGCCGGCCGGGTACCGGCCGGCACTGGGAACCCACCGCGCTCCGAGGCCGGCCGCAGCAGCAGCACGTCAGCGGAGTCGATCATCGTCGCGTTCGCCTCGTCGCGGTGCGCCTGCCAGACCGGCCCGCCGTAGAAGCTCTCCAGCGCCTCGGCGCGGCGCGGCATGTCTTCGAAGCCGCGGAGCCAGACGAACCGGTCAGGGTCGTCCAGGTCGCGGAATTGCCCCAGGACGGTCGCACCCACTGCCTCTTGGGACTCGACGAACTCCCGGTCGAACAGATCGATCAGTACGTCTCGCTGTCCTGGGTGCAGCGTGTACTGCCGCAGTTCGACGACTGGACACCGTAGGGCCTTCATCGGTCTTGCTCCTAGTTCAGTTGTTGGAACAATATTTGTTACAACAAGCGGTAGGGTGGCCGCCCGACTGCCGGCCTGTCGTCTAGTCCGCCAGCGTCTCGCGAAGCACATCGGCGATCGACGTGCCCGCCAGCTCCTGCCGCATGACCCGCTCGACCCGGCCGTAGACGCCGTTCAAGGCGGGCCGGATGCCTCGGCCGACCGGACACTCCAGGTTGGGCTCGGTGCGGTGCAGGCCGAACGGTGGCTGCGCATCGACGGCGTCATACACCTCGAGCAGGGTGATCGCCTCGGGCTCGCGGGCCAGACTCCAGCCGGCACCGGCGCCGTGACGGACCTCCACCAGGCCGGCTCGTCGCAGGTCACCGAGGCTGCGCCGGATGATCACGGGGTTGGTGTTGACGCTGGCCGCCACCTGCTCCGAAGTGAGAACCTCCTGGCCACGGCGCTGCGCCAACGCCAGCCAGGCCAACGCATGTGTCGCGATGGTCAATCGACTGTTCGCCGCCATCATCCCTCCCCGCTTGTTGCAACAGTTTCTGTTACATCCACCTCCGCGGTCAAGCCGCGTCAACTGCGATCTGCCGGGTGGGTGTCGGTGCTGGTGAGAGTTGGTGGCGGCGTTCTGGCCTGGGGTGTCGCGGGGCTGGTCAGCGGGTGTTCATGGCTGGGTGGGCCGGTGGTCGCGAATGTCGGCTGGTGCGGGCTCGGTGACCAGCGGGATGCCGTAGGCATCGATGAGCTGTGAGCGGTCGACCCGGCCACCGTCAACACGCTCGCGACCTGCGAATGGGGGAAGAAGGGCGAGCCGCTCTGCCTGATCGGTGACTCCGGCACCGGCAAGTCCCACCTGCTGATCGCACTGGGCACCGAGGCCGCCATGCAGGGCTTCCGGGTCCGCTACGTGCCGGACACCAAGCTCGTCAACGAACCGGTCGAGGCCGCTGACGAGAAGCAGTTGTCGAAGACGATCGCCCGTTACGGCCGCGTCGACCTGCTTCGCATCGACGAACTCGGCTACATGGAACTCGACCGGCGCGGCGCTGAGCTGCTGTTCCAGGTCCTGACCGAACGCGAGGAGAAGAGGAGAAGAACAGCGTTGCCATCGCCTCCAACGAGTCCTTCAACGGCTGGACAAAGATTTTCACCGACCCCCGGCCCTGCGCGGCCATCGTCGACCGCCTCACCTTCAACGGCGCGATCATCCAAACCGGCACCGAGTCCTACCGCCTCGCCCACACTAAAGCCCTGGCCGAGCAGAGCGCAGTCGGCTGAACTTTCGGCCGAGCATCGAACAGACCTGGTGATCGCCGGCGTCAGCGCAAGTCCTTCCCCGGGTCTATGGCCCAGTGATTGGTCTTGAGGACTCGCCCTGCGAAGGTCACCTCGGCTTGGGAGAGGAGGCGGAACCCGACGGAACGGCAGATTCCGTTCGACGCCGCGTTGCTTGTTGCCGGAAAGGCATGCACCAGGCCCCAGCGGTTCTGGTCCCTGGCCTGTTCCAGAAGGGTGCGGACGGCGCGTTTGCCGAGGCCCTGTCCTTGGAATTCGGGCAGAACCATCCAGCCGATCTCGGACATCGGCCCGTCGCTGGTGTCGTGGGACCAGATAGTTACCGTTCCGGCGACTACCTCTGGGGTGGTCTCATCAGGAACGATCATCTTGAGCCATGCGAGGTCGTCTGCTGCCTGCCGGGCATCCCGACGGACCTTGTCCGCCATCCCCTCACGAGGGAGGGTCCCACCCAGGTCAGCCATCATCACGGGGTCGCACCGCATCCGAATATAGGCATCGACGTCGTCCGGTGAGACGTTCCGCAGCTGCACTGTCCCTCCTTGGTCCCATCGGGGATGCTCCCACGGCCCAAGAGGGCGATCACCAGCGGCCCCGCCCCTCCGCCGTCCTCACGCGGCCCGCAGCAGCTTCCGAGTGAGCCTCGACGATGGCATCCAGCGGATGGCGGTGACCCGCATCGACAAGGACGCAAGGAACTCCTCGCGGAGGGGAGCGACAATCAGTGACGGCACGACAGGCACATCTCCTCCTGCGAACGCGAGATCCTCCCCGGCTGCCTGGGATGGCGTCGCCGTCTGGTCAGCGAGTGGCGTGCTCGGTGACCGGCTTCTTATCGGCCACTGGACGTTGCGCTTTTGCGGGGGAACGGAGCAGGGTGGCGGCGAGGAGGAGAGCAGCGGCGACGATGCCCGAGCCGATGCGGAAGGCAAGCTGGTAACCACCCGTGAGTGCCGAGGCGGTGCTTGCGCCGTCGCCCAGCAGGGCATCCGTATGCGAGGTGGCGAGCGTGCTGAGGGCCGCGAGGCCGAAGGCGCTGCCGATCTGCTGCATGGTGTTGAACATGCCGGAGGCGATCCCCGAGTCCTGGGGTGTGGCCGCTGACATCGCGAGCGTGGCCAGCGACGGCATCGCGAGGCCGAAGCCGATGCCGAGCGGTAGCAGCGCCGGCAGGACGTCCACGACGTAACTCCCGCCTGCCGGTACGCGGCCGAGGACGGCGAGACCTGCCGTGATCAGCAAGAGCCCTGGAAGGAGCACGGCACGGGGGCCGAAGCGTGAGATCAGCCTGGGTGAGAGGCCGAGGGACAGCGCGCCGATCGCGACCGAGACCGGGAAGATGCCGAGGCCGGTGTGTATCTGGTCGAAGCCGAGCACCTTCTGCAGGTAGAGAACGCACAGGAATTGGAAGCTGAACATCCCGGCCACCATGAGGGCCTGGACGCCGAGTGCTCCTGAGACGTTGCGCGAGCGGAACACACGTAGCGGCAGGAGTGGGTGGATCGCCTTCGCCTGGCGGGTGACGAATGCGAGGAGCAGGGCGAGTGCCGCGGTGCCGAAGCCCAGCGTGTGTGCGGAAGCCCAGCCATAGCTGGTGGTCTCGACGATCGTGTAGACACCGAGCATCAGCGCGGAAGTGACCAGGAGCGCGCCCATGGCATCGACCCCCTTGCCGAGGCCGATCCCGTGCTCGGATGCGAGTACGCGCCCGGCCAACAGCGCGGCCACGATGCCGATCGGAACGTTGACGAAGAAGATCCAGTGCCAGCTGATGGTCTGCGTCAGGACACCGCCGGCGAGGAGACCCAACGAGCCACCGGCTGACTGGACGAAGCTGTAGACGCCGATGGCCTTGGCCCGCTCCCTGGGCTGCGGGAACAGGGTCACGACCATGCCGAGGGTGACGGCGGAGGTCACCGCGCCGCCGATGCCCTGGACGAACCGGAAAGCAAGCAGCATCGCTGAATCCTGCGACACACCGCAGAGAAGCGAGGCAGTGGTGAAGACGCTCAAGCCGGTGATGAAGACGCGCTTGCGCCCGATCAGATCGCCAAGCCGACCGGAGAGCAGCAGCAGACCACCGAAGGGGACCAGATAGACGTTGACCACCCAGGCCAGAGCCGACGAGGAGAAACCGAGGTCTTGCTGGATGGCCGGCAGCGCCACATTCACGATGGTCCCGTCGAGGATGACCATCAACTGCCCGGCGCAGAGCACGGCCAATGCCGCCCAACGGGATGCCTGTGCTGGTGAGACGGTTCTGGGCACAAGGTCCCCTTCCGATGGTGCACGACTTGTTACAGCCGTCATCTTCTGTAACCCTGACGCGCGGCGGAAGGAGGCACTTTCATGTCACGCAGTCACATCGATGTGTCCGACCAGGTCAGCAACGAGGCGTGCCCGCTCACCGAGGTCCTCGACCATGTCGCGGGTAAGTGGAGCATCGGAATTCTCGTCGCCGCCGCGAACGGGCCGGTCCGGTTCACCGAGTTGGAACGCGCCATCACGGGCATCAGCCGACGCATGCTCACCTTGAACCTGCGCAAGCTGGAACGCGACGGTCTGCTTGTCCGGACCGTCTACCCCACCGTGCCGCCCAAGGTGGAATACAGCCTCACGCCCATGGCCCGCGAACTCCATGCGACCCTTACCGGGCTCGTCGGCTGGGCAGAACGCCACCGAGCCGACATCAGCGCCGCCCGCGCCACCTACGACGCCGCCACCACATCGGCTCCCTGACGCCTGCGGAGGGACAACCCGGCAGGCATTGACCGATCGGCTACCGGCGGACGCGCTAAGGGGCGCCGCGCCCTCGCAGTGATCCCGTCGACCTCGTACCGTGCACGGTAGGCAGGGAGACGTCGAGGATGGCGGCGGGGCTCGCTGTTCACGTCTGCCGCGCCGGTGTCAGGTCCGCGGTCTGTCGATGGGACAGCCGTCGAGCCGAGGGAGACGCTCACTGGTTCCTCGTTCGCTCGGTCCCGCGTGTGACGGTCCCCGGCATCGCCCGCCCGGCAGACCCGGCGGGCCGTCGTGTCTGCTCAAGGTGCAGCGGGAACCGACGGCCGCGAACGGATCGCGCCCTCAGGTGCGGGACTCGTCGGGCAGGTCTTCGAAGGCAACGTCGCGGACTACGCCGACCGGCCCGGCGAGCTGCTCAGCCTGTTGGAAGAGACAGGGCTGACCCTGGTCGGTGTTTACACCGGCGCCAATTTCGTCTACCCGGACGTCCTCCCGGACGAGCTGGCGAAGGTGACCCGCACCGCGGAGCTCGCCGCGCGCTTCGGCGCCGAGCGCCTGGTGGTCGGCGGCGGCGCACGCCGGGCCGCCGGGACCCGCGAGGAGGACTACGACCGGCTCGGCGCCGCCCTCGACAAGGTGGTGGAGATCGCCGAGGCGCACGGCCTGGACTCCAGCTATCACCCGCACCTCGGGACCATCGCCGAGAGCCCCGCGGAGGTGGAGAAGGTCATGGCGCGCACCCGGATCGGTTTCTGCCCCGACACCGCGCACCTGGCCGCGGGCGGCGGCGACCCGGCGGAGCTCATCCGCCGCTACCCCGACCGCCTCGCGCACGTCCATCTCAAGGACATCGACCTGACGACCGGGGAGTTCCTGCCCCTGTGCCGTGGCTCCCTGGACTTCAAGAGCGTGCTCGACGCCGTGCGCGAGGCCGGATACGACAGCTGGGCCATCGTCGAGCTCGACGCGTACGACGGGGACCCGAAGGACGCGGCCCTTGTCAGCCGCGCCTACCTGGACCGACTGCTCGGCTGACCGCCCCCGGAAAGGCACGGCTGATGACGGACATACGCAACAAACGCAGGCGCGGGAAGGCCGCGGGCGTGCTCGCCGCGGCGGCCCTGCTCCTCGGTGCCACCGGCTGCGGCAACGGCACTTCACCGGGCAGCACCGCGTTCGAGTACCGCGGCTACGCACCGGCCAAGCAGGCGCTCGCCGACATGCGCGGCAAGGTGCTCAGCAAGGGCCCGCACGGCGAGAACGCCACCCCCGCGGACGACGTGGCACTCACCGCCCGCGAGATCGCGAAGGTCAAGGGCGCCGGCGCCACGGCGGCGATCGTCATGCACTACACCGGCGACGACTGGACCAGCGCCCAGATCAAACGGGTTGCGCGCCGAGTTCGCCCGGCTGGGCATCCGCGTCATCGCCGTGACCGATGCGGGCTCCGACCCCGGCAAGCAGGTCTCCGACCTGGAGACCATCGCCGCCCGCAAGCCGGACGTCATCGTCTCCATCCCCACCGACGAGGTCGCCACCGCGGGCGCGTACAAAGCGGTCGCCCGCCGGGGGATCCACCTGGTGTTCATGGACAACGTGCCCAACGGCATGCAGGCCGCCCGGGACTACGTCGCGGTGGTGTCGGCCGACAACTACGGCAACGGCGTGGTCGCCGCCCACCTGATGGCCGACGCCCTCGGCGGCAAGGGCACCGTCGGCCCCGACCTCGCGGGCGACGCCCAGGCGGCGGCCAACGCGATGCTCCTCAAGCACGGGGACCTGGACGGCATCTGGGGCGTGTGGGACGTCCCCACCGAGGGGATCCTGGCGGCCGCCCGCAGCACGGACCGGGACAACCTCGCGGTGACCACCGAAGACCTCGGCAAGAACGTCGCGATCGCCCTGGCGAAGAAGAACATCGTGCGCGGACTCGGCGCCCAGCGCCCGTACGACCAGGGCGTCACCGAGGCGCGGCTGGCCGCCTACAGCCTGATCGGCAAGAAGGCCCCGCCGTACGTCGCCCTGGGGGCACTCCCGGTCACCCACGACAACCTGCTCGACTCGTGGCGGCGCGTCTTCCACGAACAGCCGCCGGCCGAGGTCCGCGAGTCCTACCGCCGCTGAACACCCCCACCCTCAACCCCGCGGCTCCCCCGGCCGCGCGGATCTGAGCCGCTGAAAGGAACAGCGCCATGCGAGACATCAACGTCGCCATCATCGGAGGCGGCTTCATGGCCAAGGCCCACTCCCTCGCCTACGCCTCGATGCCCATGTTCTTCTGGCCCGCACCGGCCCGCCCCATCCGCAGGACGCTCGTCGACGTGACCGAAGAGCTCGCGGCCGACGGCGCGGCCCGCTCGGGTTCGAGAAGCACACGAGTGACTGGCGCACGGTGATCGAGGACCCCGAGATCGACGTGGTCGACATCGCCACCCCCAACAACCTCCACGCCGAGATCGCGATCGCCGCCGCCGAGGCCGGCAAGCACATCATCTGCGAGAAGCCACTCGCCCGCGGCGCCGAGGAGGCACGCCCGGTCTCCGAGGCCGCGCGGCGCGCCGGGATCGTCACCATGGTGGCGTTCAGCTACCGCCGCACTCCCGCGGTCGCGCTCGCCAAGAAGTACATCGAGGAAGGCGCGATTGGTGACATCCTCAACTTCCGCGGCACCTACCTCCAGGACTGGTCCGCGGACCCCGACTCCCCGCTGTCGTGGCGCTTCCAGAAGGCCATCGCGGGCTCCGGCTCCCTCGGCGACATCGCCACCCACGTCGTGGACCTCGCCCGCTACCTCGTCGGCGAGATCGCCGGAGTCAACTCCCTCCTCAAGACCTGGGTCCCGGACCGGCCGATCCAGACCGGGGGCGTGGACAAGCTGGGCGCCGCGGGCAGCCTCGCCGACGCCGAACGCGGTCCGGTGGACGTGGACGACGAGGTCATCACGCTGCTGAAGTTCGCCGGCGGAGCGATCGGCTCGCTGGAGGCCACCCGCAACGCCCACGGGCGCAACAACTTCCTCACCTTCGAGATCCACGGCACCCGCGGCTCCCTGGTGTTCAACTACGAGCGCCGCGACGAACTCCAGGTCTGCTTCTCCGACGACCCGGCCGACCGGCGCGGCTTCCGCACCGTTTACACCGGCCCCAACCACCCGTACGGCGACGCCCTGTGGCCCATCCCCGCCCTCGGCATCGGCTACGGCGAAACGAAGATCATCGAGACGTACGAACTGTTCAAGGCCATCACCGAGGGCATCCCCGCCTCCCCGGACTTCGGCGACGGCTACCAGATCGAGAAGATCGCCGACGCCATCCAGGAGTCCGCGGCGAAGTCGCAGTGGGTCGAGATCACGCCCCTGGACCGCTCCGTCGGCACCACGGGAGGCGGCAGGCGATGAACAGCGAGCGCTTCGCGCAGGCGACGGCCCCCATGGTCTCGCCCGCTGTCGAGATGACGGGGATCACCAAGCGGTTCGGCCCGGTCAGCGTCCTCGACGGCGTCGACTTCGAACTGCGCCCGGGCGTTCGTCTACCGCTTCTACCCGACGGTACGCGAGGCCCGCGCGCGCCTGCGCGCGCCGGACGCGGCTCCCGTGCACCTGGTCCACGGCTCGTACCTCCAGGACTGGATGTCGCGACCGGACGACACGAACTGGCGGACGGCACCCGAAAGCGGCGGGTCCTCCCGGACCTTCGCCGACATCGGGGTCCACTGGTGCGACCTCGCGGAGTTCACCACCGGACACCGCATCCGCCGCCTGCTGGCCACCACGTCCGTGGTGCACCCGCAGCGGGGCGGCGTCACCGTGGAGACGGAGGACGCGGCGGTGCTCGTCTTCGAAACCGACCGGGGCGCCACCGGAAGCGTCGTGGCCAGCCAGGTCTCGCCCGGGCGCAAGAACCGGCTGTGGCTGTCGGTGGACAGCAGCGACGCGGCGTACGTCTTCGACCAAGAACTCCCGGACACCCTCTGGATCGGCGGGCGCGAGGAGAACCGCGTCCTGCACCGGGGAACGACCACACAGTCGGCCGGGGCCGCACCGTACAGCACCGTTCCGCCCGGCCATCCGCAGGGATACCTCGACAGCTTCGCCGCGTTCGTCAAGGACGCCTACACGGCGTTCACGGACGAGACTCCGGACGGGCTGCCGACCCTGGACGACGGGCTGCGCGACGCGGCACTCACCCGCGCCGTTCTGGAATCATCCGCGAAGGAGACATGGGTGGAGGTCACCTCATGAAGCTCGGATTTCTCACCGCCTGCCTGCCCGGGCGCTCGCTGGAGGACATCGCCTCCTTCGCGCAGCGGCAGGGCTACGAAGCGCTGGAGGTCGCGGCCTGGCCGAGGCTGGCCGACCGGCCGTTCACCGCCTCCCACCTCGACGCCGCGGCCATGACGGAGGACCGGGCGCAGGAGACGGTGGGACGGCTGGCGGAGCAGGGCCTGGAGATCTCCTCGCTCTCCTTCTACGACAACAACCTGCACCCGGACCCGGCCGAGCGGTCCGCGGTCAACGCGCACGTGCACGCGTGCATCGACGCCGCGCGACTGCTGGGTGTGCCCACCGTCGGGACGTTCATCGGCCGCCACCCGGGCAGGACCGTCGCCGAGAACCTGCGCGAGGCCGAGGAGATCTTCCCCGACCTGGTCCGGCACGCGGACGACGCCGGGGTCAAGCTCGTCATCGAGAACTGCGTGATGGAGGGCTGGCACCCCGACGGCTACCCGGGCAACCTCGCCTACTCGCCCGAGCTGTGGGAGTGGATGTTCTCCCTCGGGCTCTACTTGAACTTCGACCCCTCGCACCTGGTGTGGATGGGCATCGACCCTGTCGATGCCCTACGCCCCTACGTCGAACGCGTCGCGCACGCCCAGGCCAAGGACATCGAACTGTTCCCCGAACGCCGCAACCGCTACGGCTACCCGGGCCGTGCGGTAAACCGGCCGGACCCGTGGGACACCGGCTGGTGGCGCTACCGTGTGCCGGGCCTCGGCCAGGTGGACTGGCAGCGGATCGTCGACGTCTTGTACGAGGGCGGGTTCAACGGCGTGCTGTCCGTCGAGCACGAGGACCCGGTCTGGGGCGGCACGAACGACCGCATCCTCACCGGCCTGCGGATCGCCCACCAGACACTGCGGCCGCTGGTCGCCGCCTGACGGCCCTTCCGGGCAGCCTGCGCCACACTCAGAAGCCTGACTCCGACCGGCGAACAGGTCGGACCAGCGGGTGAAGGGCGGCCGGTATCAGACGAGAGCGGGTGTGGGAGCGGGCAGGTAGGGGGTGATGTTGCGCCACGCGCGCTCGATGTATTCCTCCTTCTCGCCGACCGGGGCGACATAGTGCAGTGCGCTTTCGGCGGCGTCGTTGCCCTCTAGGCGGGCGATGATCCAGGCGGCGAGGTAGTGCGAGGCGAGGCAGCCGCCGGCGGTGGCGATGTTGTCCTTGGCGTAGAAGGGCTGGTTGAGCACCTCGACACCGGCGGCGACGACCCAGGGCTTGGTGGTCAGGTCGGTGCAGGCGGGGATGTCGTCGAGCAGGCCGAGCCTGGCCAGCACGAGCGCGCCGGAGCACTGCGCGGCGATGAGTTGGCGCGAGGGGTCCAGGCCGCGCAGGATGTTCATGATCGCCTGGTCTTCGACGACCTCCCGGGTGGCGATGCCACTGCCGACGATGACGGCGTCAGCGGCGCACGCCTCCTCAAGAGTGGACATCTGCTCGATGACCACCCCGTTCATCGACGTCACCTTGGGGGTGGGGGTGGCGATGGTGACGCGCCAGCCGGCGGTCTTCATGCGGTTGAGCACACCGAGCGCGATCAGGGAGTCGAGCTCGTTGTAGCCCTCGAAGGTGAGGATGGCGATGTGCACGGCGGCTGTCCTTCCGCAGGAGTGGGTCTCGAAGGTAAGGACCCGCGAACGGGACAGTCAAAGAATTGTCATGGATACAATTCGGCGCATGGCAGCCTCGCGGTACAAGAGCCTGGTCGACGCGTTCGCCTCCGACATCCGGGCAGGCAGGCTCGCCGCGGGCGTGCGGCTGCCGACACACCGCGGGCTCGCCGCCCGCGAGGGCATCGCCGTGGTGACCGCGACCCGGGTGTACGCCGAACTGGAAGCGATGGGTTTGGTGAGCCGGGAACAGGGCCGCGGCACGTTCGTGCGTGACATCGCGGTTCCCGCCGGTCACGGCATCGATCAGCAAGTCGTCGCCACGGACGCGGTCGACCTCAACTTCAACTATCCGTCGCTGCCCGGCCAAGCGGATCTCCTGCGGCAGGCTCTGCGGGAGGTGGCCACCTCCGGTGAACTCGACTCGCTGCTGCGCTACCAACCGCATCGAGGGCGTCCCCAGGACAGAGCCTCGATCGCACGGCACCTGAGGCGTCGAGGAATCACCGCTGACGCGGATCGGATCCTCATCGTCAACGGTGCGCAGCACGGCCTGGCCGTCACCGTCATGGCCGCGCTCAACGCCGGTGACGTCGTCGCGGTCGACGCTCTCACCTACCCGGGTTTCAAGGTGCTCGCCCAAGCCTTTCATCTCGACCTGGAACCCATACCGACGACCAGTGACGGGCCGGATCTCGATGCCTTGGAGAAGCTGTGCGCGACCCGCCCCGTGCGCGCGATCTACACCATGCCAACCTTGCAGAACCCTCTGGGTTGGGTCATGCCGGCGACCGGCCGTACCCGTCTGATCGCCATCGCCCGGCAGCACGGTCCGCTCATCATCGAAGACGCCGCGTACGCCTACCTCGTCGAGGACCCTCCACCGCCGCTGGCTGCGAGTGCACCGGACATCACCGTCTACGTCTCGGGACTGTCCAAGAGCGTCGCCACCGGCCTCCGGGTCGGCTTCGTCGTCGCCCCGCCGTCCAGGGTTCCGTCGCTCGAACGCGCGATCCGGGCGACCACCTGGAACACCCCGGCCCTCACCACCGCGATCGCCTGCCGCTGGCTCGAGGACGGCACGGTGGACCACTTGGAAGCCCGGAAACGGGACGACGCCAAGGCCCGCCAGGCCCTCGCCAGACAAGAACTCGCGGGCCTACCACTCGTCGGCCATCCCTCGTCCTACTTCACGTGGCTGACGCTGCCCGACGACGCACGGGCCGATCGTCTGACCGCCACCCTCGCGCGTCAGCACATCTCGGTCAGCACGGCGGAGCCCTTCAACACCTCGAAGCACACACCACAGGCGCTCCGCCTCGCTCTCGGCTCGACCGATCCGGACAGTCTCCGGTCGACGCTGCGCACAGTGCGACGAGTCGCTGTCGAGGACGTCTACACCTGAACATGAACACCACCCGCGCAGCCGGTTCCCGGGCGGGCCTGCTACTTCTTGGCCTTCTCGTCGTTGTCCTTGAAGCAGACGACGAACCAGTCGCCTGAGCCCGACTGGGTGAGCGAGCCGGTCGTGCCCGGGACGTCGGAGCACGAGAGGGTATCGACGACTGCGTCCTTGTCCATCTTCAGGACCTTGTAGTCGGCATGCGGGTCGGTGCAGTCGAGCTTCTTGGTCTTCGCCTGCTTCTCCGTCCCGATGTTCTGGAAACAGTCCCCGGCCTTGAGCGTCGCGGACTGGTCCTTCGTGTCGTACGGGCCCAGGGTGCAGAACGCCACCAGGCCCGCGATGACAAGGACGAGACCGAGGAAGATCAGGCGGTTCCGCCGTATCTGCTCCGGGGTGTACGAGGAGCCGCGAAGGGGCGGTACTTGGGACACAGACAGTTCCTCTGACAGTGGGGAGGTAAGAAAACGACCATGAATCTAGCCCACCTGCCTGTACTGGTCCCTCCCCGGCCCCTGTTGGTGCCTGCCCGCCGACACGGGGCTGGCTGTCGACGGGCGTGGTGACAGGGGCCGGGGGCGGAGCGATGCGCGAAACGGCGTTCGGCTGATCCGGTGCGGGACCGGTCAGGTCGCTCATGGATGCGGTGCGACGCCCTCGTCGACCGGCAGGGACACCGGCTCGGCGCCCGATGGCGAGCCGGGGGCCGAACCGGCGCCGGGCACCCGGCCGGCACCGAGGGTCGGCCCCGAGCCCGGGGCCGGCGCCGAACCGGAGGCACCGACAGGGGACTTGGCGCGCTCGGCCCGTGCGCGGGCCTCGCCCGCCGCGCCCGTCGCGCGCGGTGCCGCGCGGCCCGTCCGGCGCAGCGCCAGATGCAGCACCGGCATCAGGACGCAGGTGACCGCGGCGCTCTGCCACAACAGCGCGTCGAGCCGGCCGGACGCCAGGTACACGCCCGCGGCGACCGCCGCCAGCGCACACACTCCGCGGTCCACGATGCTCTCCACGGACAGCAGCGTGGCGCGCGGTGCGCCCGCCGGGATGGCGTCGTTGATGAGCTTGCGCTGCACGGGATAGACGAACCCGGTGATCGCGGCGAACGCGCACAGCAACGCCACCACGAGCCAGGGCCCGCCGAGGACGGTACCCGCCAGGACCACGGCGAGGGCCACGCTCAGCAGGGACACCCACTGGGCCGGAGCCAGCCGGCGGCTCAGCCACTGCGGACGCGCCGAGGCCACCGCTTCGGCCACCGTCATGGCCGCGAGCACACCGCCGTGTGCGTTCTCCCCGATCCCGTGATCCAGGAGCACCGGCTGGAAGAGGTTGACCTGGCAGATGCGCGACAGCGTGAACACCGCCACGCCCTGCACCATGAGCAGCGGCAGCCACGGGGAGACGCGCAGGGCCCGCAGAGCGGCACCCGTGTCGCGCAGCAGGGTTCCGCTCCCCCGCCCGCGCATGCCCGGACCGGTGTCCGTGCCGCGCGGCGCGAGCCGCGGCAGTGCCAGCGCACAGCCCAGCGACCCGGCGGCACTGGCCGCGCTCAGCACGTACGGGGTCTGCGCGGCCAGCGCCATCAACGGGCCGACGAGCGGCCAGCAGACGACCTTGGCGGCCAGCCCGAGGGACCGCGCGGTACCCTCGGCCCTCAGGTAGTGGGCCTCCGCCCCCTCGGCGCGCAGACCGTCGTAGAGATAGGCGCTCGCCGCGCCCGACGTGAGCGAGCGTCCTGCCGCGATGGCGAGGAAGTGCACGAGGAAGCCGGTGTACGAGGGGGCCAGGACCGGCGCCATGTTCGCGGCCGTCATGACGACCGCGCCCGCGCGCAGGCAGTTGCGGGCGCCGATTCGGTCGGCGATGGCACCGGTCGGTATCTCGAACAGGCAGAACGCGATGTAGTAGATGCTCTGGATGCCGAAGATCTGGTTGTCGGACAGCCCGGCGTCACGCTGGTAGGCGTAGAAGACCGGCATCCACCACAGCAGGTTGAACAGCAGCTGGAACCCGTTGTTCAGGCGGATGATCCGACGGGCCACCGGGGAGGCGACCGGCTCGGTCCGACGGCGCCGCAGGACTGGCATACGGCGCCTCACCGGGCGTAGGGGCGGATCTGGACCAGACGGAACGCCCCCTCGTCGGTCATCAGCCACTCGATGTCCAGGGCGTCGTCCGCGTCCTCCGCGCTGAAGTGGGACTGCAGCAGGCGTCCGGTGAGGGCCAGCCGGGCGAGCGCCGTACGGGTCTCCGGCGGCAGGTCCTCGCCCGCGGTGCCGACGTCCATCGTGCGCCCACCGCCCTCGACGGTGTTGTACAGGTACTGCTGCGGCAGGACGGTGCCGTCCACCACCCGCTCCGGCGAACCGGGCGTGCAGTTGAGATACACGTTGCGGAAGTCCTCACGCCGGGTCGGGTTGCAGGTCACCAGCACGCCCCCGAGGCTCGCGGGCAGGTACTCCTGGACGATCACGCCCATGTAGGTGTCGTCCAGGGAGATGCCGACCTGGTGCCGCAGGCGCACACTGCGCGGCGAGAGCAGTGACGCCCACACCTGCCGTACCGCGTCCAGGAGTTGCTCCGCTCCGCGGACGGTGGTCACCGAGTCGTAGATCCCGGCGGCGGAGAAGCCGGGCAGGTCCTCGGCGTTGGACGAGGAGCGCACCACCATGCGGTGTCCGCCGGCCAGCAGCCCCGGCACGGACGCCGTGATCGGCCGGGCCACCTCGTCCGGCATCGGTGTGCTCCGCACGAGGTGCTGCAGGTTCAGGCACAACGGGTCCACGATGTCGAACGCTTCGAGTTCCAGGGCCATCTTCAGCTTTCCGATGCCCTGTTGGAGGGCCGGTGAGGAGGTCAGGAACAGATGGTGCAGGCGGAACGGCAGCGCTACGCCTTCGGGGGCGCGGACGGTCTCCGCCACGCACCGGGCCGCGGCGGCTCGCAGCCGCTCCGGTGAGGCCTCCTGCTCGCCGAGCCGGGCGGCGAGATGGCCGAGGAGGTCGCGGCGCGGCGGGCGCGGGCGCGTGTAGAACGCCGTCAGGTCGGCGGTGCGGCTGTCCAGGACGTGGTGCAGTTCGCCGAGGTTGGCGGCCTTGGTGCCGTAGCTGTCACGGTCGGTGCGCCGTAGTCGGTGCAGGGCCAGGACCGGGGCCTCCTCGAGCAGCGGGGTCTCGATGCGGATGCGCTGCTGGTGCCAGGCCGGCTTCTGCAAGTCCGGTGCGGCGGAGAGCGGTTCGAGCGTGATGGAGTCCTCGCGCACCCGGTAGCGCACCCAGGCGCCGTCCAGGCCGTCGCCTCCCGTGAGGGTGTCGAAGTCGCGGACGATCGCGTTCGGGATGCCCCAGCCCGAGGCCAGCACATTGGTGTGCGAGAGCGGCGTGATGGGGGCGGTGTTGATGAAGCCGGCGACCCTGGGGACGTCGTCGGGCAGGCGGGGCATCGCGACGATGTCCGCCCAGCCCAGTTGCGCGGCGGCGGCCTCGTACTCGGCCATGGTGCGGAAGTGGCGCAGGCGGCCCTCGGCCTCCCCCGGGTTGAGGCAGGTGCGCGTGCGGTTGCCGAACAGGGCGTGACTCAGGATGCGTGGCACGTGTGCCTCGCTGACCGAGGCCAGTTCGTGCTCCTGACCGTGGTTGGCGGGCTTCAGCAGCAGCGGCAGCCGCCCGTCGACCCGCCCGCGCACGTAGAGGTAGAACTCCTCCAGCAGAGCGCCGTGCATGGTGTCCGCCTCGGTGGTCTCCAGCACCAGGAAGGGGCTCTCGGAGCCGTCCGCCGTCTGCTCGCTGTGCAGGGACAGCACCCCCAGCAGGAAACGCCGCCCGGGGTCCATGTACACGGAGGCGTTGAAGGCGTCGAGATCGGCGTCCAGTTCCTCCAGGGTCATGCCGAGGACGTGGGTGGCGATGTAGTTGACGTGGAAGGGGTGCACCCGGGTGTCGAGCAGGTGCCAGGTGCTCTCGACACGGTCCACCACGACCTTCAGGTACGGGTGTCCGGCGAGCACCCCGGACAGCGTGCGGAACAGCGGCAGGGACAGGTTGGCGCCGACGACGGTGCGGTCCCCGCCGGTTCCGGGAACCTCGGTCTCACCCAGTGTCAGGGTCATACCGTCACCCCCTGCGGGAGGTGCACCGGAAGGAGGTGCGGCATGGCGTCCACGAGGGCGGTGAAGTCACGGACGACGGTCTGCGGCCGGTCGGCTGACAACAGGCACAGCCCCGCCATGGTGTTGGCGCCCGCGGCCGGATCGTAGACCGGCACCGGTGTGCCGTCCGGCAGGGAGCTCTCCCCGACGACGGTCAGCGTGCTGCCCGCGCCGACCGGGGCGGAGCGGATCACCGAGCCGGAGTCCCACAGGTGCCGGCGCGGCCACGGGGCACCCGCGCCGTCCACGGCGAGGACGACCAGGGACCCGGCCGCGCCGTCGGCGTCCGCGGGCGTCAGCGCCCTGGACGGCCAGTCGGGTGAGCCGCCGAGCAACTGCTCGGTGAACAAGGCGATCATGTCGAGCCCGAAGACCTCCTCGATCTGCGGCACGGTCATCGCCCCGCCGAAGCGCGCCGCCGTCTCGATCACCCACATGCGGCCGTCCGCGCCCAGCTTGATCTCGGTGTGCGTACCGCAGTCCCGCAGCCCGAGCGCCTCCACGGCCCGCCGGGCCAGTTCCACGATCCTGGCCTGAGCCCCGGTGCCGACCGCGGCCGGGGTGATGCCGGCGCGTTCGGTGAACGGGGCCACCGTCGGCATCCGGCCGCTCAGGCAGACCGGCCGGAAGACGCCCTGGTCGACCACGCCCTCGACGCTGACGTAGTCGCCCCAGCCGGACCCCTCGAACCACTCCTCGGCGCGTCCGGTGACGATCTCCTCCACGATGAAGTCCTCGCCGGCGCCGGCGACATGGAGTTCGGCGTAGCCGAGCCGCGCCGACTCGGTCATCACGGTGTGCGAGCGCGCCCAGGCACCCGGGGCGTCCGCGGGTTCCTCGATGATCTGGTGCGCGGTCGAACCGGCGCTCCAGGCCGCCTTCAGAAGCAGGGGGCAGGACAGTTCGGCCACCGCTGCCTGCAACTGTCCGACGGACGTGACGGTGCGGAACCGGGGCTGGGGTATGCCCCGGCGCTCCCAGGCGGCGCGCATCAGGCGCTTGTCGCGGGCGAGGACCGCGGTGGGCCCGGCGCCCCGCAGTCCGAGCCGCCGGGACGCCTCGGCGACCGCGACCACCGCGTACTCCGAGAAGGTGACGACGGCGTCCGCGCCGACCTCCCGGGCGCGGGACGCGATGAGTTCGACCAGGTCGTCCGTGCCTGCTTCCCCGCGGACCACGGAGGCGCACAGCCCCTCCGCGTGCTCCGCCACGCCGGCGGGCAGTTCGCTGAGTGCCAGCAGGTGCACGGCTGCCCTCGCGGCCACCCGATCCAGGGCGTACCCGACCGGGGGTCCGCCCTTTGCATGCACGTACAGCACCTTCGCCACTGCTACCCAACTCCTTCTGCTGTCCGGGTTCTTGCTCCTGTCGCGCGACGGCTCGCGCGGTGCGCGGCGTGGCGGTGGCCGGGGTGCGCCCGGTCTGCCCGCCGCCGATTCGCGGTCCCATACCAGCGAAGCAGTCCGGGTGCCCGTCCTACGGCGTGCCGAGCGTGCACGTCTCAGGCAAATGCCTTACTCGGCGGGGCAGTTGTAGCCATGTGAAGGTTCGGTGATGTGTTAGTGCCCGACCGGGGCGCACATCCGCGACATCCGGCGCGTCCCGGGCGGCCCGGCATGCGCTCCCGTCTACGGGACACGCATGATGTGTTACTCAACGTGATGTTCATGCAAAATTCAAGGAGTTGAGCCGTGGACGAGGCCGATCTCAAGACGCTGCTCGCGACTCTCCCGGTGTTCTGGTGGGAGGCCGACGGCGGTGCGGGCATGGTTGAGAGCGGCGGCGGCGCCTTCGCGGACGAACACACCGCGCAACGCTTCCTGGCGGCCCTGCGGAACGGCCACGGCGGCCCGTCGGCGTTACCGGACGACGGCCCGTGCCGGACGCGGTTCGAGGGCCGCGCCTTCGACGTCAGCCGGTCGGCCCGAGGGGACGGTGTACGGCGCCGGCGCGGCCGGGGAGTCGCGGTCGAGGTGAGCGACGCGGCGGCCGGTACGGGAGCGTGCGCGGCGTTCGCCGACCTGAGCCCCGCCGCGGTGTTCGTCCGCGACGCCGACGGCCGCTACGTCTGGGCCAACCACGCCTACGCCCACCTGTACGGGACCACGCGCGACCACCTGATCGGCCGCCACCTGACCGAGACGGACGGCCCGGAGGACGCTGCCCGGTTCCTCGCATTCGACAAGGAGGTTCTCACCGGCGGCCACTCCGTCCGGCACACCCTCGTCTACCGGCGCCCGGACGGTTCCCCCGGGCACGCGGCCGGATACCGCTTCCCCGTCACCTGGGGCACGCTGCCCTGCGTGGCGGGCATCTACGTGGACATCACCGAGTACACCCACGCACTGGACCAGCGGCGTCAGGCCGAGGAGGATCTGCGCGCCCTGCGGGACCACAGCGGCCTGCCCTGCTTACGGCTGTCGGCGGACGGAGTGGTCGGGGAGGCCAGCTCCGCAGTCGCCGAACTGCTGCGCGTCCGGCTCCGCGACCTCGTCGGCTCACCGGCCGAGAGCCTGCTGGCCAGGACACCGGAACGCGCCGCGCTCCGCAGAGTCTGGGACGACCTCATAGGCGGCCGGCGCAGAAGCGCGCGCACCAGTGCCCTGCTCGTCGACGGGGACCAGCGCCAGCGCCGTGCCTGGGTCCATCTGAGCGCTGTGCGCCGTACCGGGGACTGGGGTCCCGACGTCTGGGCGGTCATCACCGGACTCGGTCTGAGCCATGAGCCGCACCCTCCGCTGACCGCCGCCCAGGTGCGGATTCTCGCCCTGCTGGCCGCCGGGCACAGCAACGCCGGCATCGCCGAGGCGCTGCACCTCTCGCGGCAGACGGTCGACTATCATCTCAGCCGCCTCCGGCACCTCCTGGGGGGCGCGACCCGCCCGGCGCTCGTCGCCCGCGCCTACGTGCTCGGCATCCTCTCCCCGCACACCTGGCCGCCCCGCTCCACCACGGCGGCGCACCCGCTCAGCCCCGCCTGACGGGTCGTCCCCGACAAGGGCGAGGAGGGCGAGGAAGCCGATGAGGGCGACAAGGCCGATGAGGCGACATGCGCTACAAGGCGACTCACTCGGGGCGGTGGACGTGGTGACGTGGTCCTGAACAGAACACGAGGGAGGGCCGGCAGTGATCTTCTGCCATCCTGCTTGCCATGTCCGCGCGAAACCGACGACTGCCCCGGCACCGTGCCTGGCCACTGACCACCACCGACATCGACGAGTGTCTCGGCACCTATATGACCCGAGTCACGGATCTGCGGTTTCTGACCGGGCATGACAGCGGGACCATCGTCCTGGGAGCAGCATGGGTCGCTCCGAACCCCCGCAACCACGGCCGCGGCATCCACCCGGACATGGCCGGCTTCCGCATAGACGTCCATCCGGTCGATGCCGCTGAACGTGCTGCCACCCGCGCTGTTCTACGAGCGCATGCCCTCCCGCAGCTCCATGAATGGGTCACGCAGGCGTTCGCTGCCGACGAGACCTGGCGACTGACTTCTCACCAGCACTACTGGCGGCTCACCGGCGGCCATCTCACCCACCACGCCGAGGCGTGAACCGAGTCGACTGCCTCACCGACCCTGTGACTTCGCGCTTCAGCCTGCCGATGAGCACCTGTCCGGCAGGGCTGCGCACCTTTGGCCAATTGGTCAGTTGATCGGATGTGTTTGTTCGGTTGGTGATCAGTGATGCGATGTGGGACCGGATCGAGCCGCTGATGCCGCCCGATCCGGTTCGTGGGCGGCGGTGGGCCGATCACCGCCGCACCCTTGAGGCCATCGCGTGGAAGTACCGCACGTGCTCGCCCTGGCGGGACCTGCCGGACGAACTCGGCTCGTTCCAAACCGCCCACAAACGGCTGATCGGTGGGCCGTGGACGGCACCTGGGAACGCATCCTCACCGCAGTCCTGACAGCGGTCGACGACGCTGACGACATCGGCTGGACCGTATCGGTGGACTCCACCGTCTGCCGGGCCCACCAGCACGCCGCCGGCGCCGAAAAAGGGGGGGGCTCCAAGCCGGGCCGAACCCGACGACCATGCGCTCGGGCGCTCCCTCGGCGGCCTGAGTACGAAAGTCCACTTGGCCGGCGACGACCGGGCCCGACCCCTCGCCCTGATCGTGACGGCAGGCCAGGCCGGGGACGCACCCGCCTTCGAAGCGGTCATGGGCCGAATCCGGGTCCCTCGGCCCGGTCCCGGAAGGCCCAGAACGCGACCCGTGGCAGTCCTCGCGGACCGGGCCTACTCCTCCCGGGCGATCCGCGGACATCTCCGTCGTCGCGGCATCCGGGCAGTCATTCCACAGCCTGCTGACCAGATCGGTCACCGCGTGCGGCGCGGGCGACGCGGTGGTCGACCGCCAGGCTTCGACCGTGAGACCTACAAGCAGCGGAACACCGTCGAGCGGTGCATCAACCGCTTCAAGCAGTGGCGCCGCCTGGCCATGCGAACGGACAAACCTGCCATCGTCTTCCAGGCCGCACTCCACCTCGCCGCCATCCCTATCCGGACCCGCAGCTGACGAAACCGCAACGAAGCAGCTAGGAGCTCCCGTCTCCCTGGACGTTGGCGATCATCGTGCGCAGCACCTTGAGTGCGGCCACGTACTCCTCGTCACTGATGTCCTTGTGGACCTCCGCCCGCAGCTCTGTGGCCAGCCCGCGCAGCCGGACCCTGGCAGCCTCGCCGGCATCGGTGAGGCGCAGGTTCTGGTCAGCGTCGATCCGTAGCCAGCCTCGGTGCAGCAACTGGTCAATGACCCGAGGAATCTCGTACTGCCCGCCCGCGAGAGGGGTCAGCTGGACAATCACCTCTTGACGGCTGGGTGCCGTGGGCCCGCCGGTTACCCGGTTGAGTACCCAGTACTGCGGCTGGGTGACGTCGATCCTGGCCATGGCGTCACGCAGACGCCGGGTCACTGCCTCGTGGACAAGGCCCGCCCAATAGCCGATGGGCTGGCTGGCCAACATGTTGTCTGTGGCGGCCGGATCAGCCGGCGCCTGGTCAGTGATGCTGCCGCTTAACGGTTTCATGATCGCGACGCTACACCGCCCTCGTGCACGTGGACACTGTCGAACGTTGGATCTCTGCCTCAAGCACTGTGCAGCCTGGCCAGGCGCACTGGAGGGCTCGTCATTGAGACCAATCCACCCTGCCTTGACCATAGTTGGGATCCCTCGGTGCAGACCGAAGAGACAGAACCTAGACCGGTGCCGTGTCCCCGGTCGGCGTCGGTCGCGCGCTCCCGGTGACGTGCCCGGGCTGTGCCGGCGGCACGGCCTGAAGGTGCTGGGCGGCCTCCTCGGCGGTGTAGGCCTCCGCGGCGGTGTAGGAGGAGGTGAAAGTGAACGCGCGGCGGGACGGTCCGTTTGCCCGCAGGTCCGCCAGCCGTTCCATGGCCTCGCCGACCGTCGGGAGGTGACCGGCCGGGACCCACCAGAGGACCAAGTGCGCTTCGACGTGCCGCTCGAACCAGTCGCGGCGTCGCCGCATCGCCTCGAGGTGGCCGCTGCGGTAGGTGAAGTCCCACAGGGCCTGCCGGGTCTCCCACACCGACAGGTTGACGATGACGTTCTCGCCCGCGGGGCGCAGGCCCGTGGCGTCGGCCTCCCCCTCTTCCACGAGCCGCCACACGAAGCCGGGTGTGCCGTCGGCCGCGGCGTTGACCGGGTCGAGCATCTCGACGAAGGGCGCCATACGGGGGTCATCGAGGGGGTGGCGGAGCGTGGCGACGTTGAGTTGGGCGAGGTGGGCGGCACGCGTGGATGCGGTCATGGCCTCATCCCAGCATGGCCCAACTTCTATGTCAATGACAGTTGTTTTTAGAATCCTCGATCACCACGCAGCACTCCCCGGGCCGGGCGTCCATGCGGGCGCGGACAGGACCGTCCGTACCGAGCAGCCCCTCGAGCAGGGCGAGGTTCATGCCGCAGACCAGCGGCGGGAAGCGGTCGGCGACGGCATGGAAGGGACAGTTGCGCATGCGCACGACGCGCGCGGTGGCGTCGGACGCCCTCTCGACGCCTTCGGTGTCCTCAGCGCCTTCCAGGCGCGGTTCGTAGCCGCGGGCAGCCAGCAACTCCGCGGCCTCTTCAAGGCCGCCGCATGGCGCTGCCGAGCCGCGCAGGGCCTCACCCCGGCGGCGCGCGGCCGCACGGAGCTCTACATCCAGGCCGGCCCGCTCGGCGGTCTCGGCGAGCAGCTCGGCGGCGGTGCGGTAGTCGCGTGCGGGCAGCGACACCGCCCGCTCGGCACGCGCCCGCGTGTACACCTTGGCGGGGCGGCCCGCCCCCGGCCCCGAACGGCCCGTCAGGCGGCGGCTACCGCTCTCCAGCAGCCCGACCTCGGTCAGCTTGTCCAGATGGTGCGCGGCAAGCGTGCGCGCCACCCCGGCCGCTTCGGCAGCCTCGTTGCGGCCGACCTCGCGGCCCTGCGCCGCCACGTACTCGTACAGACGGCGCCGCACCGGATCCTGCAACGCCGCGATCGCTTCGATGTCCTCCATCCGGCCAGTGTAGGAACAACACAGGTTGGATATAGAAGGGCGGGGATCGGTACGGTCCGCGCGCACCGGCGTGCTGCACAGGTCACGAGGCCGTTGCCGCGAGGGTGAGCCTGCCGTCGTGGACTTCGGCGGTCTGGTCGACGGCGGTGAGGTGGGTGCGGTCGTGGGTGACCAGGACGGTGGCGGTGCCCTGCTGATGGGTGAGCCGGGTGATCAGGCCGATGACGGCGGCGCCGCGTTCGTGGTCGAGGGCGCTGGTGGGTTCGTCGACCAGGAGGACGGTGGGGTCGTTCATCAGGGCGCGGGCGATGGTGATGCGCTGGCGCTGGCCGCCGGAGAGCTGGTGGGGCCGGCGGCCGGCCTGGCCGGCAAGGCCGACCGCGTCGAGGAGCTCCATGGCCCGGATTCGGGCAGTGCGGGGCTTGCGGCCGTCGATCCGGGCCATGATCTGAAGTTGTTCGGCGGCGGTGAGGGACGGCAGCAGGTTGGGCTGCTGGAAAACGATGCCGATCTTGTGGCGGCGCAGGGCGGTCAGCTCGCCCCGGGTGAGGCCGGTAACAGGGGTGCCGTCGATGGTGACGGTGCCGGCGTCGGGTGTGACGAGGGTTGCGGCCACGGCCAGGAGACTCGACTTGCCGGAGCCGGAGGGGCCGACCACGGCGGTCAGGCTGCCCTGACGAACCTTCAGGTTGACGTGGTCGAGGGCGGTGAGCCGGGTGTCGCCGTCGGGGTAGGTGAGGGTGATGTCGGTCAGCTCGAGGCTCATCGGGCGCTCCCCAGGGCGGTCAGCGGGTCGACAGAGGTGATCCGGCGGATGGACAGAGCGGCACCGAGGACGCCGAGGGCGATCATCACCGTGGCCGGGATCAGGACGGTGCCGGCGGTGAGGACGAAGGGCACGGCGCTGCCGGCGACGAGGGCTCCCAGGCCCGTGGCGACACCGGTGCCGATCACGGTGCCGCCGACGAGCAGGACCACGGCCTGGCCGAGAGCGTCCTTGAGCAGGTCGGCGGTGGAGGCGCCGAGGGCTTTGAGGACGGCGACGTCACCGCTGCGCTGGATGGTCCAGACGGTGAAGAAGGCACCGATGACGAGGGCGGAGATGGCGAACAGAAATCCTCGCATCAGCTGCAGGGAGCCGTTCTCGGAGGTGTAGGAGCCGATCGCGGACAGCGAGTCGTGGGTGGAGACGGTTTTGGTGTCGGCTTGCCGGTCGGTGGCCGCCACGTCGGCCTTGGAGGTGGTGCTCAGAGCGACGACAGTGGCGGTCGGGCCGTCACCGTCACTCCTGGGTGGTGCGCTCTTCCGCCAGACGGTGAGGCTGGTCCAGATGACCGGGGTGTGGCTGAAGTAGGCGTCGCCCCGCACCGCGGCAACCTCCAGCCGCCGCCCGGCCAGGATCAGGCGGTCGCCGGTCCGCACGCCGAGGTCATCGGCGGCCGTGGCGGACAGCACCACCGACTCGTCGTCGATCTTGCTGCTGTCCGGGGCCAGGCGGGAGTCGGCCTGGACGCCGAAGAGGGAGACGGCGATGCTGTGGTGCCCGGCCATGGCCCTGGTGATGGTGATCCCGAGCGGTTCGGCGCTCTCGACCCCAGGAGCCTTGGACCACCGCTGCCACTGCTTCTGGGTGACGCTGGAGTTGGCGTACGACGGGTCCTCACCGTCGGCGGGAGCCTGGAAGGCGATCTTGTCGGCGGGCAGTCCCGTGATCGCGGACGTGTTCTGCCGGCCCAGGCCGGCCGTCAGCCCGGACAGCAGCCCGACGAGCAGGGTGATCAGTACGATGACGGTTCCCATCAGGGCGAAGCGCCCCTTGGCGAACTTCAGGTCTCTCCAGGCGACGAACACGGCCTTGGCCTGTCCTTTCCGGTGGCGGAAGCGGTGTGACTCCACCGTCGCCGCCGGCCCCCTGTGTGCGCGTCCGGCGCAGGAGGGCAGTTCACGGGCCGAACGACAGCACGCGCCCTCTAACTTTCGATGGAGGCACCCGGGAACACGCCCTCGTAGCCTGGAGGGCACTGTGAACACCTCCGCCCCCGCCCTGACCCCCACCACCCGGACCCTGGCCTGGTGCCTGCACCTGCTGATCATCGGCCTGCTCACCCTGGCCGCCGGCCGGGCCGTCGCCGGCAGTCAGTCCCACGCCGGGTCGACCGTCGCCGCTGCGGCTGCCTGCGCTGCGGTGTACGCGGCCGGGCCGCTCCTGCCCAGCGTCCGCCGCTCCCGGCGGGCCGCCGCCCTGTGGCTGGCCGCCGTAGGCGTCGTATGGCTGGTGCTGCTGGCCCTGTCCTCCGACGGGGTGTGGGTGGCGTTCCCGCTGTACTTCCTCCAGCTCCATCTGCTGCCACGCCGCGCCGGACTGGCGGCTGTGACCGCCACCGCGGCGGCGGCCATCGCCGGTTTCGCTGCCCACCAGCACTACTTCAGCGCGGCCATGGCGATCGGCCCAGCGCTCGGCGCCGCCGTCGCCGTCGCAGTGGTGTGGGCGTACCAGGCCCTGTACCGCGAGAGCGAACAGCGCAGACGCCTGATCGAGGAGCTCACGGCAACCCGCGCCGACCTGGCCCAGGCCCAGCACACCGCCGGAGTGCTCGCCGAACGCGAACGCCTGGCCCGCGAGATCCACGACACCCTCGCTCAAGGGCTCTCCAGCATCCAGCTGCTGCTGCGCGCCGCCGAACGCGCCCTGCCCGGCCGCCCCGATGCCGCCGGCCGCCACGTCGATGCGGCCCGCCAGGCAGCCGTGGACAACCTCGCCGAGGCCCGTCGCTTCGTCGCGGCCCTCACTCCCCCCGCACTGGAAGACACCACCCTGGCCGGTGCCCTGGAGCGCCTGTGCAGCACCGCCGGCTCCCGCCACCGGATCACCGCGCGCTTCCGCCTCACCGGCGACCCCGTCCCGCTCGCCACCGCGCACGAAGTCGCCCTTCTGCGTATCGCCCAGTCCGCCCTCGCCAACACCGTCAGCCACGCCCACGCCACCACCGCCGAGATCACCCTCGGCTACGGCGACGACCACGTCGCCCTCGGCGTCGTCGACGACGGCACGGGCTTCGATCCCGACCGGCCGCCCACCCCTGACCCCGAAGGCGGCGGCTTCGGCCTGGCGGCCATGCGCGCCCGCGTGCACTCCCTGGGCGGCGCCCTGACCATCACATCCACCCCCGGCCACGGCACCACCCTGGCCGCCCGGCTCCCCCTCACCCCGACCGCCGACAGCACGCCCGAGGCCCGCTCGTGACCGACCCGACCCCTGTTCGCCTGCTTCTGGCCGACGACCACCCCGTGGTCCGGGCCGGGCTGCGCGCCGTGCTGGAAACCGAGCCCGGCCTCGTCGTCGTGGCCGAGGCCGCCACCGCGGAGGACGCCGTCGCCCGTGCCGCCGAGGGCGACATCGACGTCGTTCTCATGGATCTGCAGTTCGGCAAGGGCATGGGCGGTGCCGAAGCCACCGCCCGGATCACCGCCCGGGCGGGCTCCCCCCGCGTCCTGGTCGTCACCACCTACGACTCCGACGCCGACACCCTGCCCGCCATCGAAGCCGGCGCCACCGGCTACCTCCTCAAGGACGCCCCGCCCGAAGACCTGGCCGCCGCCGTGCGCACCGCCGCCGCCGGCCGCACCGCCCTGGCCCCCAGGGTCGCCGAAAGACTCATGAACCGGCTGCGCATGCCCGGCACCGCTCTGACCCGGCGGGAGACCGAAGTCCTCGCCCTGGTCGCCGACGGCCTGTCCAACCAGGCCATCGGCCGCCGCCTCCACCTCACGGAGGGCACCGTCAAGTCCCACCTCGCCCGTGTCTACACCAAACTCGGTGTCGACTCACGCACCGCCGCCGTCGCCACCGCCACCGACCTCGGCCTCATCCGCCGCTGACCGGAAACCAGACCCTGCACCCGTCGCAGAATCCTCCTGGGACACCGCACCTGATCCATCTCATGCAACTTCCTGCGACTCCGCCGTCACCGCGACTGCTCGAGACGGTGAAACCAGCGTGCGACCGCGTTGCGACGCTTGCGGAAGGCATCCAGGCACAGGGACCGGCGGTTGCCTGACCGGTCGGCACGGCGCTGAACGGCGTCGGGGTGACCGTGCGCCCGGCGCGGCCGGGGAGGTCAGAGCCCGCCCGTGTTGAGCAGCCGGTTGGGAGTGTCGGAGCGGACGCCGCGCACGACACCCCGGGTGGCCGTGTGGTCGAGCCAGACGTGGACCTCGTCGGCCGTGGCATGGGGATGCGTCGACAGGTACAGCGCGATCACGCCGGTCGCATGCGGTGCGGCCCAGGATGTCGCCCCGTCGTCCTCCGTGGTCGTACCACCGCCGGCGAGGGCGGCGGTCACCTTCTGGCCGGGGGCGTACAGGTCCACGCAGCGTCCGTAGCCCGATCCGTAGGAGCCGCCGTCGCTCCACGCGCGGTCGTTCGAGGTGGAGGCCGCCACGACGATCGTGCCGGGAACTCCGGCCGGCGAGTGCTTGCACGCGTCGTCATGGAAGTTGCCGGCCGACACCACCGTCGGGATCCCCGCGTCGACCATCTTCTGCACAGCGGACTCCAGGGCCGCCGACCGGTGGTCGAGGTTGAGCGACATGTTCACCACCGCGGGCCTCTGCGCGTGCGCGGTGACCCACTTGACCGACTTCACCAGGGCCGCCTCGGCCGCGGCCGGGGAGCCGCCGCCCTCGCTCTCACACAGGATGCCCTGGACCCGTACGAGCTCCGCTTTGGGGGCCACCCCGTACTTCGTGCCGCCGATGATGCCCGCGACGAACGTGCCGTGGCCGAGCCCTGCCTCGTTGAAGCAGTCACCGGAGTCCTTGGGGCCCACGAAGTCGGCGCCGAGGTGGGCGCGTCCGCCGAACTCCTCGTGGGCGACGGCCATCCCGGTATCGATCACGTAGACATGAACGCCCTTGCCCGTGGCGGTGGTGGTGAGCTTCCCGTTCAAGGGCCGCGATCGCTGGTCCAGAATGTCCAGGTTCCACGGCACGTGCCGGCTGAGGGACGGCACCGCGGCCCGCGCGATCCCGGACATCTTTCCCAGGGTGCCGGAAGACGCCGGCGCCGAGCCGGACTGCGTCGCCTGCCAGGAGGGCGCCACGGACCCGTGCTCCGCGTGCGCGGAAGCCTTCCCGCCGCTGCTCTCGGCCGCGGCGTCGGCGTCCCCGCCGCATGCCGAGGCTCCGAGCACCGTCGCCATGGCCACCGCCGTGAGACCGGCCTTGGTCGTGTTCCGCATCACAACGTCCCCCCTGCTTCGTCCACAGTCAGCGCACAAGACGGCCACAGGGGGCGGGGCGGTTCCGGCATGACCCGCTGGCGCCGCCTGTCTCTTCCGTCCGCGAGGCGGCGGTGACGGCGGCGGCGTGTGCCTGCAGCTGTTGTTCGGCCAAGGAACCGCTGCAGGGCCTGCATGTTCCCGTCCGGCAGACGCTCGGCCACCGGCTGGTGCGACTTGCGTCAGCCGTCGGGCATCAGGCCCGCAGACGACACTCACCCCACCGCCGCTGATCCCGCCCCGGAAACGACCCGAACGCATCGGCAACGGACCCCGCCAACTCGCCGAGGCGCCTCACCCCCGGAACGTCACTTGGCGCCCGGCTCAGACCGTCGTGCGGGTCACCGGAATCCACAGCTGCGCCTCGGACCACGCCGGGTCGTCCTGCGACGGGCGTGTGCGCAGGATCTCCGGCCCCGGACGGTACTGGTACGGGTTGGACGGGATCCACTGGGCGGCCACGTCGCCCCACATCTGCTGCAGCGCCTGCGGGAACGGCCCGGTGTTCTCGAAGACTGCCCAGGTACCCGCTGGGCAGTCCAGCACGTCGAGGTCCTCCGGCAACTCGGCGGCAGTGGTCACCACGGCGTGGTAGTAGTCGAGTTCACTGCCCTCCTCGAAACCGTCCGACAAGCGCACGGTAGCGGACACCACGCCCTCCGGCTCCCCCTGCGAGAAGCCGGCGATCCGCAGCATCGTCTCCGGCGCGATGCTCTGGATGTGCTCGGCGATGTGCGGGTTGATGCCCTGGTAGATCAGCGGGACGCGGGCCTTCTTGCCGACGACCCGGAATGCTTCCTTCTCCACGATGCGGTACCGCATGGTGCTGTTCCCTTCGACGGTGAGGCGGAAGGATAGCCGGGGCTGTGAGTTCAGAGCCGCGCCGGTACGCCTGGCCTCGCCGGGACCGACGCCGTGCACGGCGCGGAACGCCCGGGCGAAGGCTTCCCCCGACGTGTAGCCGTAGCGGATGGCGATGTCCAGCAAGGTTGGTTCCCCCGCCAGCACTGCGGCCCCCGCGACGGTGAGCCGCCGGCGTCGGATGTACTCCGACAGCGGCATCCCCGCCAGCGACGAGAACAACCGTCGGAAGTGGTACTCCGACGTGACCGTGATCCGGGCCAGCGCGGACACCTCGATGTGCTCGTCGAGGTGCCCCTCGATGTGCTCCATGGCCTGGTTCAGCCGATCCAGCAACCCCGGCCTCCTTCCCTTTCGATCACCAACTTAGGAAGCACCAAGCCTTCCGCACCCGACATCCTGTGCCCGCTCCGGTCGGGTGCTGGCGAAAGCGTGCTCGATGCGGGCGCGGACCTGCTTGTGGGACTTGTTGTGTGCCTGCTTCCCGTCCGGGAGTTCCTCGCCCTTTCGGCGCCGGTGGGGCATCACGAGGCTGGTGCCCGGGTAGCCGCCGTCCGCGATCGTCATGGTGCGGCCGACGGCGGCCTCAACTCCGGATTCCTCCCATGCCTTGCAGTCGGCGCAGCGGCCGGCCGACCACGACGACCAGACGGCTGTCGGCGTCGATGACGACCTGGAGCACGGCATCCTTGCGGAACCGCTTGCGCGGCCGGAGGGCGAGCACGGGACCGAGATGCCCGACGATGCGGTCGGCCGCGGACTTTGCGGGAACGTCTTCGGCCCTGGTTCGAAGCCGTCGACGTGATCTCTGCCCGCCAGCCGTTGCCGGAGGCGTTGGCCAAGATGGCGATCTTGCTGCGGGCATGCGGTCTCACCGATGCATCGTTTGCCCTCTGCGACCGGGCGGACTCCGTTGAACGGATCATGCTGACGGAGGTCGTGCGAGCGGGCACGTGGCGCAAGCTGGGTGATCTTCAGCAGACTTTGGCGGCGTTCGAGCGCGCTCTGGCCCTGGAACCGGCCAACTGGTCGCTCTACCTGGACCTGGCCGACGTGCGTGCTGAACAGGGCGACTTCACCTCTGCGGTCCGGCTGATCGATCAGGGGATGAGGCACCAGCCGACTGAGCTCTCACTTCGCGCGGCTGGGGCCGCCTACCGTGCACGACTGACCGGCTCGCGTGCCGATCTGAGCGAGCTCGTCGAACTGGCGCCGAATCTGCCGAACGACTCGTACCGGGACCTGCTGATTGATCACGCGTGTGCTGGCCCTGCGCTGCCTGCCGAACTCGTGGCTGCGGCCCGGCGCTTCCAGAACCGCTGAGAACCGAGCACATCAAACGGTTGGGCGAGTACAACACGCACGAGCAGCGAACAGCCCCGTGCTCGTGGGCCGTGTCTGTACCGCGCCGGGTGCGCCCGGGCGACGACGCGGGCGCCGATCCGTCGGGCGGGCTGGTTGGTGACGGTGCAGAGGCGCGTGGTGGCCCGGGTCAGGGCCACGTACAAGTCCCTTTCCCCACCGCGGCCGGACTCGATGACGACGAGGACGGCGCTGAGAACTGACGGCGTCAGGTGCCGACCATGCGCACCGATCAGCTTGTGAGCCGCCGCCTTGGTCAGCCGCTTCGCAGCCCCGGGGCCTACGAGGTGGCGCATCGTCACGTCCTACTCATCCGGGTCCCAGGCGCTGAGCTGCTCGAAGAGACGTCGGTCGCCGTCGAGCTTCAGGGAGCCGATCGGGATACGGTCGTGCAGCATGAGGACCAGCTCGCTGGCCGTGCCCCGAGCGGAGGAGAAGGCGGCGGCCGCGTCCGGGTCCTGGCCGGCAGCGGTGGCCAGCGTGGTGCCGGGCCCGGGGAGGCGGGTGCTCCGTGCGCCGTCGGCGGAGAGCGAGAGGCGCCAGGAGCGGCCCTCGGAGGCGTGGAAGTCGATGACAGCGGGCTTGTGCGGCCAGGCACTTGACGTTGCGCCGCAGGTGGACAGGAACTCGTCGACACCGTCCAGCGCCACCTCGTCCGGCAGCGGCTGCGGGGCACCTATGGTGATCTGGGCGTCGTACGTGTGCACCGTCATCTGCTGGAGCTGGTGCCGAGCTACGGCACCGGAGGTATGCGGCGACTGCAACGTCTCCCACCACGCCCAGCAAGCGCGATCCGGGCCGGCCTTCCGCAATGCGTCCAGCAGTTGCTCCGTGGACTCCGCCAGCCAGGCCAGCAGGGCCTCGCGCTCGCGAGGCGCAGCCGGGGCGCCCTCCGCTGCGGACTTGGCCGGGGCAGGCCCTGCGGCGACGGTGGCGGCCCAGTCGCGGCGTCCCTCGCCGATGTGCTCCGCCAGATCGAACAGCGTCCACTCGGGGCAGGTCGGCACCTGTACGTCGAGGCTGGGCGCGGAGGCGACCGCGGCGCGGAAGGCAGTCGACCGTTCGTCGATCAGCCGCAGGAGAACAGGGAACTCGAGTGTCGTTGTCACCCGGAATCCCTATCACTGCGTTCCGACAATCGGACAGCGATTTTCACAGCCGCCATCGTGGGCGGTCCCTCACCACCGCGGAGAATGATGGAGGACCTCTCCCCCGCCGACCGTGCGTCACCCACGGTCATTCTCCAGCCCCGGCCTTTCCCCGCAGCATCCTGCCACCCGGAGGCCCAGAGCAATCCCGGACCCAACGCTGTTGCGTACAAGCAGGTCCAAAGACGGCTTACGAGCGGGCACTTGGCCAGCGCGCCTCCGGCCCGTACTACCGGAGGACCGTCAGAACAGCCCCCTGGCACGGTTGAAGCCACTACCGATCTTGACGCGGGTGCCGTACGCCCCCTTGCCGTCGCCGGACTGGCGGTAGAGGTTGCCGGCAGTGTCGCGGGCGATCAGGTCGTTCTTGCCGTCGGCGGTGATGTCGCCGACGCCGACCACCACGTCGTAGGAGCCGCCCCAGCGACTGGCGATCTTGACGCGGCCGGCGAAGGTGCCGTTGCCCTTGCCGTAGTAGCGGTACAGGTTGTCGGAGGTGTCCTGGGCGATCAGGTCGCCGATGCCGTCGCCGTTGAGGTCACCGGCGCCGACGACCTTCTTGTACGTCTTCCAGTCGGCGTACAGCCTCACGCGCGCGGAGAGGGTGCCGGTGCTGGTGCCCTTGTAGAGGTAGACCGCGCCGGTGGAGGAGTTGCGGGCGATCAGGTCCGGGCGGCCGTCCTTGGTGACGTCACCGGGGTAGGTCAGGGCGTCGTACTGCTTCCAGCCGGTCGTGGAGACCGTCTTGTACGGCGTGCCGGCGGCCGACGGCTGGTTGCCGCAGCCCGGCCGGTAGGCGCGCAGGGCGTCGCCGACGCGGACGAGGAAGTCGTTGCAGCGGTCGCCGTTGAGGTCGCCGAACGGCACCGCCTTGATGCTCGTCGGCCAGCCGCCGCCGATCCCGCCCCCCGTCAGGTCGCCGCGGCCCGTGCCCAGGAGCCACTGGACCCTGCCCGAGGTGTCGAGTCGAAGCAGGTCGCCGAGGCCGTCGGAGACGATGTCGGCACCGCCGCCGAAGTCACGGAAGGCCGGGCTGCCGCCGGCCACCGCGACGGTGCCGGTCGCCAGCGTCGACGGGGTGCCGGAGCCGTACTGGACGGCCTTCAGCGTCCAGGTGAGCCTGCCGTTGACGGCGACCGCGCCGGTGCTGGTGCGGCCGTTCCAGACCGGGGCGATCGTCGTGGCGGAGCCGGGGTCGCCGGTGAGGGTGCGGACGGTCCGCCCCGCGGTGTCCTTGAGCGTCAGCGTCCACGAGGCGACGGCGGAGTTGGTGGTCCAGGAAGGCTTCCAGGCGGCGCCGGAGGAGCTGGTGCCGTTCAGGAACACCCTCGCCGGGACCGTGCTGTCCGTCACCTTGAGCGTGGGCCAGACCATGGTGGAGGCCATCACGTCCGTGTCGTAGGAGACGGTGGACGACGGCCCCCAGACCGCGGTGGCGGAGCCGACGGCGTCCGCCGCGATCTCGACGTGCACCGACCGGCCGCCACCCACCCGGCGCGCGGACGTCCACCGCCCGCCGGCCAGGGTGGACTCCCACACGGACTCGTGCTGTTGGTCGGCGTCGAGCTCGGGCCACAGCACATGGACCGAGCCGTCGGGGGCGATGACCGCGTCGGACGTGTACTGGTCGTCACCGGAGGACAGCGTCCTGGACGCCGACCAGGTGCCGTCGGCGCTGTCGAAGGTGGTGGTCCGTACGGCGTCCGCGCCCGTGGCCCGGTCGGTCCAGACGAGGGTGACATCGCCGTCGGGCCCGACCAGCGGCTCCGGAACCTCGGCGGGCTCGCCGACGGCGGTCGCGGCGGTCTGCGGCTGGCTCCACGCGGAGGCCGCGCCGGCGCGGCGCATGATCTGGAAGGTGCCGTTCGCGTCCTGCCACACCAGGTGGACCGAGCCGTCCGGGGCGGAGGCCAGCGTGGGAACGTGGGTGGCCGCGGTGATCTCCTGCGGGGTCGGCCAGGTGTCGGTGCCGAACGGCCTGGTGTTGGTCATCACCCGGTAGTACTGGGAGCTCACGCTCATCCAGTACGAGACGACGAGGCCGCCCTGGCCGTCGTAGGCGATCTGCGGGTGCCCGACGGTCCCGTAACCGGAGACACCCGCGTAGGCGGCGGCGTTGCTGACCTGCGCCGGGGTGGACCAGGTGCCCTCCCCGTCCAGGGTGGCGGCGTACGCCTCACTCCTGCCGGTCCGCCACACGCGCTGGCTCCACACGGCGGCGATCGTCCCGCCCGGCCCCACGGCGAGGTCGGGGGAGTCGAAGTCCGTGCTCTGGTCCGAGGCGATCACTGTGGGCTGCGACCAGGCGGACTGTCCGGCGCCCAGGGTGGCGGAGGCGATGTGGTCGGTCGTGGTCCACACCGCAGCGACCGAACCGTCCGGCCGGGCCGCGAGGCGCGCCTCGCTGACCGTCTCGGAGGCCAGGACCCGGGTGGTCCACGTCTCGCTGTTCGCGGGGC
Organism: Streptomyces sp. NPDC042638; assembly: GCF_040647235.1. Lineage (NCBI taxonomy): Bacteria > Bacillati > Actinomycetota > Actinomycetes > Kitasatosporales > Streptomycetaceae > Streptomyces > Streptomyces sp. NPDC042638. Next base: position 52,244 of record NZ_JBEZBT010000027.1, read on the forward strand.
GCGTCGCCCAGTGGAGGACGCCGGTCGTGTACTGGGTCCAGACGGCCACGGCGGTGCCGTTCCTGGTGATGACGACGTCCTGGACCTCGGACTTGTAGCCGTACAGCGACGCCGGGCTGCTCCACGGCGGCTGCACGGTCGCCGCGGCCGCCGGTACGGCCGGGAGCGCGCTGCCCGCGAGGGCGAGCGAGACGGTGACGAGTGCGGTGGCCGCCGCACGACGGCGCGACGGCAGCGCTGATCTGCCCATGTGTGTGGATTCCCCTCCCCGTAGGGGCCGTTCGCCCCCCGATGGGCACCATAGGCGGTTCGTGAGCGAATCGTGAAGGAGTTTGATCAAAGGGCGTACTTCACCCGGCTGCAAGCCGGATCGGCAAGCTCCCTTGGTGGATCGGCGCACGCCCATGTCGCATGAGGCCTCTTCCAGCCGCCCACGGGATCGATGAGCCGCGTGGTCAGTCGCGTCTCCCTCCCGGCCGGGCCCCGGCCATTTTCTAGCCATTGAGGTAAGTGCGCTGATTCGGGGGTTAGGGGCGCGTAACGTCCGGGCGGCTGCGGGATTTTGACCTGCGGGAATTGGTGTGAGCGTGGAGGCGATGGTGGTCAGTGGTGGGGATACGGTGTTGCGGTTCAGGACGTTGGTGACGTGAGTTGTTGGCAGATCAGCTGGTGAGCAAGTTGTGCCGTCGCGAGCAGGTCCTCGCGGGCCGTGTCGACGTTGGACCGCACTGACAATCCGTGCCAGACGGATTGGATGAGCCCGGTCAGGACCGCTGCGTTGGTGCCCGCGGCCAGTTCCCCGTCCTGGATCGCTCGTTCGATGCGCACGAGGAGGGTCTGCTCGTTCGAGCTGTGCAGTTCGGCGACGTAGGCGCTGGTATCGAGCGTGCTCGTGCTGTCGGTCATCACGGCGCTGCTGATGAGACATCCGGGATGCGTGTCGCTTGGCTGGGTGAACTCGTGGACCGAGTCGGTGAGGATGCGTTCGATGACCCTCTGGATGTCCTTCTCGGCGACAGCCTGCTGGTAGATCTCGCGGTAACGCTCGGCGTAGGTCCGCACCGCTTCCTCGAACAGTCCGGCCTTGCTGCCGAAGGCGGCGTAGAGGCTAGAGGTGGAAAGCCCGAGGGCCGCGGTCAGGGTGCGGGTCGAGGTGCCGGAGTAGCCGCGCCGCCAGAAGAGGCGAGCGGCGTCAAGGACCGCACGGTCGCGGTCGAAGGCTCGTGGTCGTCCACGGTTGCGTTCGGTCACGCTTGCATTGTAGATCGTTCGCTCCATAATAGATTTATGGAGCGAACGATTCAGAAGAGGCTGTCGGTCGGCGGGGACAGCTGGGTCACGGTCGATGTGTACGGCGAGCCGGATGCCCCGAGCCTCGTCGTCGTCCCGGGCGTGATGAGCGATGCGCATACGTGGCGCCGTGTTGCGGGCGCCATCGACGCCTGGCCCTCAGTAATAGTCGTAAACCGCCGGGGACGTACTTCCTCAGGGCCGTTGACCAACTCGTACTCACTGCGGACAGAGGTTGAGGACCTCGGCGTGGTCCTTGACGAGTTCGACAGCACGAGGGCACTCTTCGGCTGGAGCTACGGCGGCTTGATCGCCTTGCTGACCGCCAACGATCGCCCGATTCCCCAGGTGATCGCCTACGAGCCGGTGATGCGGCCATTCGGACGTCATGCACTGCCGGACCTGAAGGTCGCAGCGGAGACGGCGGACTGGGATCGCTGCGTCGAGATCGTCAATCGGCGGATCTCCGGCTTCTCCGCTGCGCATGTCGAGGATCTTCGGGCCGATCATCACGGTTGGGCGATCTTGCGTCGCTTGAGCGGACCGCTGTACGCCGAACTCGGCGCGCTCAACGCGACGCCGCCTCCGGATGTGATGGCGCGACAGGCAGATCAAGTCGACCTGATCATCGGCCAGCGCAACCGCGGAACAGCCCCCTACGGAACGTCGTTCGACAACGTGCGGCAGCACGTCGCTCACGCCGGAGTCCACGAACTCCCCGGCCAGGGCCACCTGGCCCACATGCAGGCGCCGGCAGAACTTGGCCACCTGCTCAACACCCTCGCCGCCATCTGATGGGCACCCATGCCGACGCACCTCTCTCCGGGGCCCTAGCGTCGCGAGGGACGCGACCAGGTCTGTCGCCGTTGCGCAGCACGCCGGGCAGCCGAAGCTGTCTCCAGGTCGTCGCGGGTGCGCACGGTGTGCGGGTGCTCAGGGCCCAGCACACGAGCGCGGTCAGCGAGGGTCTGTCGTAGCAGGCGTACCGCCTCCTCCTGCTCCCCCATCCTGGCCAGTGCGCCGGCGAGGTTGTGGCGGCTGGTCAGGGTGTCGGGGTGGTTGAGGCCCAGCACACGGATGCGGTCATCAAGGGTCTGCCGGTGCAGGCGGACGGCCTCCGCATGCTCGCCCATCCCGTCCAGGGCGAGACCGAGGCTGTCACGACTGGCCAGCGTGTGCGGATGCATGACGCCCAGCACACGGGCGTGGTCGTCAAGAGCTTGCTGCAGCAGCCGTTCCGCTTCCGCATGCTCACCCTGCCTGGCCAGTGCGCTGGCGAGGTTGTGGCGGCTGAGCAGGGTGAGGTGGTGTTCGGGGCCCAGCACACGGATGCGGTCGTCAAGGGTCTGCCGGTGCAGGCGGACGGCCTCCGCATGCTCGCCCATCCCGTCCAGGGCGAGACCGAGGCTGTCACGACTGGCCAGCGTGTGCGGATGCACGACGCCCAGCACACGGACGCGGTCGGCGAGGGTCTGCCGCAGCAATGACACCGCTTCTGCATGCTGCCCCGTCCCGTCCAGGGCACAGGCGAGGTCGTGACGGCTGATCAGGGTGTCAGGGTGCGCGGGGCCCAGGACACGGTTACGGTCCTCCAGGGTCTGCCGGAGCAGACGTATCGCCTCAGCCGGCTCGCCCATTCCGAACAAGGCATTGGCCAGGTGGTTGCGGCTGGTCAGAGTGTCGGGGTGCTGGGGGCCCAGAGTGCGGCTCTCGAAGTCGAGGACGCGTTCGTGAAGCAGGCGGGCTGCACTGAAGGCGCCGGCGTGCTCCAGTACTTGCGCGAGCGTGCTGAGGGCGGTGCGGTGGTGTGTGGCGGAGCTTGGTTCCGGGAGGTCGAGCAGCACCGGTAGGTGAGGGGCGAGGAGTACGGCGGCAGGCCAGGCGGCGCGCCCCTGCTCGTCCACCTCGTGCACGGCCGCGGTCAGCCGCTCGGCAAGGGCTCGGTGCCAGGTGGCGAGATCGGGTGCCTCGGCCGCTAGCGCGACGGCATTGATCTCTCGGATCAAGGGGTGGAGCACCACCTGCGTCGGGCCGCTGATGCCCGATGCCAACCCGGCGTTGCCGGAAGAGTCAGGAAGGTCAAGCAGGCCATACCGGTGCAGACCCGCAAACGCAGCATCCAATGCTGTGACGGTGACGTCGTCTCCGGTGACGGCAGACAGCAAGTCCGGGGTGATGAGGGACAGCGGGATGGGAGCTTCGGCCAGTATTGCCAGCAGTCGCAACACGGGGCGGGCCAGAGCGTTGCCTTCTCTGGCGAGCTGGTCCAGGGACACCTCCCAGGTGTGCCGCACCACGGTGCGGGCAAATTGCGGATGGGAGGCGTCCGGGTGTTCGGCTCCCAATAGGAGGGGCAGTTCATGCTCCAGGGCCTGGCAGTAGGTGGTGAAGGTGCGGTAGCGGCTGGTGGGCCCGGCCAGGTAGGTGCCGGCCGCGTGCAGCGCCAGCGGGAGGCCGCCGAGCCGCACGGCCAGGTCCCGAGCCTGCTCGGCTGTGCCAGCAGCGGGAGCGACGTCGACCAGGATCTGGCCTGCAGGCTGTGCGGGCAGCGGCGTCAAGGGCAGTAGCCGGGCACGCGGCCCCCAGGTCTGCGGGCTGCTGTCCCGGCTGGTCATCACCAGCAGGCCTCGGCCGTGCGGGCGGATCCAACCGCGGTAGTCAGCCAACGGCTCCCCTACCGGGCCGATCTCTTGCGGCTCGTCGGCGTTGTCCAACACCAGCAGCCACCGCCGCGCCCGACCCAACTGCCGCCACACTGCATCGGGCAGACTCACCCGCCCGGCTCGCGCGGAATCCAACTCTGCCTCGGGCAGCCCGCAGGCCAGGGCCACCTGCACCATCTGCTGCGCCAGCTCGGCGGCATCACGCCAGCGCACCCAAAACACGCGCCAGCCCGCCGCGTCGGCTTGGGCAGCGAACTGCGCGGCTACCGTCGTCTTGCCCATCCCGCCAGCCCCGCACAACACCGCGAACCGTCCTTGCGGCCACCGCAGCATGCCTGCCAGCTCGGCCAGCTCGGCCTCACGTCCACGCACGCGCTCCACATGCGGAGGATGTAAGGAATCCTGCCGGCTCCAGGCCGATCGGCCCGCTGGTCCCAGCCGCACCGGCGGTCCTGCTGCGGCATCCAGCCGTCGGCTCCACAGCATCAGCCCGACGCTGGCGGTCACCAGCACGGCGAACACTGGCCAGATCACCCACGCGTGAGCCGCCCACCCCGGCACGGTGGCACTGGCGTAATTGGTCACCGGCCCCAGCCCCGCCGCCACGACTGCAGCCGTCCCCGCCACAGCCGACCCGGCCCACGCACTCTGCCTACGCCCCATAGTCGCCCCCCGGTCCACCGCCATCAGCATGCCCAAACCGGGACCACCTGCGCGGAAGGTTGCAAGACTCGTAGTAACGCCGACACCAGCCCCTGCCGCAGTTGCCGAAGCCCGAGTTCGTCTTGATCCCCATCGAGGCCCCACCGGAAGTGCCCACCCCGATCGCTGCCGATCTCAGGGAGAGCGGCATCCCTGGCGGGTTGATCGGATACGAGTACCGGCCGCTGAGCGAGCCTGTGTACTTCGGGGGGTGGTGAGCGGGGACTGGGCGCCATCGCGACGAGTGGACTGTTCGGACGCATCGCCGTCGACCTGGCCAGTGGTCACGTGGTGCAGATTCCCAAGATCGAGTCAGCGGCGGCCCATCACGTGAACAGAGGCCTCGAGTCCTTTCGTCGATGCGCCGCCGCTGTGATCGCACGTTTCAAGTTCCATGCGCAGGACGACGAGGAGGGATTCGAGGAGGTGGCGGAAGAGGTACGCGATCTCATCCCGGCGCCACCGCTCCACCGACCGCTCGCTCACCCCCGCAGAGCCGCGGCGACCGCGTAGTTCGTCTTCCCGCACTCGAAGCGGACGACAGCCTGCAACCGGATCTGCTCCCGCGCGGTCCTCTCCGAGTCGGTCAGCCCACCACCCTGCGCGTATCTCACACCCCAGGAGCTACCGGAACCGACAGACCGCTGTCAGGCGAACCGTCCCGACATCACTCGATCAAGCTCAGTAGCACTCTGCCACTGGCCACAGAAGTTGAGCCAGAGCCCGAGGAATGACGTCACTCCGGGGACGGCCCGCCGCCCGCGGGGGCGGCGGCCGTCGAACGTCCGGCCGGTCAGTTCAGCAGGGCAGCCGTGAACGTTTCGCGCTGGTCCGTCAGCCAGGTCTGCATGCGGTCCCAGCGGGCCCAGCCACCACGCTCGTCCAGCGCCTGGAGATAGACGCGATCGCCGTCAGCGACGCGGCGGGCGACGAAGGCCCGGCAGACCTCCGTGGCCTGTTCGATGACGCTCGGCAACTCCGCGCGGTCCAGCAGCGAGAGGCCGTAGCTGTCCGCAAGGATCCGCAGCCGCGCGGGCGCATCCAGCCCGGCGGGGTAAAGGGCGGCCGCGGACGCTGGATCGACCATGGGTATCCAGTAACGGGCGGTCATGGCGACGTCCCAGAGGGGACGGCCCGGGGCCGCCAGGTCGAAATCGATCAGGGCAGCGGCGCGGCCGTCGCGGAAGACGACGTTGTCCGGACACACGTCGTTGTGGCACAGCATCGTTCCCCCCTCAGGATCGGCAAGATCCCGGGGCCACCCGGCATGGGGGTCGACCGCGACGACCGCGTTGGCCCCATGCAGGCGCCGCAGCAGGCTCCCCACCGATTCCAGCGCGGTCTTTGTCATCGCCCAGTCCGGGAACGGCGGCAGAGGCACGTCGCCGGGGACGAAGGTCAGCTGCTCGCGGCCGTCCGGGGTGAGGCCGACGGGGGTCGGCGCCGCGTCGAAACCGTGTTCCTTCAGCGCAAGGAGATAGGCATGCAGGGCGCGCGCGTTGCACGGCGCGGGGCGTTCCACCAGCTCACCGTGGCGGAAGACCGCCCCCGCGTTCGCCATGCCGCCGATCAGCGCCTCGCCCTCAGCCATCATGACGATCACGCTACCGGCAGGTCGGCCCCGCGCAGGCCGGTCCTCCACCAATTCGAGGACTACATGGCCGGTACGACAACGTGCGATTCGACCGCACACCGGAAGGCGTGGTCACCATGACCCTCCACACGGAGGGTGACAGCATGATGTGGACCCCGGGCAACGCCCGCGACGAGATCGCGTTCGCCTTCTCCGACGTCGCCGGCGACCTTGAGGTCGAAGTGCTCATCCTCACCGGTGCAGGCGACAACTTCATCGTCGAGTACAGCTACGGAGAGTCCGGCGAGCCCGTCCCCGCGGGCCGGCCGCTGAATTTTTCGCGGAATCCCGCCGAGGATGTCGAAAACGCCAGGCGTGCTTCTACCTACGCGTGAGAGCCCCGCCCGGGGCGGCACGACGACCGAGGAGCGTAACCATGAAGTACATGCTGCTGATGCAGTTCAGCGAGAAGAACGCCGACTTCCCCAAGCTCGACGAGTGGAAGCCCGAGGAGATCCAGGCGCACATCCAGTTCATGCAGCAGACCAATGCCGGCCTTGCGGCCGCTGGTGAGCTGGTCGACGCCCAGGGCCTGGCCATGCCGGAGAGTGCCCGGATCGTGCGCTCCCACAGCGGTGGCGCGCCGGTCGTCACCGAGGGCCCGTTCCCGGAGTCCAAGGAGTGGGTGGCGGGCTGGTGGATCGTGGACTGCGACACCGAGCAGCGGGCGATCGAGATCGCCGCCGCTGTCTCCGCGGCTCCCGGCCCGGGCGGTCGGCCGCTCAACATGCCGATCGAGGTGCGCCAGATCATGGCGGCCCCGGCCACCGAGCTGTAGACACCCCTTGTGACGACCTTCGAACCAGCCGTCGACGACCTGCTGCGCACGCTCGCGCCGCAGGTCGTCGCCCTGCTGACCCGACGCTGCGGGGACTTCGCCGCCGCCGAGGACGCCGTCCAGGAGGCCCTGCTGGACGCCGCCACGCAGTGGCCGGCCCAGGGGGTGCCGCGCAACCCGCGCGGCTGGCTGGTTCAGGTCGCGAGCCGCCGCATGACCGAGCACGTCCGCAGCGAGCAGGCCCGCCGTCGGCGCGAGGAACTGGTGGCCGGGCAGATCCCGGCCGACCGGCGGTCCGCCCCCGGCGCCGACGCGGGGGACGAGAGCGCGCGCGACGACACCCTCACACTTCTGTTCCTGTGCTGCCACCCCGTGCTGTCGCCGGCCTCGGCGATCGCGCTCACCCTTCGCTCGGTCGGCGGCCTGACCACCGGCCAGATCGCCCGCGCCTTCCTCGTCCCCGAGGCGACCATGGGTCAGCGGATCAGCCGGGCCAAGCAGCGGATCAAGGCATCCGGGGTGCCGCTCCGGATGCCGGACGCCGCCGAGTGGCCGGCACGGCTCGACGCGGTGCTGCACGTCCTCTACCTGATCTTCAACGAGGGTTACACCAGCAGCACCGGCCCCGAGCTGCGACGCGTCGAACTCTCCCAGGAGGCGATCCGCCTCACCCGGGCCGTCCACACTCTGCTGCCGGACAACGCCGAAGTGGCCGGTCTGCTCGCGTTGATGTTGCTCACCGAGGCGCGCGGACCCGCCCGCACCGGCCCGGACGGCGAACTCGTGCCGCTCGCCGAGCAGGACCGCGGCCGATGGGACGCAGCCGCGATCGCCGAGGGCGTCACGCTGATCAGCGCCGCCCTCCCACGCGGCCCGGTCGGCCCGTACCAGGTACAGGCGGCAATCGCAGCCGTCCACGACGAGGCGCCCACCGCCGCCCAGACGGACTGGCCGCAGATCGTCGCCCTGTACGGGGTGCTCGCCCGTATCTCCGACAACCCACTGATCACCCTGAACCGCGCGGTCGCCACCGCCATGGTGGACGGGCCCACCGCCGGCCTCGCCCTGCTCGCCGACCCGCCGCCCGCGCTGGTCGGCCATCACCGGCTGTACGCGGTCCGCGCCCATCTGCACGAACTCGCCGGGGACCGGGAGTCCGCCATCACCGACTACCGCACCGCCGCCCACCGCACCGCCAGCCTCCCGGAGCGGCACTTCCTCAGCCTCCGCGCCGCCCGACTGGCCGCGCGAGTGGGCAGGTGAGCCACCGGTCATGAGAGGCCGTCAGCTTGCGCACGGTCCACTCAAGCGCCGTACACCTCACGGACGTCGTCCGCAGGCGGTGGTGCGTGCCGGGCCGCGGGGCCCTGCGCGAACGTGCGCAGCAGGTTCTCCGTCGTGCGGGTGACGAAGGCGCGGGTGCGTGCGTCCATACCGTGATCCCGGCCGAGTTCACCCGTCCCGGCCAGCAGGCTCTCCACCCAGCGCATGGTGCCGGTCGCGAACACCCCCGCTCCACCGGGGGCCGTGTAGTACGCCGAGTCGCTGTGGCTCGGCCGGCCGCCGCACACCAGCGGTGAGTGCGCGGTGATCTCCAGCGGGCCGGGGGTGGGGGCGCCGGGCATGACCCGGTCGTACTCCACGCCCACGAGATGGGCGAAGGCGTCACCGGAGCGTGCGCCGGTGCCCTCGTACAGCCAGTGGCCGGCGGCCCGCACGACATAGGGCGCGTCGACCGGAAAGCCCTCGTAGAGCACCCCGGTCAGGGAGGACTCCGGGTCGGCGGCGGGCGGGAGCCGGTAGTCGGTGGTGACCAGCGCCGGCTGTGAGCCGTAGTAGGGGTCGGCACGGTAGTCGGTCTTGTAGCAGACCACCGTACGGTCCTGCGCCCGCTCTCCGGGCTCCAGCCGCACCCGGCGGAAGCAGGTGTTCGCGCCGAGGAAGGCGAGGTTGGTGCCGGCGTCCCGGGCCGCGGTCACATGGGCCCGCTGCTGCGGCGTCCAGTACTCGTCATGGCCCAGGCAGACCACGGTGTGCGCGCCGAGCAGCACCCTCGGGTCCCGGTGGACGTCGAGACCGGTGGTGTAGGCGAGCGGTATGCCCAGGCGCTCGGCCAGCACCACCAGCGCCCGCTCGTAGACGAGGAACTTCGAGGCGCCGTCACCGTCATAGGGACGGTCGAAGCTGACCGCCAGGGAACGCGTGGCGTACGCCCCGGACTCGCCGGCGTAGAGGCTGCTGCCACCCCAGCGGTTGTACGCCTGCCAGGTCGCCGGAGCGTGCAGCAGGACCGTGCGGCCCGTGCCGTCGGTGGAACGGACGATCAGGGGGACGTACCGCTGGTGGCCGCTGTCCGCCTCCAGCCGCAGCAGATAGGCGCCCTCGGGCCAGCCCGAGGTGTCCACCGGCAGCGTCACCGGCCAGTCGGCGCGCACGGTTCGGGTGGCGGACAGCACGCGCGGGGCCGGCCGAGCGCGGCCCGGCACACGCCCGGAGACCCAGATCCGGCGGGCCTGCCGTCCGCCGTACCAGCCGACCCGGAACGCGGAGACGCGGAAGGACGCGGCCGTGGTCGACACGTGCAGGGCGAATTCCTCGCCCGGGGTCAGGCTGACCCGGTCCGGGTAGCCGGCCACCGCGTCCGGCGGGCCGGTGGTGCCCAGCCGCCAGTCGGCGGTGCCCGGGGCGTCCCGCTCCGCCTCGGGCCGGAGCCGGCCGTCAGGCGCGGCCGAGGCGTGGGGGGAACGCGGATGCGACGGCGCGGCCGTGCACGCTGCGGCGGCCGTGCCGAGGCCGGCGCTCGCGCACAGAGCGAGGAAACGCCGGCGGCCGGGGCCGTCCGAGTGCCGGGTGTCGTGTACCGGGGTCATGTCGCCTCCCGATGCGTGTCGCCCTCCAGCGTCCCGACACCCGTTCGACCGGCGCAACCCGCGAAGCCGGGCCTCCAACGGTGGGAAGGCGGCGCGGGCCCGGCGGTCGGGACACCGGCGGGTACGTCCGTTCGGGTGACGCGCGTCAGGTACGCAAGCCGATGCCCACGTGGTCGTGGTGGGTGGCGTCGCTGAGCCGGCCGGGCCGCCACCGCGCAGGCAGCACGGGGCGCCACGCACGTTTTTACGGCCCGGCCGCCGCCACACCCCGTATGAAGCTCGATCAGGGCGTGTGGCGCCCTCGGGCCGACGACCGGGTCACCGCCGATCCGCCACACGCCGAAGGGCCGGCCGCGCGGATGGTCGCTGGGCCGACCGGTGCCGAAGACGTCCAGCGGATGGCCGGAGCGTGCCTCACGCCCACCGCCGGCGACGCCGGAGCCGACACTGCTGAGGCCGTCGCCGCCCGCGAGGCCTCGACCTGGCGGCCGGCCTGGCCGCGATGAGCCGACGCACCGCCCGCGCCGCAACACTGCGGGCCCGGACCGGGCGGCGCGTTCTCAGGCAGCCCTCGGCACCCTCGGCCGCACCGCCCCAACTTCCGCCCCGGTCCCGGCCGCCGACGATCCGGCCCCGAATGCACCCGTCCCGTCTTGGGGACCAGCTCCGACGCGGTACAGGCACACGGAGCTCGGGCAGACGGCCCCATTACGCTTGGGTGCTCCGACGGGCGGTCCCCCACCGCCCGGTGGGGCACGGCGCTCGTGCGGCTGCCCCGGACCACCACACCCAAGGACGGCAACCGAGTGTCTTTCTTCACCATCGGCCACCGCGGTGTCATGGCCGCCGAGCCGGAGAACACCCTGCGCTCCTTCCTGCGGGCCGAACGCGAAGGGCTGGACGGTATCGAGCTGGACCTGCACCTGAGCAAGGACGGCGAGCTGGTCGTGATGCACGACGAGACACTGGACCGCACGACGGACGGCTCTGGCCCGATCGCTGACCAGGAGTTGGCGCAGCTCAAGAAACTCGACGCCGGCCTCGGCGAGCGCATCCCCACGTTCGAGGAGGTGCTGGACGCCGTCGGGCCGACGGTGCCGATCCAGGCGGAGATCAAGGACGTGGCCGCCGCCCGGTCGCTGGCCAGGCTGCTCACCGAGCGCGACCTGCTGGACCGGGTCTCGGTGCTGTCGTTCCACGACGCGGCGCTGATCGAGATCCACAGCCTGCTGCCGCAGGCCCGCACCGTGCTGGTGGCAGGCCCCAGCGCCCACCGCGACACCTTCGTCGGCCGCGCTCAGAAGGTCGGTTCCACCCTGGTCAGCGTCGAACTGCGTCAGCTGAACCGGGCCATCGTGGAGAAGTGCGGCGCCGCCGGCATCAACGTCATGGCCTGGACCGTCAACGACGAACGCGACCTGACGCTGGCCCGGATGCTCGGCCTGGTGGGTTGCGTGACCGACCAGCCCGGCATGAAACGGCTGGTCGAGGCCACGGCCTGACGTCAGCGATCCGGGACCGAGCCAACCCTCCCGTGGGGTCAGACGAGAGCTCGAACGCCGTGGCCGCAGTCCCCCGCGACAGAATTCCACTGGTTCCCGGCTGGGTGCCCGGTGTGGCCACGGTGTGCAGCTCGCCTTGATGTGTGCCGGTTCAGGTGAGTGTTCGAGTCTCGGGGAGGCTTTCCGTCAGCGTGGAGGTGCCTGCCGGACCGTCTTTCGCACGGACGAGCTCGACGGCCAGCAACGCGAACCAGCAGCCTACTGTCACCAAGTGGATCCGCTGGGCGATCCCCTGCCCCCCGGAGTGGCCGAAGTACGGTCCCACGGATGAGACCGCGGCTGCCATGGAGACCGGTAGCAGCCAGGGCCCCCACCGGCCGACCAGCTCCCACCCGCCGGCCCGGGACCTGCCCGCCCAGGTGAACAGCGCCATCGATGCGAAGAGGGCGAGGTGCACCAGTGCGCTGGTCGTGGTGTGCCAGACGTTGTCCGGCGGACAGCCGGACTCTCGAGAGGGCGCACACCGCATGGGGAGCAGCACGTCGGCGATCGAGAACAGTCCGATGGCGGTCACCGCCGTCCACCCGGTGCGCAGCGCTGTGCCTGCTCGGTGTGAGCTGGTCATGCCGAGCACGCCCGCGGCTGTGATGAGGGCGGCGCAGGCAAGCTCCACGCCTGCGAACAGAGTCCGGTAGGGCTGGTCCGCGGCGAATGCCTCGCTCACGTACGAGTCGGCCTGAGCCAGTCCTGTGGGCACGAACAACTGCAGCAGCCAGTCGTTGTACAGCACCGCGCTCGCAAGCAGCGAAGCGGCAGACAAGATGCGACGTCGCACGTGTCCTCTCCCACTTGCGAGGCGCTGTCCCCGCTGTCGGCCACCCTGGGATTCGGCGTTCGGCGTTTCGTCCTCCGGCTTGTGACCGCGTCGCCGGGTAGAAGCCGCTCTGGTGGGTGTCATGTCGTGCGGCGCTGGCCGATCTGCGGGTCCAGGGGCAGGTTGAGGCCGGCCGCTGCCTGTGCGGGTTGGGCGGGCAAGGGGAGCAGGTGGCTGGTGCCGTGGCCTCCGAGCCCGTGGGCGTACGGGCTGTCCGGGGGCCGGTGCAGGGCGCTGAAGAGGGCGGCGGCGGGGTCGTCCTGGGCGTCGTGGATGTTGTAGAAGGCGCCGGCGAGGATGAACAGCCGTTCGTAGACATGCCGGTAGGCGGTCGCGCGGAAGCGCTGGACGCGGGCTTCGTCTACGTCGCCGCGTAGCGCGCCGCAGATCGCGGCAGCGGCCAGCAGCACGCGGCCGTACGTCGCCAGATGGACCCTGGCGGAGAGCAGCGGGTCGAGAAAGCAGGCCGCGTCGGCTGTGAGGTAGTAGCCAGGGCCGCAGAACGTGCCGCTGGTGCAGGGGTGGTCGCTCTCGGCGCCAGAGGCATCGACGAGACACCGGAAGGTGGCCTCTGCGTCGTGACGGTCCGAGGAGGACCAGAAGGCCCCCGCCTTGCGGGTGAAGCCGTGACAGTCGAATCCCTGGCGGGACAGGAGCGCGGCCGCGGTCGTTCCTGCGGGGCCGCCTCCGGCGACCAGTACCTGGGTCGTTTCCCGCATCTCGGTGTCCCTCATCACGTAACCGGCAACTGACGCATGCCTTTCCCGCCTTCCACGGATTGAACACGTACCGTGACAGTACGCTCACATGGCCGTCCAGTCCGACAGCCAAGCGGGAACGGAAGAACCCCCCGAGCGGGTCACTGGGCCGCGGCCCTGCCCGGCGGGGGGCCGGGGCGCTGAGAGGGCGGAAGACCATGATCACGCGCCCGCCCAGGTGCACATTGAGGGCCTGGCCCCAGTGTTGCCGTCCGGCCGGTTCACGGCCTGCCCACCGGCTCAGCTGGTCCTCCTGGCGACGCAGCCACCAGGCACGATCACGAGCCGGCCATTACGGGAGATAAGCACCGAAGTTGGTCGCTCCGAGCCAAAGGCTGAGGGGTTCATCGGTCGCTGGGAGTAAGTCCTGGGCCTCAGGTGCGATTCGCGTCTGCCTGGCTAGGGTCGGTCCTCATGGAGACCACAGGAATCGTTCGTCGGCAGACGGCGGAGCGTGTGCGCGACGCTCTGGAACGGCTCGTCACCGAGCGGGACGTTTGGGTGTCGACAGCTCAACCTGATCACGGGCCGCACCAGGTGCCGCTGTGGTTCTTGTGGGACGGGCGAGCAGTGTGGATGTGCACCGGCGCCACTTCCGTGACCGCGCGAAACGTCCGCCGAGAGCCGCGCGTGCGCCTGTCGCTGCCGGACACCTTCGACGTGTTGCTCCTCCAGGGTGACGCGGAGTGCTTCCCGGACCAGGAGGTGCCCGCAGACGCAGCGGAGGCGTTCGCCGACAAGTTCGGGTGGGACCCACGCGTGGAAGAGGGTTCTTTCCTGTATGTACGCGTGGTCCCGAGCACTGTGCGCGCTTGGCGCGGCGAGCCGGAACTACACGGGAGAGTCATCATGCGCGACGGGACATGGCTGGAGTAGACGGGACATGGCTGGAACAACGGCCGTCCCTCAAGGCAGTCATGGCGGCACCGGGCTTGCTCGGCGCGCGGATTCACCTGACAACGGACGCCGTAGGTCCGCTGGCCGGCCGCGCTGACCTGGCGCGGGCCGGAGACATCACGATCGTGGGTGCGGTGACTGTTTCAGCGGATCGTTCCGGTCTGGACGCCCCCATCGGCCCGAGCTGCCCCCGGGCGCTACAGCAATAGGTTGAAGATCTTCGTCACGGTCTCCCAGTGCTTGGTCTGAGGGTTCTTGAGATCCGGGAAGACCATCCTGAACGTCTCGGCGAGAGCCACGCTCAAGCCGCCGAGGAGTTCGGGATATCGTGCCTCGGTCTCCTCGGTCGGCGCCCGGTCGAGCGGGGGGTGCTTCGCCAGCTGCTCGAGGATGGGTTTGAGTTCGACCTCCTGGTCGAGCTGCCGGAACCGGTGGATGCTCTCCTGGAGCCCTTTGGTGACCGGTAGGTCCCACGGTTCGACGGTGTCGCGGTCGTTCGCCTTGGCCGCGGCCTGCGCGACGATCAGGAGATCGTAGAGCTTGTCGTCCACGAAGTCGCTGTAACGCTTCAGGTCGTTCTTGTCCACGTCGAGACTCGCGGCCGCGCGGAAGAACCTTTCGAATGCGGAGACCCCCATGACGGTCATGCCTCTCGCCTCCTCAACGATGGGTGATCGCCCGGTCAAGGGTCGCAGAGGATCGCCATGGGCCGCCTGCGCATGCCAGGACGAACGCGGCGGAAACGGCCGGAGGCGAACTTCGCCAGCCCCCGGTACGGCGCGGCGCGGGGGGCTACCTTTCATGGTAAAGCTGAGCAAAACATGTCTTCGATCACGCGAAAAGGCTGGACAAGGAGCGCCAGGTGGTTCTCGGCTACCGGGGGCCTGGAGCGCGCACGGGCCCTCCGGCAAGGAGGGGAACCAATTCCCGGAGGAGCGCGGCCTCGACGAACGCCAGAAGTGGGACCTCGGCGCGGACAACGAACAGGAACCGGGTAATAAAGGCCGGTACAAGTTTCCGTACGGCCACTTCGAGAAAGTCCACCGCTGCGGAATTCTTTCCGCGGAGCGGCGCCGGACAGAACAAGTACACCGACATGGAACTCGCCGTGGCGCATGTGCACGGGATGCTTGACGAACTTGGTTCTCTCCGCCAGGGACGATGCGCGTGCTCTATCGCACCGGGCCGCACTCATCGACGATCACGGTCGGCTCCGACAAGAAGACATCTCGACGAGCGAGCACCCGGAGCCGGCCACCTTCATCCCGCGGCCGAAGCCTACGGGCGACACGACTCCGCCAGCGGCACGTCGAAGACGCCCGGCAGCCGGCGGGCGTCCTGTGGCTCGGCGTCGAGAAGGACGTCCCGTCGGTGTTTCGGTTTCCCTATGAGGCCCCACCGGCCACTCGGAGCGCGCTATCGACGTGCTGCACCGTACGCGGTGCGCCAGGCGGCAGGGGGTACGGCGGCCTGGCGCCGGAAGAAGGTGGTGAAGTTGCCGACGTCCCGGAAGCCGAGGCGCCGGGCGCAGCCGGTGACGGGAAGGTCGGTGTGGGCGAGCAGTCGCTTGGCTTCCAGCAGGATGCGCTGGTCCAGGAAGGTCTTGGCGCCGGTGCCGGCGGCGGCGCGCGAGGCCCGGGTGAGGGTTCGCACGTCGTAGCCGAGCACCCGCCCGTAGTCGGCCACATGGTGCCAGTCGGTGAAGTGCTCCTCGACCGCGGCCCGGTAGGCGAGGAACACGTCCGCGTACCGGCCGGCGGCCCGTGGCGCGTCGGTCGGGGCCGGTGCGTCGGGCAGTGCACGCAGGATAAGCGCCGCCAGCAGGTGGCCGAGCAGTGCGGGAGATGCCAGGCGCGGTGTGCTCGCGGCCATGTCGTGCTCGCGGCCGAGGTGTCCGGCTGCGAGCAGTGCGAGGTCCAGACGCGGCTGGTCCAGCTGCCAGCACGCCGGGGCGGTGGCCTCTGCCGCGGTGCAGCCCGGAAGGAAGCCGGGCCGGAAGAGGACCAGGGGGCCGTCGCAGGCGTCGATGTCGCTCCAGCGGTGCACCATGCCGGGCCGGATCCATACGGCGCTGCCTTCCGTCAGGCGGTAGTTGTGGAAGTCCGCTTCGTGAGTGCCGGTGCCGGAGCCGACGAGCGCGAAAACGTGGAAATCCGGGCGCTGCGGGAGGACGCGACGGCGGCGGGTGTCCATGACGCGCAGCGCGGCGAAGTCCATGACCTCCACGCCGTGCCAAGATCCGACGGCAGGCAGGTAGCGCAGTTGCCGTACCGCGTGCTGTCCGTTTTCCACAAGCGTTGGATTCTTTTTCACCGGGGCGCCCACATCGCCTCTCCTACGGTTGAACGAAAGCCTGACTGGCAGGTCAGGTTACGCGTTCGAGGCCGCGGCACACGGCGGTGGCCGCTGCGCGCAGCCGATGTGAGAGGTGCGACGATGACGGAAACGACAATGCCGGTGCCCGTGGCGGGTGGGACCCTTGATGTGCGCGTCGGGGGCCGGACCGGGCCTGCGCTGGTGTTCGTCCACTACTGGGGTGGCTCGGCCGACACCTGGAACGGCGTGATCGGCCACTTGCCGCCCGGGCAGGCGACGGTCCGCTTCGATCAGCGTGGCTGGGGCACCTCGCGTGCGATGCCCGGGCCCTGCCACCTCGACCGCCTCGCCGACGATCTCGCCGACGTGGTCGGCGCGTGCGTGTCGGGGCCGTTCGTCCTCGTCGGGCACTCGATGGGCGGCAAGGTGAGCCAGCTCGTCGCGGCCCGCCGGCCGACCGGACTGGCCGGCCTGGTGCTCGTCGCGCCCGCGCCGCCAGAGCCGCCCCCGACGGTGACCGAGGAGTACCGGCGGGGCCTGTCCCACGCGTACGACTCGCCCGAGACGGTGCGGCATGCCCTCGACGATGTGCTGACCGCCGCACCGCTGCCCGACGCGGTACGGACCACCGCGGTGCGCGACAGCCTCGCCGGGAGTGCCGAGGCCCGGGAGGAGTGGCCGTTGCGCGGGATCGCGCAGGACATCTCCCGCGCCGTACGCGGCATCGAGATCCCGGTGACCGTGGTGGCCGCGGAGAACGACGCGGTGGAGCCTCCGCGCGTCCTGCGCGAGTACCTCCTGCCGCACATCCCGCACGCGACCCTGACCACCGTCCCTGCTGTCGGCCACCTGCTCCCCGTGGAAGCCCCCGGCGCCGTCGCGGCCGCCCTGGGGGACTTCCTCACGCACCTTCGGCACTGACCGGCGCGAGGAGCGGGCCTGCTGCCCGGGCGGCCGTACCGCACACCGGCCGCCCAGGTTCCTCGCGCCCCTCGGAATCACTCCTCGAAGGGCGCGGCGAGCAGCAGGTCCTCCGCCGTGGGCACCGTGAAGTCCGGGATGTGACGGCGGCCGACCTCGGCGAAGGGGTGCATGAGTACCGACATGGGTTTCGTACGGCACAGCGACAGTATGTTGTCGAGCGCGTCCTGCTTGAATCCTTCTCTGGGGTAAGCGCCGAGTACTTCTTCGCGAATGTCGGACGGGATGCTGTCGAGACCGTTGCCTGTGAAATCGAGTCCGGAGCCGATGGCGACCATGGCGATTTCAGGCCTCTTTCGCGTGGCGATGCCGATGTTGGTGTGCAAGGCGATCGCGTCCCAGACGACCGCCACTCGTTCGGCGGGCACGCGCTGTCTCCGCAGGAACAGTTGCGCGGCGTCGGCGCCGTCGACTTCGAAACGCTCGGTCGGGGTCCGGTAGGCCTCGACCAGCCCGAGGTCGTGCAGGGCCGCGGCGAGGAAGGCGAGTTCGCGGTCGTAGGGAACACCGCGCCGGTCGAACAGCAGACAGCCGTAGAGGTACGTCCGCATGACATGGTTGAAGAGCGTCTCGGAGGACACGCCCCGTACGAATGCCGCGGTTCTGCGTACTACTTCACTGGTGGGGAGGGGGATGCCGGCCACCCTCCGAGGCAGGGTCTCGACGGTCGGGTCGGCAGTCCTGTCGCGCGGGACCGGCCCCGACGCGGCAGCGGCCGGTGGGTCGGACAGAGCGGTGGTGAGCACGGAGGCCGCGCCTATCGCGGCGAGACCGACGCCCCTCCCCAGTGCCGTGCGCCGGGTGACGTTTTCCGCCTCGTTTTCCTTGTCAGACACGCCAATAGCCTTCTTTTCGCGGGATGAGCGGTTGAGCGGTTGAATGCCCAGAGCCTATGAACGGCTTCGTACGGCCGACAGCGGCAAAAGTGCCGGTAAGCCCCTGATTCTCGCCAGGATGGCTGTTCCTCCCCCGTACCTGACGCCCCTCGCGAACGCCGCCCCAGCGTTTTGCCGAACCGGCAACAAGCCTCGCCGCGCCCGCGCCGTCGCCCGCAGGATGGGGTACCGATCTCGGCGCACCGCAGACGAGGATCTTGGAGGATTCATGTCGCAGCAGGCCACGGAAGTCACCCACCGGCTGGTCTCCTCGCCCGCGGGCCGGATCCACCTGGTGGAGCAGGGCACCGGACCTCTGGTGCTGCTCGTGCACGGTTTCCCGGAATCCTGGTACTCCTGGCGCCACCAGCTGCCGGCCCTGGCGGCAGCCGGGTACCGCGCAGCCGCCATCGAAGTCCGCGGCTACGGCCGTTCCTCCAAGCCCGGCGACCCCGGGGCGTACCGGATGCTGGAGCTGGTGGAGGACAACGCCGCCGTGGTGCAGGCCCTGGGCGAACGGTCCGCGGTGGTCGTCGGCCACGACTGGGGGTCGGCCATCGCCGCCAACTCCGCCCTCGTCAGGCCGGACGTCTTCCGCGCGGTGGGGATGCTCAGTGTTCCCTATGCCCCGCGCGGCGGGCCGCGGCCCAGTGAGGTCTTCGGGCAGTTGGGCGGGGACGAGGAGTTCTACGTCTCCTACTTCCAGGAGCCCGGACGGGCCGAGGCCGAGATCGAGCCCGACGTGCGCGGCTGGCTCGCGGGCTTCTACGCCGCCCTGTCCGCCGACACCATACCCGCGCCCGACGCACCCGACCCGCACTTCGTCGGCCGGGGAGGAAGGCTGCGGGACCGCTTTCCCACCGGCCGGCCGCCCGCCTGGCTCAGCGAGAGCGACCTGGACCACTACAGCGGGGAGTTCGAGCGGACCGGCGTGAGCGGGGCGCTCAACCGCTACCGGAGCATGGACCGCGACTGGGAAGATCTCGCCGCCTTCGACGGTGCCCCCATCACGCAGCCGTCCCTGTTCGTCGGTGGCGGCCTGGACGCCTCGACCACGTGGATGGCCGACGCGATCAAGGCATTCCCCACCACCCTGCCCGGCCTGGTCTCCTCCCACATCCTCGATGACTGCGGCCACTGGATCCAGCAGGAGCGCCCCGCGCAGATCAACCGGCTCCTCACCGACTGGCTCTCCTCCTTGCCCGGCTGACGACCTGCCGGAAACGCGGGGGGTGTCCGGGAGCGGTCGGGCGGCTGGGCCGGGCCGTGTACCACGGTGCGTTCACGGCGTCGGTGGACGCGACCTGTACGTCATGACCAAGCAGGAGGATGGGAGGTGGCTGCTGCACGCATGCCAGAACACCGAAGGCCGGGTCGGTGAGGCGGGGTCGGTGGCGTGCCGGTCATCCGCGTGCGCCGGCGGTCTGCCGGTGCTCCGCCGGGTATCCGTCGGCCGGCGCTGTCGACCAGTGCGCCGCCAGTTCCGCGAAGGAGCCGGTGTCGGGTGCCGGGGGCATGCCGGCCCGGCCACGAGCCCTGGCCCGGTTCACCAGGTTCGCCGCGTCCAGCCCGGCGAGGCGCTCGGCCGTGTGGGTGAGCAGCCGGGCCGCGGTGGAGGCGAGCGCCTCCTCCCCCAACGGCCGCTCGGGCAAGCTCAGTTCCTCGGCGATCAACGACCGCAGGGTGTCGACGAGATCGGAGGCACCCACCTCGCGGACGGTCAGGGACAGGTGCGCGGAGAGCCCTTGGTCCCCGGAGGCCCGGTGGGCGAAGCCGCGCGGGACGTACAGGACGTCGCCGGGGTGCAGTGTCGTCCGCAGGAGCTCGGGCGGCCGGGGTCCGTCCTGGTCGGTGACCCGGCCCGCGTGCCAGTTCTCGTCCGCGGGGCCCTCGTGGATGTGCCAGGTCTTGCTGCCGGCCACCTGGACGACCAGGACGTCGGCGTCGTCGCGGTGCAGGGGCAGACCCTGGCGGCCCGCCGGTGTGACGAAGAAGAACGCCTCCACCGGCCGTCCGAGTTCCGCGGCGAGGGAGGCGAGCAGGGTGCGGGTGGGGGCGTGCCACTGGTCGACGCAGCGCAGGAGCAGGGTGGCCCCCTTGTCCAGCAGTTCCCGGATTCTGCGGGCGTCGGCGAATCCGGCCGGTGTGCCGCGGGCGACGGTCCGGGTGGTGGTGAATTTCCTGGCGGGCAGTTTGTCGCCGTCCCACATCTCCACGTACGGCTCCCGGAAGAATCCCGTGGACATGGCGGTGTCCAGGTCGGCCAGGGTGAAGGAGCTGTGGCCGCCGCCCTCCGGGTGGAAGACGCCCGGACGCTTGTTCCAGTAGGAGGCGATGAAATCGGCTGGATCTCCCACCCATTGGGCGAGCGTCGGCGCGTGCATGGCCATCGTCCCTTCTTCGGAGAAGCTCTCTCTTCTTCGGAGAGGCTGTCTCGTCATCGGTGATTGACTCGGCAACTGTGATTCGCTCAGCTTCGCGGTTTGTTCGTCAGCGGTGCTTCACCGGTTTTCAGCCGGGCAGCACGGCCCCGGGATAGCGGTCCAGGGCTGTCCGGGCGAGTTCGTACGGCACGGAGAGCGTGTCGACCATCAGGTATCCGCCCACGGGACAGCGGACCACCGTCAGTTCGGCGTCCTGTTCCACGACCACGGTGGGACTGCTCAGCGCGGGGCCGAGGGAGAAGCCGTAGTGCACGGCCGTCGCGGTGCCGTCACCGGGGCCGCCCGCGGCCCGTCTGGCCCGTTCCCGCTCGGCGGCGGCGGAGAGGTCCCGCGCCAGCACGCGTGAGGTCTCGGTCGCCAGGCCGGACACGGCGTTCACCCGCGCGAGCGCCTCCTGCACCTCCGGCGCCAGCATCCAGTGCCCCGCCGCCTGGTGGAGGTCCGTCACGTCCTGCTCCGTCATCGCGTCGACCAGGACGGCGGCGTCGACCACGTCCCGCCCCCGCAGGGGCTGCTGGAACAACTCCTCGGCGATGAGCAGCAGATGGGCGACCGTCCGGTTGGCCGGCCACTCCGCACGCAGCGGGACCGTCGTCGAGTTGCCGACGAAGGGCGCCGAGAGGAACTCCGCCGCGTACACGTAGTCGAGGTCCGATTCCGGGGAGGGCCAGTTCAGGGCCACGGCCCAGTGGCGTCGGCCACCGCTGTCCAGCATGCTCACCCGGGCCTCGTCCACCGGTCTCTCGCGGGCGACGGCGGCCACCGCCGCCCACAGCTCGCCCTCGTCCGGCACCAGCAGGTCCACGTCCCTGCTGGTGCGCAGCACGCCCGGCGGGTAGTAGCGCTGGAGCGCCGCTCCCTTGAGGACGTCGGCGCGGCCCGTTCTCCCTACGAGGTCGATGATGCGCTCGTGCTCGTCGCGGCGCGCCCGCTCCGCGTCCAGCAACGCCGTGCCGAGCGCTCCCATCCGGTGGCCCTCGGCCGCGGCGAGCGAGCACACGGTGCCGCCGAGGCGCTGGTCGCGGCGCCCGGCGCGCTCCAGGACCAGCCCCAGCCGGATGTCGGGGTCGACGCCCATGACCTCCCGCACGGTTCTCAGCGACAGGTCCACGGTGCACCTCCAGGGAATGGCGCCGGCCGGCGCGACAGGGGACGGAAGGACGGTCGTACGCTTGCCGGCGCACTCGTACCGGGGCGGAATTTCGAGCATCGTAGCCTCGCGGACGACCGGCGGACCCGTGGGATGCGCATTCCGGAAAACACGCGTCCACGGGCGCGGCGCGGGTTTCCGACGGGTGGGGTGAGGGCGAGGTGCGGATTACGGAAGCAGCCGTTGCCCGGCCGTCCCGGACCCGCCTACAGTCCATTTCGCTCGATCAATTCCCAACGAAGGAGCATCACATGATGAAGCACGCTTCCATCCTGCGTCCGCGTCTCGACAAGGTGAAGCCGCAGAGCCGCTGAATCAGCACCTGAAGTGGAATGCCGCCACCTTCGGGTGGCGGCATTCGCTTATGAGGACCATTGAGGGAGAGTGCTTTCCTTGTACGAATTCCGGACTATGAACGGGCCGCTGCCGGTCATGGCGGTCGTCGACGAGCGGCTGAGCACGACCACGGTCTGTCTGGCCTCGAAGTACGGTTCACGGGACGATCCGGCGCAGGAGTGCGGTCTCGCTCATGTCCTGGAACATGTGCTGATGTCCGCGCCGGTGGGCTCCGTCCCGTCGTTCAGCGAGTACGTCGAGCGGCTGGGCGGCCACGCCAACGCCGAGACCGGCCTGGACCGCATGCTGTTCTACGCGCAGGTACACGCGGACGACGCCGAGGAGATCACCGGACTGCTCCAGCACGCGGTGCTGCAGCCCCGGTGGAACGAGAGGACGCTGCCCCAGGAGAAGGCGGCGGTCTTCCAGGAGCTGGCGGCGGCCGCCGCGGACCCGAGCGACGTGGTGCAGGACGCCTTCCTGGACCACCTGTTCCCCGGCCACCCGCTGGGCCGTCCCGTGGGCGGCACCCGGGAGACCGTGGGGGCCTTCGACGTCAGCTCGATGGCGGCGGGCCACCGGGACCGGCTGCTGACCGCCGACCTGTCGCTGATCGTGGTCGGACCGTCGGTCCCCGCGGCGGCGGACCCGCTGGTGGCGGGCGTCCCGGCGGAGGCGCTGGCGCGTCTGGGCACGGCTGAGCGCGACCTGGCCTCGCTGCCCGCGCCCGGTCCCGGCCGCCCGGTGCCGTGGCCGGACGAGTTCGCCTGGGTCTGTGCGGGCGCGCGCTCGGTCGGCAACCACGATCCGCGCCGTCCGCACTTCAACGTCCTGGCGCAGCTGCTCGGTTCGAGCCCGTCGTCGATGCTGTACCGCCGGCTGCGCGGAGAGGCAGGCTTCGCCTACGCGTTCCAGTCGTGGAACCGCGGTTACGGGGAGACGGGCGCGTGGCGGGTCCTGGCAGGCGTCGACTCCGGCAACGGCGACGCGGCGCTCGCCGTGATCCGGGGGGCGCTCGAAGAGATCGCGGCGGACGGGCCCAAGCCCGACGACCTGGAATCCGCCCGGCGTCAGGCGCAGATGCGGATCTACACCTCCGTCGACACCCCTCTGGAATGCGCGCGTTTCCTCGCGCTGCGCAGCGGCGGCCCGGTCGGCTGGTCGCCCGCCGCCGAGGTGGCGAACATCGCCTCGGTCGGCGCCGAGGATCTCCGCGCGGCGGCCGCGCACGTGCTGAGCGGCTGGCGGGCCGTGGTCCGGCCGGAGGCACGGTGACGGCCCTCCAGGAGTACCTCGGCCGGGCCGCGTCGGCCGGACTCCTCCAGGAGGCGGGCGGTTTCGGCTTCGTCGCCGACCGCTGCGACGACCCGTTCACCGGGCGCCGGCAGGTGCTGGTGGAGTACTGCGACCCGGGACTGCCCGTCTCGCCCGACGCGCTGGAGGCACTGCGCCGCGCACTGCGCGACCGCGGCGACGAGGCCGACGCCGTGCTGCTGCGCGTCGCCGGCGATCTGCGGCTGCCCGCACCGTGGCGGCCGCGGCTGACGTACGTACGGCACGACCGCACTCCCGCCGCTCCGGGCGCCGGCGCTCCCTCCCCCGCCGGGCTCACCGTGCGGCCGGCGACCCCCGCCGACGATCCGCGCGTACGGGCCTGGCTGGTACAGGCGTTCCGGAACGCGTACCCGGGCCAGGACGTCGAGCCCGGCCACCCCGGTGTCACGGCCGTCATGGAGGCTCCGGACCGGCTGTCCTTCATCGCCGAACTCCACGGCGAGCCGATAGGGCACGGGACCGTGCTGGTCCGCGAGCAGGACAGCGTGACGGGCGAGGAGTTCGCCGAGTTGGTGGACACCCTGGTGGACGACGCGGGCACCCGGCGGGCCGCCATCGCCGCGCTGGTGGCCGCCGCCGTACGGGCCACCGGGGGGCGTCCCCTGTGCGGCCATGTCGTACACCCCTATGAGCCCGAGGCGGCGCGCGGCGCCGACAGCGTGCTGCGCGCCCTCGTGGCCGGTGACTGGTCGGTCGACCACTGCTTCTGGGAGAGCCCGTGGTGAGCACTGAGGAGCACGGCCCGGCGTGCCGGGCCGCGTGGGAACGTACCCCGGACGGGAAGGCGGTGACGGACGCCATCGTCGTCGAGGACGTCGGGCGCACCTATGCCGACCGGCGCGGCCGGGCGGCCGGTGAGGTGACCGCGCTGAGCGGAGTCAGCCTGCGGGTGGCGCCCGGCGAGGTGCACGGCCTGCTCGGCCCGAACGGGGCGGGCAAGACGACGCTGTGCAAGATCCTGACGACGACCCTGGAGCCGACGACGGGTTCGGCGTGGGTGCTCGGCCTGGACGTGACCCGGCAGTCGCGGGCCGTTCGACGGTCGATCGGACTGGTCTTCGGCGGCGACCGGGGACTGTACGGACGGCTCAGCGCCCGCGAGAACCTGTGGTTCTGGGGGGCGATGTACGGGCTGCGCCGCTCCGTACTGCGTTCCCGTGCGGAGCTGTTGCTGGACCGGGTGGGGCTGCTGGACCGGGCCGACTCGCGGGTCGACACCTTCTCGCGCGGGATGAAGCAGCGGCTGCACCTGGCGCGCGGCCTGGTCGGGGACCCGCGGGTGCTGATCCTCGACGAACCCACGGTGGGGATGGACCCGGTGGCCGCTCTGGACTTCCGGACGCTCGTCGCGGAGCTGCGGGAGGAGGGGCGTACGGTCCTGCTGACCACGCACGACATGGCTGAGGCGGCGGCGGTCTGCGACCGCGTGTCGCTGATCGACCGGGGCCGGCTGATCATGACGGAGGACACGGACGCCGTCGGCCGGCTGCTGTCGAGCTACGAGCGGGTGGTCGCCCAGGGCGTGTCCGCGGAACTGGCGCGGCGGGTGGAGGCGATCGCCGGCGTCGTCGCCGTACGGCACGAGGCGGGCCGGCTGGAGGCCGAGACGGAGGAGCCGTCCGCCACCTCCTCGGTCCTCGCCGTCCTCGCGGGGGCGGGGGTCCACCAGGTCAGCACGGCCCGGCCGGACCTGAGCGAGGTGTACCTGCACCTGGTGGGCCGGCGGGGCATGGCGGTGACCTGATGGCCCTCTTCCTGGCGTCCCTGCGCTTCCAGTGGCGCCTCGCGCCGCGCTCCCCCGGCACCTTGCAGGTGTGGGCCACCGCGCCGCTGTTCACGGCGGTGTTCCTGTCGATCGCCGAGCACGCGCACCGCACCGATCTCACGTCGTTCTCCGTCGTCGCCCCGACGCTCATGGGCCAGTGGGCACTGGCCCTCGGCATCGCGGGCGAGATCATCACGGACGAACGCGGCCAGGGCACGCTGGAAGCGGTGATCGCGACGCCGTGCAGGCTGTCGGTGGTCGTCGTGGGCCGGATCTGCGCGGTCAGCCTGCTGGGCATCACCGCCATGGCGGAGGCGTGGCTGGTCGCGGGGCTCGGCTTCGGCCGGTGGATCGCCGTACCGCATCCCGTCGTGCTGGCCGTCGCGCTGCTGGCGAACGCGGCCGCCATGGCCGGGACCGCGAGCATCCTGTCGTCGCTGTTCGTCCTGATGCCGTCGGCGCGGATCGTGCAGAACACGCTCAACTATCCGCTGTACCTGCTCAGTGGCGTTCTGGTGCCGCTGTCGACGCTGCCGGCCTGGCTGAGGCCACTGGGCCGTCTGGTGTTCCTGAGCTGGAGCGCCGACCTGTTCCGGGCCGCCCTGGACGGCGCGGCGGTCTCCCGGCCGGTGGCGCGCATCTCCGTCGTCGCCCTGCTCGGGCTGTCCGGTTACCTCGTCGGGGCGCTCCTGCTGGCCCGTGTACTGCGCCGTGTCCGCAGGCTCGGCACCCTCACGCACACCTGAGAGTAGACGTGTACCCATCCGCACTTCATCTCGTGCGCTACGGCTTGCTCAACGCCGTGGCCGACTTCAAGGCCACCTACACCTGGCGGAGCTGGTCGTTCGGCTGGCTCGGCAGGATGCTCGCCCAGGTGCTGTTCTTCACCGGGCTCGGCCGGGTGCTGGACCAGCCCGGTGCCGTGCGCTACCTGGCGCTCGGCAACGCGCTGATGACCTGTGTCGTGGACACCATGGCCGTGGTGGCGACGACGAGCGGGGAACGCAGGGCCGGCACGCTTTCGCTGCTGGTGTCGAGTCCGGCGGACCCGGTGTGGGTGTTCGTCGGACGCAGTCTGCACTGGCCGGTCAGCGGGGTCGCCACCGCGTCGGTGGCCCTGTTCGGCCTCGGCCCGTTCTTCGGGGTCACCTGGAGCGCGGCGCAGGTTCCGCCGGTGCTGCTGCTGATCGCGCTCACCGCGCTGGGCACCTACTGCGTCGGGCTGTTCCTGGCCGTGCTGGTGGTCAACGTGCCGCGGCTGCGCAATGTCGTGTCCAACTGCGCCTACCTGGCGATGATGGCGTTCTGCGGTGTCCAGGTGCCGGTGGGCTTCTGGCCGCGGGGGGTCGGGGTGGTGGTCCAGGCGGTGCCCCTGACCCATACGCTGCGGGCGCTGCGGGCCGTGAGCGACAACCGTCCGGCGGCCGAGGTGTTCGGTCCGGTGGTGCCGGCGGTGCTGACGGCCGGCCTGTGGCTGGTCGCGGCGGTCGTGACCTTCCGCTGGCTGGTCGCGGTGCCCGCCCGCCGGGCGGGCACCCTGGACCTGACCTACTGACCTACCGGCCTACTGGCCTACCGGCCTACTGGCCTACCGGCCTACCGGCCTACCGGCGGCGGGCGTCGGCCGCGCAGCCGCACGGCTCGTCCGCGGCCGGCCGCTGCGTGAGCAGTGCGGCGGTGAGCGCCTCGGTGGCCGTGTCGACCGCCGCGAAGTAGGCGTCACCGCCGGCTCCCGGAGCCGGTTCCAGCCCCAGGTCCAGTACGGGGTGGGTGCGCCCGCTCCGCCCGCAGGTGAGATCGCAGGTGCTCAGCGTGATCCGTACCGGGGCCGGGACGGACGGGGCGGCCGCGTGCACACAGCGGCACAGGGCCGCCGCGGTACGCCTGAACTCCTCGCGGGTGCGCGGCAGAACGCCGACGCGGCGCCAGCCGGGCGCGAGGGACGGGGAGCCGTAGGCGTGGCCCTGGCAGCTGTCGTAGGTGACGAGCCGCCAGTCGCCCGTGGTGAGCGCGTCCACCAGGGGCCAGACGCCGTCCTCGATGGCGGCGCGCCACTGGGGGTGCGCGGGGTCGACGTCGTCCGCCTCGTGAATGCCGGGGAGGCCGACCGTGTTGATGTTGCCGTCCGCGCTCCTGAGCAGCCGGGCGGCCCGGCGGGGCGCGGCGGGGGCGTTCCAGCGGCCGAGGAACCCGTCGACGTCGGGCATGACGTTCGGAAGGCGGGGGCGGTGGGTGAGCGTGCGGCAGCGCCCGTCCGCCCCGTCCGCCCCGTCCGCCGCCGTCGTCGTGGTCTCCTCTTCGAGGCTCGTCACAATTCCCTCCCGGTTTTCGGTCCACGGATTCTGGATGCTGTCCGGCGATCGTAACGACATAAGGTTCCGAAACGGCCCGCCTCTTCTCCCCGGGCCCGAAGAATGCGTATTCACGCAGGGCCGGGGCAGGGCGGATATCCTCTTCCGTTCGCATTTCCGCAATTCCTTGGCCCCGGGATGTGCCTCTCGGTCATCCTGCTGGGACGTGCCGCCGTCCGGGGCGGATCACAGAATCCTCTTCCGCCATGTGGGAAGGAGTCGGGGCCGTGGCTGAAAAGTACGACCTGGCCGTCGTCGGACTCGGTTACGCCGGGCTTCCGCTGGTCACCGCGGCGGCCCGCAACGGCATGCGGGTCGCCGGCTTCGACGTCGACGGCGCCCGCGTCGCCGCCCTGGCCCGCGGAACCAGTTACGTGGACGACATCTCCGACGAGGAGATCGCCGAGGCACTGGCCGCGGGGTTCACCCCGGCGGCGGACCCGGACGTCATCGCGGGGGCGGGTGCTGTCACGATCTGCGTGCCGACGCCGCTGCGGGACTCCGTGCCCGACCTGACCGCCGTGCTCGACGCCGCGCGCCTGGTGGCGCCGCG
The DNA here is from genome assembly GCF_040647235.1 of Streptomyces sp. NPDC042638. Classification (NCBI taxonomy): domain Bacteria; kingdom Bacillati; phylum Actinomycetota; class Actinomycetes; order Kitasatosporales; family Streptomycetaceae; genus Streptomyces; species Streptomyces sp. NPDC042638. The sequence continues at coordinate 80,317 of NZ_JBEZBT010000027.1, forward strand.
CCTGCGCCCGGGCGCGCTCGTGGTGCTGGAGTCGACCACCTATCCGGGGACCACCACCGACGTCCTGCTGCCCCTCCTCGCGCAGGGCTCGCGGACGGTCGGCGAGGACTTCCTGCTGGCCTTCTCCCCCGAGCGGGTCGACCCCGGCAATCCGGCGTTCGGGCTGCACAACACCCCGAAGGTCGTCGGCGGCGTCACCGCCCGCTGCACCGAGGCCGCCACCGCGCTGTACGAGCGGATGGTGCAGAAGGTGGTGACCGTGAGCACGCCGGCGGCCGCCGAACTCACCAAGCTGCTGGAGAACACCTACCGGCAGGTCAACATCGCGCTGGTGAACGAGCTTGCGGTGTACTGCGACGGACTCGGCGTGGACGTGTGGGAGGTGGTGGCCGCCGCGTCCACCAAGCCGTTCGGCTTCCAGCCGTTCCGGCCGGGTCCGGGGGTGGGCGGCCACTGCATCCCGGTGGACCCCGGCTATCTGGCGTTCAGCGGCCGGACCTCCGGGCATCCACTGCGGCTGCCGGAGCTTGCTCAGGAGGTGAACGACCGGATGCCGGCGTACGTCGTCGACCGCATCGTCCGGCTCCTCAACGACCGACGGCGCAGCGTCCGCGGCACGCGGGTTCTGCTGCTCGGGGCGACCTACAAACCGGACATAGCCGACGGCCGCGGGGCACCGGCGGTGCGGGTGGCCGAACTGCTGCTGGACCTCGGTGCCCTCGTCGGTTTCCACGATCCCCATCTGCGCACCCTGCGGCTGAACGGCCGGAGCGTGGCCGGGGCCGAGTCACTGCAGGAAGCGGTCGCCGACGCCGATCTCGTCGTCCTGCTGCAGCCGCACCTGGACTACGACCTGGCCGCCCTCGCGGACACCGCTCCGCTGCTGTTCGACACCAGCGGCCGCACCGTCGGAGCGCGCGTGGTGCATCTCTGACCCCGGCCCGCGGGAGCACCCGGCCGGCATCCGGACGACAAGGATGCCGACCGGGGCTTCGGAATTTCCGGAATACGGGACTGCGGATATCGGAAATCATCGCTCCCGCAATTCGTTGATTCGACCGTGCGGGCGCTGATAATTTCATTCCAGGGAATCAACGGATTCCCCGACGGAATAGAAAGAGGTACATCATGTCCGAGAAGAACGAGATCTCCTTCGACGCGTTCGTCGACGCCGTCAAGTCCTACGACCTGGAGTCCGTCAGCGCCAAGGACACCGCCCACTCGTCGGCGGTTTCGGTGAAGCCGTGGGAGCACATCACCGAGCAGACCTCGGACGCCGTCTGATCTGCTTCGCCCGGCCCGGCGGGCGGCTGTCCGCAGCCGCCCGCCGGGTCTCCCGCGCCCGCCGCGCGCCCGCGGCCCGGCGCCCGTCCCTGCCGGCACTGCGAGGTGGCTCACCATGCTCAACCCGTCCCCGTGGGCGGACCCTGCGGACCGCGAAGTGGAGACCGAGGTACTGATCCTCGGCGGCGGACTGGCCGGTCTGGCCGCCGGATCCCTGCTCGACGACCGGGCGGTCGTGCTGGAGGCCGCGGACCGGCCCGGTGGCCTGGTGCGCACCGAACGCATCGGGGACCACTGGTTCGACCACGTCATCCACCTGCTCTACTTCAGCCACCCGGACGTGGAGGCACGCGTCCGCGCCCTGCTCGGCGACGTCCTGCGCCCGTGCCCCCCGGACGCCCGGGTCGAGACGGTGCGGGGCACCACCCGCTTCCCCGTCCAGCTGAACCTCTTCGGCCTGCCCGCCGAGGTGCGCGCCGCGTGCCTGGCGGACCTGCGGGCCGCACACGCGCGGAGCACCGCGCCCGGCAACTACGAGGAACTGCTGCTGAGCGCCTTCGGCCGCACCCTGTGCGAGCTGTTCTTCTTCCCGTACAACCGCAAGCTGTGGCAGCGGCCGCTCAGCACGCTTTCGGCGTCCGGCTTCCACTGGAACCTGACCCGGCCCAGCGTCGCGGAGATCGAGCGCGGCGCGAACTCGGCCCGGCCGGCCGACGGTTACAACGCGCGGGGCTGGTATCCGCGGCCCGCACGCGGCGGCCGGCGCGGCATGGAGGTGCTCTCCGAGGCGCTGGCCGGCCAGGTCGCGGACCTGCGGCTGCGGCACGTCGTCACCGCCGTCGACCCTGAGTCCCGTACCGTGCGGACCCGTTCACCCGAGGGCGTCACCGACTTCCGCTACACGCACGACTGCGTCTCCACGCTGCCCCTGCCCAACACCGTCGAGCTGTGCCACGGGGCGCCCGAGGCGCTCGTCGGGCGCTGCCGTGCGCTGCCCCGCAACCGCGTACGGTCGGTGGCCCTCGCCGTCCAGGGTCCGCGCCCCCGCGACACCGGGCACTGGCGCTACTACACGCGTGAGGACGTGCCCTTCACCCGCCTCGTCTTCATGACGGAGTTCGACCCGGACATGGCGCCCGCCGACGGCTGGGGCGTGCTCGCCGAGGTACTCGAACCGTCCGAGAGACCGTGCGCGGCGGACGACACGCTGGTGGCCGACGTGCTGCGCGGGGTCGGGGCGGTCGGACTGCTCGGGCCCGACAGCCGGATCGTCGGATCCCGGGTGTTCACGAACGACCCCGGCTACGTCGTCTTCACCGACGACGCCCGGGACACCGCCGACGAGGCCACCCGGTACCTCGCCTCCCTCGGCATCACCCCGCTCGGCCGCTACGGCACCTGGACCTACTCCTCCATGTCCCAGGTCATGGAGGAGGCCTTCGCCTGGGCGGCCCAGCGCTCGGCCCTGCCGACGACATGACCCGGACAGCAGACAGGGAGATCCCCTTGACCGGCACAACGCACCACGGATTCCTCGCGCTGGAGGGCGTCGACGGATCCGGGAAGACGACCACCGCACGGCTCATCGCCGAACACGTGCGCGCGCAGGGGCGCCCCCTGTCCCGCATCGGGCAGCACTCGTGGCTCGACCCGCAGGCGGCGCGCGTCATCATCGACGTCCGCGAGGACCGTCCGCACCGGCACAGCCACCGGCGGATCACCCAGGCGTACTTCCGCGACAAGCAGCTGCAGGCCGGCGCGATCGGTGACCTGCTGCGCGACCGCACCGTGCTGTCGGACCGCTACATCTTCAGCGACGCGGCCTACCTGGAAGTCCTCTACGGCATCCCCGCGCGCGAGACGCTGGACCGCCACCACGCGCACGGCACGCTGCTGCCCGACCTGATCGTCTACCTCGACGTCCCCGTCGCCCTGGCCGCGGACCGCGTCGTCGCCCGCGGCAAGAGCATGCGGCACTACGAGAACAGTTACACCCTCGACAAGGTCAGCAAGGTGTACCGCACGCTGCTCCTCGACGATCCGCCGCCCTACCTCCCGCCGGTGCACGTCTTCCGCAACACCACCGGTGCGCACGAGGACAGCCGGCTGCTCGACCTGTTCCGTGCCGTGGACGCCGCCGCCGCGCCCGGACGCGAACTGCTGGAGACCCCGTGAGCCGCATCGACGTCATCGTCCCCTGCCACAACAGCGCGCACTGCGTGGGCCGGCAGCTCGCGGCGCTCGGCCGGCAGCGCACCGACGACGAGTGGGGTCTGCTGATCGTCGACGACGGCTCCACCGACGCGCTCGCGGCCACCGTCGACGCCCACCGGCACCACCTGCCCGCCGACACCCGCATCGTGACCCGCCCCGTGCGCGGGGGCACCGGGGCCGCCCGCAACACGGGTGCACGCGCGGCCCGCGGCGAGCGTCTGCTGTTCCTCGACGCCGACGACGAGATAGCCGACGACCACATCGCGGCCATGGCGGCGGCGCTGGACCAGGCCGAACTGGTCACGGCGCGCATCGACTACCGGCGGCTCAACCCGCCCGGCGTGCTGCGCGGAACGCCGCCCGACCAGCTGTGCGACGTGCTGACGGCCAGTCTGTTCAAGCCGCATGTGCTGGGCGGCCTGATGGGCATCTCCCGGGGTCTGTTCGACGAGCTGGGCGGCTTCGACGAGCGGCTGCCCGCGCTCGCCGACGTCGACCTGTCCTGGCGGGCTCAGCTGGCGGGCCGCGCCATCGGCGTGGCGGACACCGTCGTGTCGGTCAGTGTCCGCGGCACGCACCGCGGCAGGTTCCGCAGGGGCCGGTTCCAGGGGCACGACATCGTGGCCCTGCGCCGGAAGTTCGCCGCTCACGGCACCACCCCCGTGACCTGGCGCGCCCATCTGGCGGACTGGCTGCGCGTGCCGGTCACGGCCGCACGCGCCGGAGCCCCGGCCGCCCTGTCCGCCCTGGTCTGGGAACTCGGCTGGCAGACGGGCGTACTGGGCGCCCTCCGGTCCGAACCGCCCTTCCGCCCCTCCCCCCTCACCGTGCCGGAGACGACATGATCACCCTGTCCCGGGGGCTCAACCCGCACGAGACCGCCTGGGCGGAACCGGTCGTCGCGGGCCGGCCCCCCTTCGCGCTGCTGCACGGCAGCCCCTCGTACATCAACGTGCTCGACGCCCTCGGAGCCTGGGAAGCGGTGGGGGCCCTGCGTGACCGGACCGGGGTGGCCGCCTGCGCCTCGTTCAAGCACACCTCCCCCGCGGGCATCGCGCTCGGCCGGCCCTTCGCGCCGGGGGACGAAACCTTCCACGACCGCGGTCCGCTGCCGGACGACCCCCTCGGCCGGGCCGTCGTACGGGCCCGGCACACCGCGCCCAAGTGCTCCTACGGGGACTTCGTCGCGGTGTCGGAGCCGGTCACGGCGGCGCAGGCCCCCCTTTTCGCCAACGCCATCGGGGTCATCGCCCCGGACTTCGCCCCGGAGGCGCTGGCGGACCTCTCCCGCTTCCACCACGGCCGGTTCATCCTGATGCGCGGGCACCGGGCCGAGGAGCGGGCCGCGGGAGGCGTGCGCACGCGGGAGTCCGTCGAGACGGCGGGGCTCCGGCTGACGCGCTCGGCCGCACCTCTGCCGGGGTTCGCGGGCGGGACACACCCCGAGTGCGGGACACCCGGCAGCCCGGACGACCTGGCCGTCGCCGTCGCGGCCGTCCGGCACGCCCAGTCGAACGCCATGGCCTTCGTCGTGGACGGCGCCACGATCGGCATCGGCATGGGGCAGCAGAACCGTCTGGACTGCACGCGTCTGGCCGCGGCCCGCGCCCGGACCTGGCAGCGCCGCCGGCATCCGGACGTCCTCGGACTCGGGTTCCGGGAGGGTGTGGGGCCCGCGGAACGCGCGGTGTGGCGGGCCCGTCTCGCCGAGGGCGACCTGACGCCCTCGGTCCGGGCCGAGTTCGCCCGGGTCCTGCCGGACCCGCGGGACGCCGACCGGGAACCGGACTGGACCACGACGCCACCGCTGTCGGGGGTGACCCTGGCGGCCGACAACCACTTCCCGTTCGTCGAGGTCGTCGAGATCGCGGCCCGCCTGGGTGTCACCCAGCTGGTCACCCCCGCGGGCTCGACGGGGGCGGACGCGCTGCGGGACGCCTGTGACGCCCACGGCATGAGCTGGATCGTGACCGGTGAGCGTTTCTTCCGGCACTGACGCCGGCCCGCTCGCACGGCCCTGGCAGCTGCCCGGCTGGCGGCGGCGCGCGGTCGCCGTCATCGACGCCCGGCTGGCCGTGGCGGGCCTGCGGCGCACCGGGCCCGTCGAGGACGTCAAGCGCTGGTCGCTGTCGGTCGTACTGCGCTGCCCGACCAGCGGGGGCACGGTCTTCTACAAGCAGTCGCTGCCGTCCCTGGCGCACGAGGGCCGGGTGCTGTCCCTGCTGGCCGCCCGCCGCCCCGGGCTGGTGCCCGAGGTCCTCGCTCCCGGGCCGCCGCGCGACGGCTGGTGCACCCGGGAGGTCCGCCTACGGCCGGGCACGCGGCTGCCGGACGACGGGCGGGGCCGGGCGCTGGCCGCCCTCGGTGAGGTGCAGCGCGACTGGCTGGGCCGGACCGCCGAACTCGCCGCCGCCGGCTGCTGGACGCGCACTCCGCTCGCGCTGGCCCGCCTGGTGCCGACGGGGTCGCGGAGCGCTCTGTTCGGGCCGCGCTCGGGGCTGCCGGGCGCGCTGAGCGCACCGGAGTCCGCCCGGCTGGCCGCGGCCTGCGACCGGCTGCCCGAGCTGTGCGCGGCACTGGCCGCGGCTCCCCCCGGCGACAGCCTCGTCCACGGCGACCTGCACCCGGGCAACTGGGGCGTGGCTCCCGCGACCGGGCGGACCGTGTTCCTGGACTGGGCGGAATCCGCCGTCGGCCACCCGTTCCTGGACATCGCGGCGGCCCTCAGAAGCTGTCCGGACCCCGGGGTCCGGGCCCGCGCCCTCGACCGGTACTTCGCGAGCTGGTCACCACTGATGTCGGCGGCCGAATGCCGGACGGTGTGGCGGCTCGCCGAACCGGTCGCCGCGTTCAACCAGCTCGTCACCTACACGCACTTCATCGACGCGGCGGAACCGCACGAGCGCCCCGGCTGGGCGCCACGGCTGCTGGGCTGGGCCCGGCAACTACTGCGGACGACGGACGGGACCGTGCGCGGGTGAGGCGCCGCCGGCTGACGGACGGCACGGGCCAGGTCCGACGAGCGACGGACGGACCGCACGGGCCAGGTCCGACGAGCGACGGACGGACCGCACGGGCCAGGTCCGACGAGCG
>NZ_JBEZBT010000027.1:87005-99501 GCF_040647235.1 Streptomyces sp. NPDC042638
CGACGGACGGCACGGCCCAGGTCCGACAAGCGACGGACGGAAAGTCCCTGCCTGGCCGAGCGAGTTGCGGTACGGGCCTCGTCCGACGAGCGACGGACGGTACGGCCCTGGCGAGTTGCCGTACGGCCGTACGCGGCACCGGGCGCCACGGCCGGCACGGCACCGCATGGCGGCCACCTCCGCCGCTGCCGCCCTCAGCCCCGGCCTCACGCTCCCGCCATAAGGCCTCTCCCGCGCCCTGATCATTCCTCTCCCACCTCGGCGGGGCGCCCGCGGTGGCCGGATCCGCCGGCGCCCCCTGTCCCTCCCTCCACCCCGGCCGCCCCCCTCACGGCGGCCGTCCCCGCTTCCCACACGAAGGAGACGCTGACATGTGGTCCTCCCCCTCGACGCCCGTCCTCGTCACCGGCGGTGCCGGCTTCATCGGCAGCCGTCTCGTACGCTCCCTGGCCGCCGCAGGCCACCCCGTCCGGGTCCTGGACGACCTCACGACGGGCCGGCCCGAGTCCCTCGAGGCGATCGAGGGGGCCACCCTGGTGCGCGGCAGCGTGCTGGACGCGGACGCGGTGGCCGAGGCCGCGCGTGGCACCGGACTGGTGCTGCACCTCGCGGGCGTCGTCGGCATGCGGCTCGCGGCGCAGCAGGCCGGACACGCCTACGCCGTGGGCCACCAGGGGACGGCGAACGTCCTGGCACAGTCCAGTGACACGCCCGTCGTGCTCGTGTCCAGTTCCGCCGTCTACGGGCTCAGCGACAGCACCGCCGCGCTGCGCGAGGACCTGGCCGTGGACCGCGCCGTCCCGCTCGCGTACGACGGCGGCACGCCGGGCTACGCCACGGGCAAGTGGGAGATGGAACGGCTCGGTCGGGAGGCCGCCCGGCACCGGCCCGTGCTCACGGTACGGCCCTTCAACGTCGTGGGACCCGGCCAACTGGGGCGCTACGGCATGGTCTTGCCGACCTTCTTCCGGCAGGCCGAGTCCGGGGAGCCGCTGACCGTGCACGGCGACGGCACCCAGCGCCGCTGCTTCACCGACATCGACCAGTTCACCCGCCGCCTGCTCGACGTCGCGGCCACCGAGACCGCGTGGCGGCCCGGCGCCAACGTGTTCAACATCGGCTCCCGGACCGAGACGGCCGTCGTCGACCTGGCCCGCCTGGTCCTCGACGCCACCGGCAGCACGGCGGGCTTCGTCCACGTGCCCTACGAGTCGGTCTTCCCCGGCCGCACCGACGTGACCGGCCGTGTGCCCCGCCTGGACCGGCTGACCGCGGCCGTCGGTGAGACCGACTGGCTGTCCGCCGCGGCACTCGTGCGCAAGACGGCACGGGCACGGCAGGCCGACCGGCTCACCGCCGCCCGGTGACGAGCGCGTTCGCGGCCTGCGGCCGTGACATGGGTCCGTGGCCCGGATCCGTGGCATGCGGGTTCACGCAAGAAGAACCGCAATTCATTGACGCATATCCGCGGCCACGAGAGCCTTTTCCCACACATTCAGCGCGGAGGAACTGCACATGAAACTTCAGCTGCCGGCCCCCGGGGAAACCATATTGGCCATGCTCAAACTCCCCGGGGAAATGTGCAATATCAACTGCCATTACTGCTACGAGCGGCGCAAACCGTATCCCAACGCCCTCATGCTGAAGCCGGAGGTGCTGCGCAAGTTCCTCGCCCTGTGCGGCGGGCGGCCGCTGGCGGTCGAACTGCACGGCGGTGAGCCGCTGCTCATCGGACGGCGCAAGATGGGTGAGCTGTTCGCGGAACTGCGCCGCTACGAGGGGCCGGTGACGGTCTCGATGCAGACCAACGGCATTCTCCTGAACGAGGCGTGGCTGGACTTCTTCGACCGCGAGTGGCCGGACATCGAGATCGGCATCAGCCTGGACGGTGACGAGCAGGGCAACGCCCACCGCGTCGACTTCCGGGACCGCCCCACCTACCGCAAGGTCACCAAGGCGCTCGACATGATGGCCGCCCGGGGCCGCAACGTCGGTGTGATCGTCGTCGTCACCCGCCGCATCCTCGGCCGGGCCGCGGACGTGCTGGACTCACTGAGCAAGTTCGAGGCAGTGAAGGTCGTCAAGCTCTCGGGATGCCTCGACTTCAACGTGAAGACCAAGGACTACCGCACGCCCAACCGCCAGTCGCTGCAGATCCTCAATCCCGACGGAGTCGGGATGCCGGGGTGGGCGACGACCCCCGACGAGTACGCCGACTTCCTGATCGAGGCGTTCGAGCACTGGTCGTCGACCCGCTCCTACAGCGCGTACGTGCTGGAGCCGTTCTTCAGTGTCATCCGGTCGCTGTCCGGGCTGCCCACCAGCTACACGAGCTTCAGCGACCGCAAGGAACCCTTCGTCGTGACGCTCTACCCCGACGGGCGCATCGGCAGCTCGGACGAACTGAGCATGCCCGGCGCACTGCTGGGTTCCGTGGACACGGCGTCCGGGATGGACGAGCTGCTGACCCTGGACAGCAATCCACGACTCCGCCGCGATCTGTCCGCCCTGCTCGACAAGTGCGCGGGCTGCTCGCACGAGGCCTCGTGCCGCGGCGGCGCCCTTCCCGACCGGCTCCGCTTCGAGGGGACCGGTTTCGAGGAGGAGTACTGCGACTACCGGCGCAAGGTCATCGACCATGTGGCCGCGGCCCTGCCCGCAGCGGCCTGAAAGGGAAACCCGGATGTTCCTTCTCCCCGTCATCGATGACGACGAGACGCAGAACCGCTACTGGAACGCCTCGCTCGACGGCCGTGCCATCCATTCGTTCCTGCTGTGGGTCGAGCCGCACAGCTCGGCCTGGGCGCGCCGTGCCGCCGCGGCGGCCGGCGCCGGGGTACCAGACGCCGCGGAGGTACCCGACGCGCTCGCCCGCGCCCTCGTCGGTCTCGCCGGCAGCCCGGGCGTCGGCGTCGACCCCGCCGAGGCGACCGGCGCCCACGCCCTGCTCCCCCTGCCCGACGGCCCGCGCATCGCCGTTCTCCACGGCGTGCGCGGGGACGGCGACCGGCTGCGGCTCCGCCCCGCCACCGCGCGGGACCGGGCGGCGGTGGGGGACGCGGTGCAGCTCCTGGACGGCGTCGGCCTGCGCTATGTCGTCGACCTCGCCGTGGGCGCGGTCGTCCTCGGCGACGTGCCGGACGCGGCGCTGCCGGCCGGCGTGTGCGACGTCGCCCGGCTCGGCCGGGCCGGGTCCGACGCGCTCTCCTGCGCGGAGGCGCTGCTGCGCGAGGGCGCAAGGTCCTGGATTGGCCAGTGGCTGCGCACCGAGGAGGCCGTCGGCGCGCGGAGCGGTCCGCTGTCCGGGGCCGACCGGGCATGGCTGACCGGCGTCTTCGCCGACTCCCTCGCCTTCCAGCTGTACGACCGGCTCGCCGCCCGCCGCCCCGGGGACGGCCCGGAGCCCGTCGTGAGCCGCCGGCGGGAGATTCTCGACGGGCTCCGCTCACTGCGTGCCGAACTGCCCGGCAGGGTCGGCGAGACGGTCGGCATGGGCATCGTCGCCGAGCTGATCGGCACCACCTATCCCTGCTGGAACCGGCGGCAGTTCGCCGTCAAGTCCCCCTTCGACTACATCCGCGAGATCCGGCCGCTGACGGACGCGGAGAAGGCGGAACACCTGCACCGGTGGGCCGCCCCGAGCGCCGTACGCTGACCGTCGCCCCGAAAGGACCGGAAGACCATCATGACCGAAGCCGACACCATCGAGGCGGCCGCGTCCGTCACGTCGTTGCAGGCCGAGCTGACCGCGCGGCTGGTGGCACACCGCAGCGAGCGGGCGCGCACCCTGCTCGCCAGCCTGCGCACTCTCGCGCCGGCCACGGACCTCGACGGCCCGGACGGCCCGCCGGACGCCTTCGACAACGCCGTCCTGCACCACGCCTTCCAGCAGGCGCGCATCGCCGCGCGGACCCGCGACGCGGACCGGGCCCGGCGGGCCGTGCGGCTGTGGCAGAACCGGGCGGTACTGCGCGCCGAGGCCGTACAGACGGCCGTCGGACCGGTCATGGTGGTGCGGGCGGCGGACTGCGACGCAGTGGCCGACGACCGTCTCGGCAGCCGGATGTACCTGCTCGGCACGTCGCCCGGGCAGGAGGCGGCGGAGCGGGAGCGCATCGCGCGGACCCTGAACGCGGCCGTCGACGCCGCCCTGGCCGTCGGCGGCGAGGTGCTGCGCTCCTCCACGGCCGTCGTCATCTGGACCGAGGCCGTGCCGCTGGGGGCGACCTGCCGCAGCTACACGTTCGACTTCCTGCCCGGCACCGTCGTACTGAACTGGACCGACGAACCGCTGCGCCTGGGCGAGACCCTGGTGCACGAGGCCACGCACTCCTGGCTGAACGAGTCCTTCGAGTCCGAGGGAGTGGTCTTCGCCGACGACGGTCCCCGCTTCCACTCCCCGTGGAAGAACGAGGACCGTCCGGTGTTCGGGATCGTGCACGCGGCCCTGGCCTTCGCCAACGTCATCCAGTACCTCTCGCGCATCCAGCCGGCGCAGGACGACGACTCGCAGCTCGCCGCCGTGCTGCGGCGGCGCCTCGCGGTGGAGCTGGAGTCGCTGGAGACCGGCCACGCGTCGGCTCTCACCTGCTTCGACCAGGTGCCGAGCGATCTGCTGCGCACGTATCTGCGGGCCGCCGTCGCCGACGCGCGGCGCGCGGGCTGACGGCGGCACCCGGTGCCGGGTCCGCCCTACCGTCACCTGGGCCCGCTGCCCGACCTCACCGCCGAGGACCTGCGCGGGCCCGTGCGGACGCTGCTGGCCGATCCCACGGCCCGGGTGAGCGGCTGCACGGGCGAGCCGATCGGTTACGAGAGCTGGAGCAGAGCGAGCGACGGCCTGTACGTGGTGCGCGGCACTGCTTCGTGCGAGGGCGGTGACCGGGCGTGGGAGATGGTGCTGAAGCAGGTGCGGTACCGCCCCTGGCGGCCCGGCCCGCGGGATCTGGCCCGCCAGATCGACGACGGCGGCGACGGCCCGGCGGACTGGGCCTACTGGCGGCGCGAGGCGCTGGTCCTGGCCTCGCCGTTCCCGCGCGCCGCCGGCGGCCGGTTCGCCGCCGTCCGCTGTCTGGGCATCGTGCCGCTGCCCGGTGACCGGCTCCGGTTGTGGCTGGAGCGGGCCGATGGGACGCCCGGCGAGGCCTGGACGGCCGGTGAGCTACTCGACACCGCAGAGTTTCTCGGCGGGTTCCACGCCCGCTCACTGCGGCAGCCTCCGCCGCACCGGGACTGGTGGTGCAGGCCGTTCCTGGAACAGGCGGCGCTGCACGAGCGGTTCGCCCTGATCGAGCGGGTCGCCGACGCCGAGACGAGTGCCGACCCGGCGGTGCGCGCTCTGTTCCGGCCCGGGACCGCCACGGCGTTGCGGGCACTGGCGCGCCGGCACGCCGACGCCGTTCGGACACTGCGGTCGCTGCCGGCCGGGCTGCTGCACCGGGATCTGACACCGCGCAACCTGTTCCGGACGGCCGGGGGCACGGTCGCGATCGACTGGGGCCAGGCGGGGCTGGGGCCGGCCGGGGAGGACCTGGCCACCCTCGTCCTGTCGTCGGCGGCGGCGGCGGACCTGGACCCCGCCGCCACGCTCGCCCTCGGGGCCGCGGCCGCCGCGCGGCACGCCACGGGGATGGCGGAGCAAGGCGGCTCGTGCGGCCCGGAGGAAGTGGCACTCGCGTTCCGGCTGGTGGCCGCCTACCACTTCGGACTGCCGGTGGTGCGGATCGCCGACCGGCTGCTCGCCCGGGACGCCGTGTCCCGGGCCGCGGCGGCCGGCGATCCGGGCACGCGGCGGCGGGTGGCCGTGATGACGGCCCTGGTGGAGCAGGCGCAGCCGGACCTGCGCGACACGGCGTCCCCATGAGGGCGCCCTTCTCGGGGAGGGGGGCGGCCCCGCCTCCGGGGTGACCGCCTCCTGTGGCGGACCGGACTGGCGTGCCGGTCCGCCGCGGGGGGACTCGCCGGACGGGAGCCGTCGGGCACGAGCCCTCGGGCACGCCGCCGGACGGCGGTCCGGGGGCGCGTGGCCGTCAGACGGGGTCCGACGGCCTCACGCCGGTCATGGTGAGCCGGCCGCGTTCCAGGCGCAGCCGGTACCAGCTCCCCCGTCCCACGATCCGCGGCAGCGCGCAGCCGTGGGCCGCCGACAGGTGCACCAGCGTGGCGGGGATGGCGTCGCCGTGCGAACAGGCCACCGCGTGACCTCCGTCGTGGCGGGTGGCGATCTCCACCAGCGCGCCCAGGGCACGGCCGGCCGCCCACGCGCCGCCCAGCGAAGGGCCGATGGCTGCGAAGACCCCCTCGGTCCAGGCCTGTGGCTCGGCGAACCCGCGCGCCTCGCGCAGCCGGTCCTCGGACACGACGGGGACTCCGGCGGCGGCCGCCAGCGGGGCGACCGACTGGCGGCAGCGCAGCGAGGGGCTGCTGTACACGGCGTCGACTCCCCCTTGGAACCCTTGGAACACCTCGCCGAGGACTTCCGCCTGCCGCATTCCCTCGTCACTCAGCGGACGCAGATCGTCGTCCCCGCTCCACTGCGCACGCGGCGACGAGGCGCAATGCGGAACCAGGTCGAGCACAACGGTGCATGAATTAGCGAACATACGGCGCATGATGCCCGCACCGATCAGTGGAGTCCAAGGTTTAGCGGGTATCCGCAAAAACGTTGACCACGCGGATCCCGCGCCCACAACCTGAACGTGAAATGGAGTGCAGGGCGGGCACGTTCCGCAGGCTACGGAGTCGGTATGGAATTGGTCGACACAGCATCGCACCGCGGTGCGCGGGAAATCGCCGGGGAATTCCTTGAGCACGGCGCTCCGTTCCTCTGGCCGGAGCTGCCCGACCTGGGCAGTATGCCGCCGGACCGCATCGCGGCGCTGCCTTCGCTGCCCTACGGCGACCCGGCGTTCAGCGCCCGGCTGCTGCGGGAGCAGACCGACCCCGCGACCACGGACTCCTCCCGACCCCCGGCGATCGTGGCGCGTCAACTCAACTGGCTGCGAGCGGAGTTGCCCGACTGGCGGGCGGGCCGGGTGCACCATCCGCTGTGCGGGCCCGGCAACTACACGGCCGCGCTGCGCGGTCACGGTCTGACCTCGTACGTCGGCGTCGACGCGGGACCCGCGGTGGTCGAGCACGCCCGCCGCCGCTTCGCCGGGCAGGACCACATCCGCTTCGTACTCGGCGACGCGACGGACCCGGTCACCGCGCCGGGCACCGGCGTTCGCCCCGCGCGCGCAGAGCCTGACCCCCGCCGACCAGGCGGCCCACCATCGGCGGCCCCCGGATATGACACGCTGCTGCTCACCTACGACGCCGCCAATTTCTTCGCACCGCACGCTCTGGAGGTGCTGCTCCGTTCGCTGGTGCGGGGGTTGCGCCCGGGCGGCACCGCGGTCCTGGACCTGCGGCTCGCCGAGGACGGCACCGCCGGCTTCGACGAAGGACGGCGCGTGTACCGGCGCCCGGCCGGCTCGGTCTTCCGGGACGGCCCCCACCTTCTGCTCAGCGAGGGGTTCACCGCCGCGGAGGGCGCCCTGCTCGGCCACCGCGTCGTCGCGGTGGCCGACGGCCCCGGCGGCCGCCCGCCGGAGGTCTTCCACTCCGTGCTGCACGTGCCGACCGCCGCACAGCTCACCGCCCGGCTCGCGGCGGCCGGACTCGACGTGTGCGTGCGAGGACGCCCCTTCGCCGGCTCCGCCGACCCCAATCTCGCGCGGCACCTCGTCGCGGCACGCAAGCAGCCCACCCCTCACCGCGCCCTTCCCTGGAGGCAGCCATGAAGATCACGTTCCTCGGGCACGCCGGTGCCCTCGTGGAGGCCGACGGCGTGAAGCTGGTCTGCGATCCGTGGTTCTCCGAGGGCGGTGCCTTCCTGTCGGGGTGGCACCAGCTGCCCGACAACCGTTCCTGCGCTCCGCTCGTGGGCGAGGCGACGCACGTGTACGTGTCGCACGATCACCAGGACCACTTCGACCCCGACGTGCTCAACGCGCTCGACCCGTCGGTCACGCTGCTGATGCCCGACTATCCGCTGCCGACCTGGAAACGGCTGATCCGCACGCTGCGCGGCCCGGCCCCCGTCCTGCTCGGTGACCAGGAGGTCTTCCGGGCCGGTCCGCTCCGCCTCACCCTGATCCACTCCCCCACGCCCCGGCACCAGGACTCGGCCCTCGTCATCGAGGACGCCGCGACCGGCCAGGTCGTCGTCAACCTGAACGACTGCCAGGTCGACCGCGACCAGTTGCGGGCCATCCGCCGGTCGCACCCGCGCATCGACGTCGTGCTGGCGCAGTTCTCCGGCGCCACGTGGTTTCCGTTCGCCTATTCCTTCCCCGCCGTGGAGCAGGTCGAGGCGGCAGGGCGCAAGAAGGTCAACTCCATGCGCCGGTGGACCCGTTACATGCAGGCCCTCGCCCCGCGCAGCGCGGTCGCGTTCGCCGGGCCGCCGGCCCTGCTCGACCCGGGGCTGGCCCCGCACTTCTTCGCGGAGTCCTCGGTGTTCACCACCCCGCCCGAACTGCTCGCGTGGCTGCGCCGCGAGCACCCGGACCTGGCGGAGCGCACCGTGGCACCGCTGCCGGGCGACGAACTCGACGTGGCCACGGGCCGGCTGTTCGCCGACCCGGGGATCCGGGAGGAGTTCGACTGGGAGAACCTCGCGGACTACGTGGCGGACTACGCCCGCAGGCGTGCCTCCGCGATCGCCGAGGTGGTCGCCGGACACCCGGAGCCGCGGCACAGCCTCTACGACGGCTTCGCCGCCCACTTCAAGGCGCTGTTCGCGGCCGGTGAGAGCCTGTGCCGTGCCGTCGACGCCGTCGCCGCCTTCGATGTCCGCGGCCCGGGGGGCGGGTTCTGGCTCGTCGACTTCCGCTCCCTGGAGGTGCGCGAGGGCACCGGGCCGGAGACCGACGCCCACGACTACCGGTTCACCCTGCCGTCGCGGTATCTGCCGGACATCCTGGACGGCGGGATGAGCTGGGAGGAGTTCTTCTTCTCGTTCCGCTTCAGCGCCTGGCGTCCCGGCATCGGCGCGTACAACGAGGAGCTCATGTCGGTGCTGCGGTGCAGCGATCCCGACGACCTCGCCGAGTACCTGCGGCGGACGGCACAGGGCAGCGAGCGCCCGGCC
Source organism: Streptomyces sp. NPDC042638 (assembly GCF_040647235.1). Taxonomy (NCBI): domain Bacteria; kingdom Bacillati; phylum Actinomycetota; class Actinomycetes; order Kitasatosporales; family Streptomycetaceae; genus Streptomyces; species Streptomyces sp. NPDC042638. Next base: position 96,142 of record NZ_JBEZBT010000027.1, read on the forward strand.
GGCACGTTCCCGCTTCGGACGCGGACGGGGTCGTACCGAGTGTCCGACACCTGTCCGCACCTGGGCGCGCGGCTCGGCCCGCAGGACTACGACCCAGAACTGGACTCGGTGGTCTGCCCCCAGCACGGCTGGCGGTTCGCCCTGCCGGACGGCGCCTGCTCCAACGGCCGGGCCCGGCTCGGCGTCTCCCCGGCGGGCCCGGCCGCGGACCCGGACCCGGACCCGGACTCGGACTCGGACTCGGACACCCTGACGGACGCCCCGCGGCGTCCACGAGAAAGGCAGGAAGACAAGTGATCGACTACCCGGCCATGGAACGGCAGCTGAGCGCGGCGCACGGGCGCTGCTTCCGCGCCGCTCCCTTCCCGCACTACGTCTGGGACGGCATCCTCCCGGCCGACGCCCTGCGCGCCGCCGCCGAGGCTTTCCCGGACACCGCTGTGATGACGGCGAAACCGGGCATCCCACGCTGGCACTCCCAGGACCGGGCGCTGGCCGGTCCGGCCCTGCGGGAGCTGTGCGAGGCCCTGCTCGGTGACGATCTCGCCGCGTTCCTCGGCAAGGTGACGGGAGTGGAGGGGCTGCGTACGGAGCCGGACGGGGACTGGGGCAGCTACCGGCTCGCCGGCCAGGGCGCCGTCCATCACGCGCACGTCGGCTCCAACCGGCACCCGGAGACCGGCCGGGTGCGCCGGTACTCCCTGTTCACCTACCTCACCGAGGGCTGGCGCCCGGAGGACGGCGGCTGGCTCGAACTGGGCGCTCCGGTCGACGGAGAGGCCCCGGCGCGGATCCTGCCCTCGTTCAACCGCAGCGTCCTCATCGAGACGACGGCACGGTCACTGCACGGCGTGTCCGTCATGCGGGCCCCGGCGCCGGTCCTGCGCAGGACCGTGACCGTGCACTTCTGGACGGATCCGGCAACGGACGGCGCGGCGTGAGCGGAGGAACGGGGTGAGGCACCGCCGGCTGGGCCGCAGCGGTCTGCACGTGAGCGAGATCGTGTACGGGAACTGGATCACCCACGGCGGGCAGATCGACGAGGACGCCGCCCGGGCGTGCGTGAGGGCGGCGCTGGACTGCGGTGTGACCAGCTTCGACACGGCCGACGGCTATGGGTTCGGCGCGGGTGAGGAGATCCTCGGCCGCGCGCTGGCGGGCGAGCGCCGTTCCGGTGTCGAGATCTTCACCAAGGTGTACTGGCCGGTCGGCCCCGGACCGAACGAGCGGGGGCTGTCCCGCAAACACATCATGGAGACGATCGACGTCTCGCTGCGCCGGCTCGGCACCGATCACGTCGACCTCTACCAGGCCCACCGTTTCGACCACGGCACCCCGCTGGAAGAGACCATGACGGCATTCGCCGACGTGGTCCGTGCGGGCAAGGCCCTGTACATCGGGGTCTCGGAGTGGCGTGCGGAGGAGATCCGCGCCGCTCAGGTCCTCGCCCGCGAGCTGAAGGTGCCGTTGGTGTCCAACCAGGCGCGCTATTCGGCCCTGCACCGCGTGATCGAGGCCGAGGTGATCCCCGCCTGCCGGTCGCTGGGCCTGGCCCAGCTCGCCTTCTCCCCGCTGGCGCAGGGCGTCCTCACCGGGAAGTACCTGCCCGGCCGGCCTCCGCCGCCCGCGTCGCGCGCGACCGACACCAAGGGATTCGGCGGGCACTTCATGGAGAAGGTGCTCCGCGAGGACGTCCTCGAGTGCGTGCAACGGCTGCTGCCGCTGGCCGAAGAGGCGGGGATGCCCCTGCCGGTGCTGGCCCTGGCCTGGGTCCTGCGGGAGCCGAACGTGGCGGGGGCGGTGATCGGGGCCAGCAGGCCCGAGCAGCTCACCGCCAACGCCGCGGCCTGTGACGTCGACCTGGACGACGATCTCAAGGCCGCCGTGGATGCCGTCCTGGCACCGGTGGCACTCACGGATCCGGCCCTCACGAACAGTCCCCCCGCCCCCTCCTGACCGACCGACGCCACCCACGGCAGTACCCCCGGCCGCCTCCCGCGGCCGGGGGTACTGCCGTGGGGCGGGGCGACTTGGGGCGCTGCGGCGGGACTGCGGCGGCCTTCGGCGAGCCGCCGCGAGGCCGGGACGACCGGGGGTCCTCCCGCGGGGACTGGGCGGTCTGCGGTGAGCTGCCGCGGAGGCTAGGCCCTGTCCTGTCGATCTCGGCCCGCAGCGGTCACAGTCCGATGAAGCTCACCGTTTCCGTCATGTCCGCCCGCCCGGTACGCAGCCTTGGCACGCCTTCCTTCTCACATCCCACTGAGATGCCGCAGTACAGCACGAGCTCGTGATCGGCTCCGACTGTTCGGCTGACGGTCTTGCGGTACATGGTCCACATCACCTGGGGGCAGCTGTGCAACCCTTCCGCCCTCAGCAACAGCATGACCGTCTGCAAGTACATCCCCGCATCCCCCCACTGTCCGGGCCCCATCGTCCGGTCGAGGTAGCAGAACAAGACGACCGGCGCTCCGAACGCCTCCGAGTTCAAGGTGGCGATCTTCCGGGGCCGGTCGGGGTCGTCGCGCTCAATCCCCAACGCTTCGTATCGCTGAGCCGCCGCAGCGGCGAAACGGTCCAGATACGGCGAGGTCAGTCCGTCCGGGTACATCGGATACTCCCGCTCATCACCCGGGTCTCCCGCCCGTGCCCTGGCCGTCGCGCGCCTCTTCAGTTCGGCCAAGGGTTCGCCGCTCACGACATACATGTGCCACGGCTGGAGGTTCCCGCTGGACGGAGCCCGCGTTGCTGCGGTCAGCACTCGTTCGAGGACCTCCTTGGGCACCGGCTCATCGCTGAACGCCCGTACGGCCCGGCGGCTGCCGACGGCCTCGTACACATCCACGTCTTGGTGTCCTCTCATTCAACCGGGCCCCTCCACCGTATTCAGCGGTCAGGACCGAGCATCGCTGGGGGCTGGACGACGTTCCGACGATCAGTCAGTCGTTGATACGACTATGGGGATCAGGATTGATCTGACAGATGCCCAGTGGGAGCGGCCGGAGCCGCTTCTGCCGGTGAGCAACGGGCGTTGCGGCAGGTGGCGGGACCATCGCCAGGTCGTGAACGGGGTGCTGTACCGGATACGCACGGGCGTGCAGTGGCGCGATTTGCCGGAGCGGTTCGGACAGTGGAAGACGGTGCACGAGCGCCATCTAAAGGGTGGCTTTGACCGGACCGAATCCGACCGATCGCGGCAAGGTCGGTTCGAAACATCCACGTCATCTGTGACCGCAACGGCTTGCTGATCTCGGAGGACATTCTGAAACGGTATGCCCGATTCTGGCGTTGGCTCGGAGATGAGGCGCTGTCCAGGCGATCGCTTGGTCCTTCGGCGGCTTCTACAGTGTCCCGTGGTGAAGG
>NZ_JBEZBT010000028.1:0-97880 GCF_040647235.1 Streptomyces sp. NPDC042638
CGCACATCCAACCGTCATGACCGCCAACCCGGCGAACCTATGTGGTCAGAGCACTAGTGGACGCCCAGCCAGGCCTCGATGGGATGAAGGGCGAAGTAGATGAGGAAGACGACCGTCAGTCCCCACATGAAGGCGCCGATCTCGCGGGCCCTGCCCTGGCCCACCTTGATGGCGACGTAGGAGATGACGCCCGCGGCGACACCGGTGGTGATGGTGTACGTGAACGGCATCAGGACGACGGTCAGGAACACCGGGATGGCGGTCGCGCGGTCGGCCCAGTCCACGTGCCGGGCGTTCATCAGCATCATGGCGCCGATGACGACCAGGGCCGCGGAGGCGACCTCCTGCGGGACGATCGCGGTGACCGGGGTGAAGAACAGACAGGCCGCGAAGAACAGGCCGGTGACCACGGAGGCGAGGCCGGTGCGGGCTCCCTCGCCGACGCCGGTGGCCGACTCGATGAACACGGTCTGGCCGGAGCCGCCCGCCACACCGCCGATCGCCCCGCCGGCGCCGTCGATGAACAGCGCCTTGGACAGGCCCGGCATCCGGCCCTTGTCGTCGGCCAGGTTGGCCTCGGTGCCGACGCCGATGATGGTGGCCATCGCGTCGAAGAAGCCGGCGAGCACGAGCGTGAAGACGATCATGCCGATCGTCATCGCGCCGACCTTCTCCCAGCCGCCGAACTCGACGTTGCCGAAGAGCGAGAAGTCGGGCATCGAGACGGCGCTGCCGTGCAGTTCGGGGGCGCCGTTCGCCCACTGCGCGGGGTCGATGACGCCGAGGCCGTTGAGGACCGCGGCGACGACGGTGCCGGAGATGATGCCGATGAGGATGGCGCCGGGCACGTTCCGGGCCTGCAGCATGAAGATCAGCAGCAGGGTGCCGGCGAAGAGCAGGACGGGCCAGCCGGCGAGTTCACCGGCGGGGCCGAGGGCGAGCGGTGTGGCCTTGCCCTGGTGCACGAAGCCGGACTTGTAGAAACCGATGAGGGCGATGAACAGGCCGATGCCCATCGTGATGCCGTGCTTGAGCGCGAGCGGGATCGCGTTCATGATCATCTCGCGTAGGCCGGTGACGACCAGCAGCATGATGACCACGCCGTACATCACGCACATGCCCATGGCCTGCGGCCAGGTCATCTCCGGGGCGACCTGAGAGGACAGGACGCCGGAGACGGAGAGGCCGGCGGCGAGGGCGAGCGGAACCTTGCCGACGAAACCCATCAGCAGCGTGGTGAAGGCCGCCGCGAACGCCGTCGCGGTGATCAGCGCCTTCTGGCCGAGCGTGTCCCCCGCGTGGTCCTTGCCGGACAGGATGAGGGGGTTGAGCAGGAGGATGTAGGCCATCGCCATGAAGGTGGTGATGCCGCCGCGGACCTCTCGCGAGACCGTGGATCCTCTTCTGGATATGTGGAAGTACCGATCGAGCCAGGACCGCCCGGCCGGGACGCGACTGCCATCGCCCGCGTCGTCGGCTGCGGTCCTGGGCTCCACTGACTGCTGGGTCATGGTGCCATCTCCCAAGGTTCACAGGGGCACCCGTGCAACCGCCTCTGCGGTCACGGGATTTGGGAATGGACGACCCGGGGGACGGCCCGAGACGAACTGGATTCCGGGTACTTCAAGGACCGCGAGCGGTGCGGAACTCAAAGAGGTTCCTCCGGGCGGCGCGGCGGAGTGTGTGACGTTCCCTGCGCCGCCCGGAGAGCTTGAGGTGTTACGCGGTGCCCGTCAGGTGCTCGGGACGCACCGGGGTGCGGTTGAGCTCCAGCCCGGTCGCGTTCCGGATCGCCGCGAGGACGGCCGGGGTGGACGACAGGGTCGGGGCCTCGCCGATGCCACGGAGCCCGTACGGGGCGTGGTCGTCGGCGAGTTCGAGCACGTCGACCGGGATGGTCGGCGTGTCGAGGATGGTGGGGATCAGGTAGTCCGTGAAGGAGGGGTTCCTGACCTTCGCCGTCTTCGGGTCGACGATGATCTCCTCCATCACGGCCACGCCCAGGCCCTGCGTCGTACCGCCCTGGATCTGGCCGATGACGGAGAGCGGGTTGAGCGCCTTGCCGACGTCCTGGGCGCAGGCCAGTTCGATGACCTTGACCAGGCCGAGTTCGGTGTCGACCTCGACGACCGCGCGGTGCGCCGCGAAGGAGTACTGGACGTGTCCGTTGCCCTGGCCGGTGCGCAGGTCGAAGGCCTCGGTCGGCCGGTGCCGCCACTCCGCCTCGATCTCGACGCTCTCGCCCTCCAGGACGTCGGCCAGGTCGCCGAGGACCTCGCCGCCGTCGGTGACGACCTTGCCGCCCTCCAGCAGGAGTTCGGCCGTCGCCCAGGCCGGGTGGTAGGTGCCGAACTTGCGGCGGCCGATCTCCAGGACCTTCTCGCGGACCAGCTCGCAGGTGTGCTTCACGGCGCCGCCGGTGACGTACGTCTGCCGGGAGGCCGAGGTGGAGCCGGCCGAGCCCACCTGGGTGTCGGCCGGGTGGATGGTGACCTGGGCGACGCCGAGTTCGGTGCGGGCGATCTGCGCGTGGACGGTGACACCGCCCTGGCCGACCTCCGCCATCGCGGTGTGCACGGTCGCGACCGGCTCGCCGCCCACGACCTCCATGCGCACCTTGGCGGTGGAGTAGTCGTCGAAGCCCTCGGAGAAGCCGACGTTCTTGATGCCGACCGCGATGCCCACACCGCGTACGACGCCCTCGCCGTGCGTGGTGTTGGACAGACCGCCGGGCAGCTGCCGTACGTCGGCGCCCTCGCTGGACTCCCACTGGCGCTCGGGCGGCATCGGCATCGCCTTGACCCGCCGCAGCAGTTCGGCGACCGGGGCCGGGGAGTCGACCGGCTGTCCCGTCGGCATGATGGTCCCCTGCTCCATCGCGTTCAGCTGCCGGAACTCCACCGGGTCCATGCCCAGCCTCTTCGCCAGCTTGTCCATCTGCGCCTCGTAGGCGAAGCACGCCTGGACCGCGCCGAAGCCGCGCATGGCGCCGCAGGGCGGGTTGTTGGTGTAGAGGGCGATGGCCTCGATGTCGACGTCGTCCACGACGTACGGGCCGACGGAGAGCGAGGAGGCGTTGCCGACGACCGCCGGGGAGGCGGAGGCGTAGGCGCCGCCGTCCAGGACGATCCGGCACTTCATGTGCGTGAGCTTGCCGTCCTTGGTGGCGCCGTGCTCGTAGTAGAGCTTCGCCGGGTGCCGGTGGACGTGCCCGAAGAAGGACTCGAACCGGTTGTAGACGATCTTGACGGGCTTGCCGGTGCGCAGCGCCAGCAGGCAGGCGTGGATCTGCATCGACAGGTCCTCGCGGCCGCCGAACGCGCCGCCGACGCCGGACAGCGTCATGCGCACCTTCTCCTCGGGCAGGCCGAGGACGGGCGCGATCTGGCGCAGGTCGGAGTGGAGCCACTGGGTGGCGATGTAGAGGTGGACGCCGCCGTCCTCCTCCGGCACGGCGAGGCCGGACTCGGGGCCGAGGAAGGCCTGGTCCTGCATGCCGAAGGTGTACTCGCCCTCGACGATCACGTCGGCCCGCCGGCGGGCCTCCTCCACGTTGCCGCGGACGATCGGCTGGCGGTGCACGATGTTCGGGTGCGGCACATGGCCGGCGTGGTGGTCGTCGCGGCCCTCGTGGACGAGGATCGCGTCCGGCGCGGTGGCGGAGGCCTCGTCGGTGATGACGGGCAGCTCCTTGTACTCCACCTTGATCTTGGCGGCGGCGCGTCGGGCCGTCTCCGGGTGGTCGGCGGCGACGATCGCGACCGGCTCGCCGTGGTGGCGTACCTTGCCGTGGGCGAGGACCGGGGTGTCCTGGATCTCCAGGCCGTAGTTCTTCACCTCGGTGGGCAGGTCGTCGTAGGTCAGGACCGCGTAGACACCGGGCGTGGCGAGGGCCTCGCCGGTGTCGATCGAGACGATCTCGGCGTGCGCGACGGGGGAGCGCAGGATCTGGCCCCACAGCATGTCCTCGTGCCACATGTCGGACGAGTACGCGAACTCGCCGGTGACCTTGAGGGTGCCGTCGGGGCGCAGCGTGGACTCGCCGATGCCGCCCTTGGTCTGCGAGCCCTGCGTGATCTTCGTAGGAGCGCCGTTGGCCGGCATGTCAGACCCCCTCGGACTGGCGGGCGGCCGCCAGGCGGACCGCGTCCATGATCTTCTCGTAGCCCGTGCAGCGGCACAGGTTGCCCGACAGCGCCTCGCGGATGTCCGCGTCGGTCGGGTTCGGGTTGTTCTCCAGCATCTCGTCGGCGGCGACGAGCAGACCCGGGGTGCAGAAGCCGCACTGGACGGCGCCGGCGTCGATGAACGCCTGCTGGACCGGGGAGAGTTCGGTGCCCTCGCCGGTCTGCGAGTCGGTGCCCTTGGCCTGCCAGCCCTTGGCCTCGTCGAGCGACGTTCCCCTGGTACCGCAGGCGCCGGTGGCGCAGCCGCCCTCGGCGCGCTGCCTGGCGAAGTCGGCGAGGCCCTCGACGGTCACGACCTCGCGGCCCTCGACCTGGCCGGCCGCGACCAGGCAGGAGCAGACGGGCACGCCGTCGAGCCGCACGGTGCAGGAACCGCACTCGCCCTGCTCACAGGCGTTCTTGGAGCCAGGAAGACCGAGGCGCTCACGCAGCACGTACAGCAGGGACTCGCCCTCCCAGACGTCGTCGGCCTCCTGCGGACGTCCGTTCACGGTGAAGTTGACGCGCATTACGCAGCTCCCTCAGATGCGCGGCGGGTACCGCGGTACGACTCCCAGGTCCAGGTGAGCGTCCTGCGGGCCATGACGCCGACCGCGTGGCGGCGGTAGCTGGCGGTGCCCCGGACGTCGTCGATCGGGTTGCAGGCGCCGGAGCACAGGTCCGCGAACTGCTTGGCGACCGACGGGGTGATGATCTTTCCGTTGTCCCAGAAGCCGCCCTCCTCCAGGGCCGCGTTGAGGAAGTCCTCGGCGGCCTTGGCGCGTACGGGCGTCGGGGCCGCGGAACCGATACCGGTCCGGACGGTGCGGGTCTCGGGGTGCAGGGCGAGACCGAAGGCGCACACGGCGATGACCATGGCGTTGCGGGTGCCGACCTTCGAGTACTGCTGCGGTCCGTCCGCCTTCTTGACGTGCACGGCACGGATCAGCTCGTCGGGCTGGAGCGCGTTGCGCTTGACGCCCGTGTAGAACTCGTCGATCGGGATGAGCCGGGTGCCGCGGGCCGCGGACTCCGCCTCGACCTGCGCGCCGGCGGCGAGGAGGGCGGGGTGGGCGTCACCGGCGGGCGAGGCCGTGCCGAGGTTGCCGCCGACGCCGCCGCGGTTGCGGATCTGCGGGGAGGCGACCGTGTGCGAGGCGAGCGCGAGGCCCGGCAGCTCGGCACGGAGACTGTCCATGATCTTGGTGTACGGGACGGAGGCACCCAGCCGTACGGTGTCCTCGCCGACCTCCCACTCGGTGAGGTCGCCGATGCGGTTGAGGTCGAGGAGGTACTCGGGCCGGCGGTGGTCGAAGTTGATCTCGACCATCACATCGGTGCCACCCGCAATCGGCACAGCTGTGGGGTGCTCGGCCTTAGCGGCGAGCGCCTCCTCCCAGCTGGCGGGGCGAAGGAAGTCCATGACCGGCTCTCTTCTTCTTCGTCTCGTGGGTCGTGCAGATTGAGCCAATCCGTGTGCGGCGGGCCCGGCTCGTTCATGTCCTGTTAACGCGGATTGGACTCAGTACACCGCCCGGTACTCCGGCGGGGTCAGTCACCGAAACCATGAAGGAGTTGGCTGGCCAGGTCAGGCATCTTGTAGATTCGTATGAACGGGGCTCATCGGTAACCTCTCCGATTTCCTGGGGAAACGCGGGAAACAGCACGGAGACCGCGGTTCGCGCACCCGGGCGTCCGGTTCCGGGTGGCTGCCACCCACCCCTCCAAGATCCATCGTAGGTTTCGAGACAAAAGAACGGCGGCGACGAGATGCGGCTGCGCGCACTGCTGGACACCGATGCGCTGGGCCTGCGGCTGCTCGGCGGCGAGGACGAGCTGGACCGCTCGGTACGCGGGGTCATGACCACCGACCTGCGCGACCCGAGCCGCTACCTCTCCGGCGGTGAGCTGGTGCTGACGGGCCTGGCCTGGCGCCGGGACGCCGACGACTCCGAGCCCTTCGTCCGGACCCTGGTGCAGGCGGGCGTGGCGGCCCTCGCGGCGGGCGAGGCCGAGCTGGGCGATGTGCCGGAGGACCTGGTCCTGGCCTGCGTCCGGCACCGGCTGCCGCTGTTCGCGGTGCACGAGTCGGTGGCGTTCGCGACGATCACCGAGCACGTCGTACGGCAGGTCTCCGGCGAGCGCGCCGGCGACCTGGCCGCGGTCGTGGACCGGCACCGGCGGATGATGACCTCCGGTCCGGCGGGCGGCGGCCCGGACGTGGTGCTGGACCTGCTCGGCTCCGACCTGGACCTGCGCGCCTGGGTGCTCTCCCCCACCGGCCGGCTGATCGCCGGCTCCAAGGTGGCGGGCCCGGTACTGCCCGCCGAGACCTGCGCCCGGCTGGCCGCCGAGCACCTTGCGGCCACCCGCACCGGCCGCCGCGGCCCGCACCGGGTCCTGCTGAACGGCTCCACGTACTCCCTGTTCCCGGTCCGCTCCTCCGGCCGGTCCCCGCAGGCCGCCCGCGACGTGCGCGAGACGGTGCTGTCGGACTGGCTGCTGGCGGTGGAGGCGGACGCGGGTGACTGGCCCGGGGAGCGCCTGGACCTGCTCCAGGGCGTCACCCAGCTGATCGCCGTCGAGCGGGACCGCCGGGACGCCGCCCGCACGGTCCGGCGCCGGCTCGCCCAGGAGGTGCTGGAGCTGGTGCAGACGGGCGCCGCGCCCGCCGAGATCGCCGCCCGCCTGCGGGTGGCGGCGCCGGTGCTGCTGCCCGGGCTCGGGGCGGCCCCGCACTGGCAGGTCGTGGTGGCCCGCGTGGAGTGGGAGGGCGAGCCGGTCGAGGGCGGCCCGGTGGCCCAGTCCCTGCTGGAGGAGGTGCTGGTCGACCCGCTGGCGACCGGTCCCGAGCCCTCCGACCGGATAGCCGTGGCGCACACCGGCGACGAGGCCATCGCCCTGGTCCCGCTGCCCGCGGTCTCCTCCGAGCACGACGGCTCGGAGACGGGCCTGCTGGCCGAGTCCCTGCTGCGGTCGGTGCGCGAGCCGCTGTCGGCCGGCCTGGACGACGACGGCCGGCTCACCCTCGGCGTCAGCGCCGCCGTGCACTCGGCGGAGGGCCTGCGCGGCGCCCTGGAGGAGGCCCGGCACGCCCGCCGGGTCGCCGCCGCCCGCACCGGCCGGGTGTGCGCCGCCGGGCACCAGGAGCTGGCCTCGCACGTCCTGCTGCTGCCGTTCGTGCCCGACGACGTCCGGCGGGCCTTCACGGCCCGGCTGCTGGACCCGCTGACGGACTACGACCGCCGGCACCGGGCCGAGCTGATCCCGACCCTGGAGGCGTTCCTCGACTGCGACGGCTCCTGGACCCGCTGCGCCACCCGTCTCCACCTGCACGTCAACACGCTGCGCTACCGGGTCGGCAGGATCGAGCAGTTGACGGGACGGGACCTGTCCCGCCTGGAGGACAAGCTGGACTTCTTCCTGGCCCTGCGCATGAGCTGAGGTCAGCGGGGGCGCGCGGCGGCCGAACCAGGTCACGCCCGCGCCCCACTACTTTGTGAAATCTTTCACCCACCCTCTTGGCCCGGCGCCGCGATTGGTGCTGGAATGCGGCCACCACTCAACAGCTCGATGGCGCGCATGGGGAGGGCAACGTGGCGTATACCGCCATGTCTGGTAACGGAACGACCGGTGACGATCCACTCCAGACCGCGGTATGGCGGTTGCGCAGCCGGGCCTGCTGGTCCGACGCGGCGGCCCTGCTGCCGCCCGACCGCCCCGCCCCGGCGTTGCAGCGGGCCGCCCTGCTGGTCGAACGGTGCCTGTACACCGAGCGGGGCTGGCAGGAGGCGGAGGACGCGCTGCGGACGGCGGAGGCGGTGGCGCACAGCGACGACGAGCGGGGGGCCGCCGCCTGTGAGCGGGGCCAACTGGCCTACACCGCCACGCTGCACGGCGTCCGGGACCGTGCCGACGAGGCGCGGTCCGCGCTCGGCCGGGCGGCGGCGCTGATCGCCCCGGGGGCGCCGGGCAGGGCCCTGCTGGACTTCCGCCGGGGCCTGGTCGCGGAGAACCTGACCCGCTCCCCGCAGGCGGCCCGCGCCGCGTACCGCCGCGCCCACGCGGGCGCCGCCGCGCAGGCCGACCCCCTCCTGCTGTCCTTCACCTGGCGCCATCTCGCCGGACTCTCACTGCGCGACGGCGAGGTGGCCGCCGCACGGCACGGCTTCGCCGAATCCCTGCGGATCCGGGAGGAGTTGGGCTATCTGGTGGGTACGGCCCCGGCGCTGGCGTCGCTGGCCGACACCGAGGAGGAACCGGAGGCGTCCCGGCTCCGGGAGGAGGCGCGGCGGCTGTTCCGGCTGCTGGGGGGCGTACCGACCTGGCTGGCCCGGCAGTTGGCACCGCCCGCGCCGGGGGCGGCGACGGCGTAGGGGCGGCGACGCGCACTCCCCATGCCCCTGAAGGGCGTTGGGCTGACGCGCCCATCAGGGGCGCGGGGAACTGCGCGAGCAACCACGGCGGACCCGCACCCGGAAGACGGCCCGCGCCCCCAACGGCGCGTGCCTCCGGAGCCCAGCCCGCACCCCGCCCGGAACGCACCACCGAAACCCGAGCCACACCCCGACGACACACACTGCCGAAACCCGAGCCGCGCCCCGACGACACGCACCGCCGACACCCGAGCCGCGCCCCGGCGACGCGCACCGGCGGAACTCAGGCCGCGCCCGCGAAGTGGCATTCCACCAGCCCGCGCACCGCGTCCACGTCGCCCGCGGCCAGCGCGTCCAGCAGAGCCAGGTGTTCCGCCGCGTCGGCGACGAGGCCGGGCCGCCCGTGCCGGACCGGGGGCCACTGGGACCGGCGGTGGAGGTCCTCGGCGATCCGGACCAGTTGCCCGTTGCCCGCCAGGGCGAGCAGCGCCCGGTGGAAGGCGCGGTCGGACTCCGCGTACGTCGCCGGGCAGCCGGTGGCCGCCGCGCGTACCGTCTCCTCGGCGAGGGGCCGCAGTGCGGCCCACCGCTCGGCCGGCACCGTGCACGCGAGCCGCAGCAGCACCGGCACCTCGATGAGCGCGCGCACCTCCGCCAGTTCGGCCAGCTCCCGCGCCCCCCGCTCGATCACCCGGAAGCCGCGGTTGGGCACGACCTCGACGGCGCCCTCCAGCGCGAGCTGCTGCATGGCCTCCCGCACGGGTGTGGCCGAGACACCGAACCGTTCGCCGAGCACCGGCGCCGAGTAGACCTCGCCCGGTTTCAGCTCACCGCTGACCAGCGCCGTGCGCAGGGCGTCCAGGATCTGCCCGCGCACCGAGGAGCGCTGCACCGCGACCCGTGGCCCCGCGATCGGGCGCTCGGAGTGCGTGTGCTCGCCGCGCGCCGCGCAGGGCACCGCGGCGTCCCGCTCGCGGCCCGGGGCGGAGTCGGCCGCCGGACGCTGCTGCGCCGGAACACGGGCGGCGACCGGTGTGCCCGGGGGGCCCTGCACGCCCTGCTTCACGGGTCCTCCTGGCGGCTTGTCGGCACTTGGGGTCATTGACGACGGGTTGTCGGTTGTCCGTCAAGCACCTTAGGCGCACCGGGCGGCAGTTCAAACTCCTGCACGAATAGGTAAGGTAAGGCTTGCCTGTGCACCCCAGTCCGCGATCGCGGACGCGTCCGAGGACCGGTGGTTCCGCCATGCCCGCTGCGGCCTCGCCGCTCACCGCCGCCTACGACCGCCTCGGCGCGGCCTTTCCCGCGCTGACCGTGACCGAGCTGGGCCCGGACGACCCGGCACCCCGTGGGGAGGGCTGGACCGGCGCCGCCGGGCTCGCCGCGGGCGGCGCGGAGCTGGACGCCTTTCTGGCCTGGGACGACGCCCAGGTGGTGCGCGACTACGGCCGCCCGGCCCGCCCGGACGTCGTCGCGAGCTTCGGACTGCACCGCTACGCCTGGCCCGCCTGCCTGCTGATCACCGTCCCGTGGTTCCTCTGCCGCCGGGTGCCCCGGCTGCCCGTGACACACGTCTCCTACGACCGCACGGCCGGCCGCATGGCCCTGCGCCGCCCGGTGTCCGTCGCCTGCCTGCCGGGCGACCCGGCCGCCGCGCTGCCCGGCACCGTCGTCGTACCGGACGAGGAGGCGCTGCGGACCGAGGTGCGGGCGGCCGTGGCCGAGCACCTGGAGCCGGTGCTCGCGGCCTTCGGGCCCCGGATGCGGCGGCGCGGGCGCGCGCTGTGGGGCATGGCGACCGACGAGCTGGTGGAGGGGCTGTGGTACGTCGCCCGGCTGCTGGGCGAGCGGGAGGCGGCGCGGGCGGTGCGGGAGCTGGAGCTGCTGCTGCCGGGGGCGACCCGGCCGTACGCCGGCTCCGCCGGGTTCCGGGTGCTGACGGGACCGGACGGCGCGGCGCTGCCCACCCGGGACCGGGCGAGCTGCTGCATGTTCTACACCGTTCGTCCGGCGGACACCTGTGCGACGTGTCCGCGCACCTGCGACAGCGACCGGATCGCCAAGCTCACCGCCACGGCGGCCGTGTGAGGGACCGTCAGGGACGGAGCACGGCCGTCCGTCCGCTAGGATCACCGCCACCGGACCGGCCGTCCGCGGACCGGCTCCCGAACAGGTGATTCACAGCTCCCTCACGCGTCCCGGGAACTTTCCGCGGAACCACTCGTACGGGTAGTCTTATTCGAACTCAACTCCCGCCCCTCACGCGGCAGTTCGAGCAGAACGCCGTCCTCGGGCATCCCCTTGCACCTTCTTGGCGGCCTCTTGCCCCGAAACCCCCTGAGGGCCCTCGGGAGTGGGCCACTATGGCGGGCGTTACGCCCTATCCCAATGCAAGGGACCCCTGATGAGACTGACCGACATATCGCTGAACTGGCTGCTTCCCGGCGCCGTACTGCTCCTGGGCCTGCTGGCGGCGGTGGCGGTGCTCGCGCGCGGAAAGCGCTCCTCCGGGGAGAACGCGAGTGCGGACGACTCGTGGGAGCGCAGCGAGGAGCGCCGCAGGCGCAAGGAGGCCGTCTACGGCACCGCCTCCTACGTCCTGCTGTTCTGCTGCGCGGCGGTGGCGGCAGCCCTGTCCTTCCACGGCCTGGTCGGCTTCGGCGAACAGAACCTCGGGCTGACCGGCGGCTGGCAGTACCTCGTGCCGTTCGGTCTGGACGGTGCCGCGATGTTCTGCTCCGTACTCGCGGTCCGTGAGGCCAGCCACGGAGACGCGGCCCTCGGCTCCCGGATACTGGTTTGGCTGTTCGCCGCGGCGGCGGCCTGGTTCAACTGGGTGCACGCGCCCCGCGGCGTGGGTCACGCCGGTGCCCCGCAGTTCTTCTCCGGCATGTCGCTGTCGGCGGCCGTGCTGTTCGACCGGGCGCTGAAGCAGACCCGCCGGGCCGCGCTGCGCGAGCAGGGCCTGGTGCCGCGCCCGCTGCCGCAGATCCGGATCGTGCGCTGGGTGCGGGCGCCCCGCGAGACCTACCGTGCCTGGTCACTGATGCTCCTGGAGGGTGTGCGCAGCCTCGACGAGGCGGTCGAGGAGGTCCGCGAGGACAAGCGGCAGAAGGAGGAGACCCGCCAGCGGCGGCGCGACCAGCAGCGCGTGGAGCGGGCCCAGCTGAAGGCGATCAGCCGGGGCCACCGCGGCTTCGTCGGCCGGGGCTCCGGGCGCCAGGTCGAGGTGCAGGCGGTGGAGCGCGCGCCCGCCCCCGCGACCGCGGAGCCTGCCATATCCACCGCGGAACAGCTGCCCGTCCGCTCTCGGCCCTCCCTTCAGCCGGTCCGCAAAGCAACTGAACCGGTGACCGTCGACCTCACCGCGGAGGACGACACCATGGCCCTGCCGCGCCTGGACTCCCTGGAGCGCAAGCTCAAGGACCTGGAGCAGCAGTTCGGCTGACCGTCGGCCCACACCGCGGCACGAACGGGGCGGGGCGTGACCACACCGGTCACGCCCCGCCCCGTTCTCCGCTCACGCCGCCTCGGCACCGAGTTCGAACCACACCGACTTGCCCACCCCGTGCGATCGCACGCCCCAGGTGTCGGCGAGGGACTGCACCAGCAGCAGGCCCCGGCCGTGGGTGTCGTCGTCCGTGACCGGGGCGTACGGCTCGGGCCTGCGGGCCACGAAGTCCCGTACTTCCACGCGCAGTCCGCCGGGTTCCACCACGGCCGTGAGCACGGCGTCGTCATCGGTGTGGAGGAGTGCGTTGGTGACGAGCTCGCTGGTGAGCAGTTCGGCGATCTCCGAACGCCCCGGTTTGCCCCAGTGCAGCAGCAGTTCGCGCAGCGCCTGGCGAGCCTCCGGGACCGCCCTGAGATCCGCCCGGCCCAGCCTGCGCCGGAGCCGCCGCGCCTGTTCCGTGATGGTGTCGGCCTCTTCCCCCGTTGTCGCCGAGAAGGCCCCTGCGGTCAAGGGACCGCCTCCTCGCGCCTGCCTCTTCATGACCCCCGCCCGCACGCCGCCGGTCCCTGCCCCTCCTGGTCGAACACGTTCACGGGGGGATGCTTGCCCAGCAGGATCCCGGGCAGTCCTGACCTGTGCCCGATGCCCGGTGGTTCGGCCATATCCGCACCCTGTGCCGGCCGGCCACCGCACGGCGCCCGTGCCGCGCCCCGGGCACCCCGGACGCCGCTGGGCGCCCCGGAGGCCCCGCGACGGCGGCCCGGCCCCCTCCGGCACCGGCGGTCGGCACGCCGTCACGTCCCGTGAAACTGGCCGAAATCCACTCCCCCGACTCCGTCAGGGCCGCGGCACATGGCGCAGGTTGGAACGGGCCATCTGGAGCATCCGGCCGACCCCGCCGTCCAGCACGATCTTCGAGGCGGACAGGGCGAACCCGGTGACCATCTCCGCGCTGATCTTCGGCGGGATGGAGAGGGCGTTGGGGTCGGTGACGATGTCCACCAGGGCCGGTCCCTTGTGCCGGAAGGCGTCCTTGAGCGCCCCGGCGAGCTGTTTGGGCTTCTCCACGCGCATGCCGTAGGCACCGCAGGCGCGGGCGACGGCGGCGAAGTCGGGGTTGGTGTTGGCGGTGCCGTACGACGGCAGACCCGCGACCAGCATCTCCAGCTCCACCATGCTGAGGGAGGAGTTGTTGAACAGCACCACCTTGACGGGCAGGTCGTACTGCACGAGCGTCAGGAAGTCGCCCATGAGCATGCTGAACCCGCCGTCCCCGGACATGGAGACCACCTGCCGGCGCCGGTCGGTGAACTGGGCGCCGATCGCCATCGGCAGCGCGTTCGCCATCGACCCGTGCGAGAAGGAACCGATGATCCGGCGGCGGCCGTTGGGCGAGACGTAGCGGGCGGCCCACACGTTGCACATGCCGGTGTCGACCGTGAAGACGGCGTCGTCGTCGGCGACCTCGTCCAGGACGGCGGCGACGTACTCGGGATGGATCGGGACGTGCTTGTCGACCTTGCGCGTGTACGCCTTGACCGCGCCCTCCAGCGCGTCGGCGTGCTTCTTCAGCATGCGGTCGAGGAAGCGCCGGTCGGTCTTCTCCCGGACGCGCGGGAGAAGGCACCGCAGCGTCTCGCGCACATCCCCCCACACCGCGAGGTCGAGCCGGGAGCGGCGGCCGAGCACCTCGGGCCGTACGTCGACCTGGGCGATCTGCACGTCGTCCGGCAGGAAGGCGTTGTACGGGAAGTCGGTGCCGAGCAGGATCAGCAAGTCGCACTCGTGGGTGGCCTCGTAGGCGGCGCCGTACCCGAGCAGCCCGCTCATCCCCACGTCGTACGGATTGTCGTACTGGATGAACTCCTTGCCGCGCAGCGCGTGCCCCACCGGGGACTTGATCCTCCCGGCGAACTCCATCACCTCGGCGTGCGCGCCGGCCGTGCCGCTGCCGCAGAACAGGGTGACCTTGCCGGCCGCGTCGATCATCTCCACGAGCCTGTCGATCTCGGCGTCGCCGGGCCGCACGGTGGGCCGGGAGGTGACGAGCGCGCTCTGCGGGGCCTTCTCCGGGGCGGGCTCGGCGGCGATGTCCCCGGGCAGCGACACCACGCTCACCCCGCGCTGCCCGACCGCGTGCTGGATGGCGGTCTGCAGCAGCCGGGGCATCTGCTTCGGGCTGGAGATCAGCTCGCTGTAGTGACTGCACTCCTGGAACAGCCGGTCCGGGTGGGTCTCCTGGAAGTAGCCGAGGCCGATCTCACTGGACGGGATCTGCGAGGCGAGCGCGAGCACCGGGGCCATGGAGCGGTGGGCGTCGTAGAGACCGTTGATCAGGTGCAGGTTGCCGGGGCCGCAGGAGCCGGCGCAGGCGGCCAGTTTCCCGGTGACCTGTGCCTCCGCGCCGGCCGCGAAGGCGGCGGTCTCCTCGTGGCGCACGTGGATCCAGTCGATGGCGGATTTGCGCCGCACGGCGTCCACCACCGGGTTGAGGCTGTCGCCGACGACACCGTAGAGGCGGCGCACCCCGGCGCGGACGAGGATGTCGACGAACTGCTCGGCTACGTTCTGTTTGGCCATACACCCATGGAGTCACAGGCGCCCGGGTTACGCCTCCCACACAGCCGCCGCCGTGCGGTCGTCGGCGTAGCCCTTCACCCGTACCTGGGCGTCGGCGAGGAACGCGGCGAGCCCGGGCGGGGTACGGCCGGACCAGCGGCGGGCCAGGTAGGCGCAGAGGGCGGGCTCGCCGCGCAGCGGGTCGGCGAGGCCCGCCGTGCACATCACCAGCGCGTCACCCGGCCGGGCTACCGAGGCGCGGAACCGGAACGGTTCACGGGGCGGTTCCGGCGGTGGTTCCGGGGCCGGCTCGAACGGGCTCGGCGGGGCCGGGATGCCGAGGTCCATCGTCAGCCGGTCGCCCTCCGGCGTCCGCTCGGGCGGAGAGGCGAAGCCGACGGCGTCGGGGCCGGCGGAGCCGTCCGCCGACGGACGCGGCTCGATGTCCTGCCAGGCGCCGTCCCGCAGCCGGAACAGCCCGCCGTCGCCGACGCCGAAGAAGACGCGCGTACGGCAGTCCGGGTCGGCGGGCAGCAGCAGACAGCGCAGGCTCGCCGCGTACTCCTCGGCGGCGACGCCCTGTTCGGCGGCGCTCGCCCGGAGCTTGCCGAGGCTGCGGTCGGTGAGCCGCTGCAGACCCGACTTCAGGTCGCCGCGCCTGGCCGTCCGGATGTCCGCCACGAGCCGCTGATGGCTGCGGCCCACCGCCCGGGCGATCCACCGGCACGCCTCGGCCGCCGCCAGGTGCGCGCCCGGGGTGCCGCGCACGCCGGTCGCCATGGCGACGAGGACCAGCGCCTGCTCCCCCGTCCCGAACCGCGCGGTGAGCAGCGAGTCCCGGCGCGGCTCACCCCGGTAGCGGGCCGAGTCCCCGCGCAGCGACACGGCCCGCAGCGTGCACGCCCCGTACCGGGCGCCGTCCAGCGCGGTGTCGGCGACCAGCTCACCGAGTCCGTCCGGATCGGCGAGCGGGAGGGCGGTGGGCTCGGGATCGTAGGTGGGAGGACCGGAGCCCACGTAGTCGACGGAGGCGGGCGCGGGGGCGCAGGGCCCGGCGATGACGGCGTCCGCTCGTGAAGCGGGCTCGCGGGGGGCGGGGGGCTCGGCACTCCCGGTGGACGCCACGGGAGCGGGGGATGCCGGGTCCGCCGTGGCCTCCGGGGACCGGGCGGGCGGAAGGGAATCGCCGGGCGACGGGGACTCCGCCAGCGACGCGGGCTGCACGGGTACTGCGGGCTCCGTGGCGGGCCACCCGGGCGGGGAGGCCTCGGTGAGCGACGCGGGCTCAGTGAGCGAGGGGGGCTCCGTGGCGGGCGCTGCGGGCCGCCCGGGCGAAGGTGCGTCGATGAACGACTCAGGCTCAGCGGGCGACGGGGACTCCGTCAGCGACGCCGACTCGGCGGGCGACGCGGGCCGCCCCGGCGGAGGAGCGCCGGTGTACGGCGCAGGCTCAGCGGGCGACGGGGACTCCGTCAGCGACGCCGACTCGGCGGGCGACTCGGGCCGCCCCGGCGGAGGAGCGTCGATGAACGACTCAGGCTCAGCGGGCGAGAGGGGCTCAGCGGGCCACGCGGACTCGGCGGGCGACGCAGGCTCCGCGGCGGGCCATGACGCGGGCTCAGTGAGCGACGCGGGCTCGGCGGGCGACGCAGGCTCGGCTGGCGACTCGGGCCGCCCGGGCGGAGATGCCTCGGTGAGCGACTCGGGCTCAGTGAGCGACTCGGGCTCAGCGGGCGACTCGGGCTCAGCGGGCGACGCAGGCTCGGCTGGCGACTCGGGCCGCCCGGGCGGAGAGGCCTCGGTGAGCGACGCGGGCTCAGTGAGCGAATCGGGCTCAGCGGGCGACGGGGGCTCGGTGGGCGACGCGGGCTCGGCTGGCGACTCGGGCCGCCCGGGCGGAGATGCCTCGGTGAGCGACGCGGGTTCCGTGGGCGGCGCGGGCTCGGCGGGTGGAGTCGGCTGTGGCGGAGGGGCTTGCGCGGGCGGTGGAACCTCGGCGGTGCGTTGCGTCGGTACCGTCGCTCCCGCGGGTGCCGGATCCGGGGGCGGCCGTCGGGCGGACGGCCGTTGCGGGGACGGATCCGCGGCCGCCCTCCGCGTGGACGGACCCTTCGCCGCCCCCTCCGGCGGTGCCGGTTCCGCGGACGGCCGCTCCAGGGCCCCCGTCGGCCGTCCCGCCACCGCGTTCCGCGCCGAGGCGAACCGGTCGTCCAGGGAATCGGGCGCCGCCGTGGGACCCGTGTCCTGGGTGGAGTCGTCGTACAACTGCCCCCACCAGTCGTCCTCATGACGGGCGGTGCTTCCCCCCTGCTGGCTCATGCCCCTGATTGTCCACCGCACGGGCCGGATGAAAACGGGGCATCGGGAAATCCGGCCCGTCGACGGCGCCGAACGGGGCGTATCGAGTGAGCGGCCGAACAGCCGTACGGGAAACGGTGGCTGCCGCCGGGCGGCCCCACCCCCCACGGGAGGACCGCCCGGCGACGTTCGAAGTGGCCCGGCCCCGGATCCCCTTCGTGCGCTCACGCACGCCCGGGCCCGGGCCACGGCATTCGGCGACCGTGCCACACCCGGGCGGCACCGGTCGGACGGCCGGATCACGACCGTGTTCCGGCGGGACTCGGCTGTGAATCGTGTAAACGGCCGTGCGTCCCGCGGTGCTGCCACCTTGGCAGACACGCCACCGGTACGGCGATGATGTTCGGCGGCGGGTTTGCGCCGTGGCCGTTTTCCGCCACGCCGTACCGCTTCCGTCGGCTTGTTCGCGAGGAGGGACGCACGGCGATGCTGGCAGCGCTAGGGCTGGACGAGACGCACGAGGCGGCGTACCGGGCGCTGGTGTCCGTGGGCGCGGCCGACGTGGCCGATCTGGCACGGCGCCTGACGCTGGCCGAGCGGGACACCGAGCGGGCCCTGCGCCGGCTGGAGCGGCAGGGGCTGGCGGCCCAGTCCTCGGCCCGCCCGGGGCGGTGGGTGGCGGCGCCGCCCGGGGTGGCGCTGGGCGCCCTGCTCACCCAGCAGCGGCACGAGCTGGAGAAGGCGGAACTGGCGGCGGCGCTGCTCGCGGAGGAGTACCGGGCGGTCGCGGCCGAACCGGCGGTGCACGACCTGGTGGAGGTGGTGACCGGTGCTACGGCGGTCGCCCAGCGCTTCCTCCAGCTCCAGCTGGGCGCGGCCGAGGAGGTGTGCGCGCTGGTGACCGGCAACCCGGTGGTCGTGTCGGGCATGGAGAACGAGGCGGAGGAGCAGGCGGCGGTGCGCGGGGTCCGCTACCGGGTGGTGGTGGAGCGCGCGGTGCTGGACCTCCCGCACGGGCTGACCGAGCTGACGGCGGCCCTCGGCCGTGACGAGCAGGTCAGGGTGGTGGACCGTGTGCCGACGAAGCTGGTGGTGGCCGACCGCTCGCTCGCGATGGTGCCGCTGACGTCGAGGACGGCGGAACCGGCCGCGCTGGTGGTGCACGCCAGCGGGCTGCTGGAGCTGCTCGCCGGCCTGTTCGAGTCGGTGTGGCGGGAGGCCCTCCCGCTGCGGCTGGGGGCCTCGGGGGTGACCGAGGAGCAGCCGGACGGCCCCGACGCCACCGATCTGGAGGTGCTCTCCCTGCTGCTGGCGGGGCTGACCGACGCGAGCGTGGCCAAACAGCTCGACGTGGGCCTGCGGACCGTGCAGCGCAGGGTACGGCGGCTGATGGAACTGGCCGGGGTGAGCACCCGGATGCAGCTGGGCTGGCACGCCTGGGAGCGTGGCTGGGTCACCCGGGAAGACCACCGCTGACCCACGGGGGCGACCGGCACGGTCAGTGTCGTGAGGCGGCTCGCACGGTGATGTGGGACCGGACCGGCGGGGCGGTGCCGGCCGGCCCGCCGGTCAGGGCGCGGTGGACGGTGTCGGCGACGGCGGCCATGCCGGTGTCGTTGAAGTGCAGGTGGTCGCCGGGGTCGTAGGCGGGCAGGAGGCGCGCCGGGTCGGCCGGGTCACGGACGGCGGCGTCCGCGTCGGCGACGGCGTCGAAGGCGCCGCCGCCGCGGATGAAGGCGTTCACCCGCAGCCGGACCGCCTCGCGGGCGGCGCTCCAGGCGGGGTGGCCGCCCCACGGGGTGAGGGTGACGCCGACGACCCGGATGCCGCGGGCGTGGGCGCGGGCCACCAGGGTGCGGTAGGCGTCCGCGTAGGCGGCGGGGTCGCTCGCCTCCGGGCTGCCCTTGATGTCGTTGATGCCCTCGAAGACGACCAGGGCCCGCACCCCCGCCCGGTCCAGTGCGTCGGCGTCCAGGCGGGCGAGGGCACTCGGTCCGGTGCCGTCGCGCAGCAGGCGGTTGCCGGAGACGCCGGCGTTGAGGACGCCGGTCTGGTGGCCGCCGAGCCGCTGGGCGAGCCGGTCGGGCCAGCGGCGGTTGGTGTCGGGGGTGGAGCCGTTGCCGTCGGTGAGCGAGTCCCCGAACGCGACGACACTGCCGGCGGCGGACCCGCGGACGTCCACGCCGGTGACGTAGTACCAGCGGCCGGTGGTCACCGTGTACGCGCCGCCGTCCTCGTCGGCGGCCCGGCCGGCGCCGGCCCGGGCCAGGTAGCTGGTCTGCTGGGCGTCGCGGTGGTAGGTGGCGGGCCCGGAGTCGCCGGGGGTGTAGACGGTGACGAGCAGGTCGGCGGCGGACGGTACGGACAGCGGCACCGGGTCGGTGACCGCGTCCGTACCGGGTGGGACGGTCGTCCCGGGGGCGCCGCGGAAGGTGGCGGTGCGCAGGGTGCCGGGTACGGCGTCGGGGCCGTCCGCCCGGCGCAGCGCGACGGTGACCGCGCCGAGGCGCAGGGGCCTGGTGCCGAGCCGGTTGCTGAGCCGGACGCGGACGGCGACGCCGCCGACGCTGAGGTGGACGACGTTGCGGACGGCGGCGCCGGGCAGTGCGGCTGCGGTGCCGGAGGGCGCGGTCTCCCAGCTGCCGGTCCAGGGCAGCGGCACCGGCTGGGCGACGGCCGGCGCCGCCAGGCCCGGCAGCAGTGCCGCGAGGAGGACCGGGAGACCCCGTACGGCCTTGGTCATGTGTGCCCGCCCTTCCGCGTGGCCGTCGGAGGCGACGGTGCCACACCGTCGGGCCGCATCGCGGCAACGCCGACGGCGGTCCACCCGCTCGGAGCAACGCCGGCGCCGGCGCGGCGGCGCCCGGGCTCCGGTGGGCGGCAGGTTCCCGGCGCCCCGGGCAGGCGGTGCGGCGGGCGGTGCTCAGGGCAGTGCGCCCTCCAGGGTGAGCAGCCGGATCTTGCGCTCGAGTCCTCCCGCGTATCCGGTCATCGTCCCGTTCGCGCCGATCACCCGGTGACAAGGGCGCACGATGAGCAGGGGGTTGGCGCCGATCGCCCCGCCGACGGCGCGCACGGCCGCGCGGGGCGCGCCGATCCGGGCCGCGACCTCCCCGTAGGTGGCGGTGGCGCCGTAGGGCACCTCGTCCAGCGCGGCCCACACCCGCTGCCGGAACTCGGTGCCGCTCGCGCGCAGCGGCAGCCGGAACTCCTTGAGTTCGGCGGCGAAGTAGGCGGCGAGCTGGTCGGCGGCGGCCCGGAACGGCCCCGGGTCGTGCCGCCAGCCGTCCTGGACGGTCCGCCCGCCCTTCTGTCCGGGGACGGACAGCGAGGTGAGCGCGCCGTCCTCGTCCGCGGTGAGCAGCAGCCGTCCGACGGGGGTGTCCAGGTGGGTGCAGTACACGGTGGTCATCGGACCGGCTCCCCCGCCACGCACAGATGCCGGACGGCGTACGACCGCCAGGGGCGCCAGCTGTCGGGGAGGTCGGCGCCGGGCGGGGCGACGTCCGGATCGCCGAGTGCGCGGACGCGGACGGCGGCGACAGCGGCCGGGTCCATGCCGGGCAGGGCGAGCAGCGCCTGTTCGGCGTCGTGCCGGTCGGCGCCGGGGTCCAGCCGGACGGTGCCGTCGGCGAGGGCGGCGGCCAGCGCGCCCAGCGGGCCGCCGGGCTCGGCCTCGGCGAGCACCGCGGGCTCGGGGAAGAGGTGGGTGAGGCCGCCGTGGGGCGCGTCGAGCACCTTGCCGTACCGGTGCACCAGCCGCTCGGCCCCGTCCCGTCCCGCCAGGGCGTGCACGGCGGGCTCCAGCGGGTCTACGGCGCCGGGCGAGCGCAGTCCGGGCCGGGCGGCGACCAGCGGGGCGAGCCGGGGGTCGGCGCCGAGCCGCTCGTCGACGGCGTACGGGTCGGCGTCGAGGTCGAACAGCCGGCGCAGCCGCTGCACGGCGGTGGTGAGGTCCCTGGGGTCGGTCAGGTGCAGCCGGGCGTCGAGCCAGCCGCCCATGTGGGTGCCGGTGCCCGCCCGCGGGGTGCGGGTGCGTTCCTGGACGGCGGCGATTGCGGTGCCGTACGGCAGCCGCAGGGTGCGCCGGTAGGTGCGGGCGCCGGGGGCGCCGGTGACCTCTTCGACGCCGGGTACGGCCTCCCGGGCGAGCTGGTCGAAGACGGCGCCGGCCTGGTAGGGGCCACGGTGGGCGAGCCGCAGTGGGATGGCGGCGCCGGGCGCCGCCCGGCGGGCGGCCCGGTCCCGGGGGGCGGCGGCCCGCACCTCGGTGGGGGTCGCCGCGTACACCTCCCGGACGGTGTCGTTGAACTGCCGCACGCTGGCGAACCCGGACGCGAACGCGATCTCGGTGACCGGCAGCTCCGTCGTCTGGAGCAGCACGCGGGCGGTGTGTGCCCGCTGGGCCCGGGCGAGTGCCACGGGCCCGGCGCCGAGTTCGGCGGTGAGCTGCCGCTGCACCTGCCGGGAGCTGTAGCCGAGCCGAGAGGCGAGTCCGGCGACGCCTTCGCGGTCCACGACGCCGTCGGCGATCAGGCGCATGGCCCGGCCGACGACGTCCGCGCGGACGTTCCACTCCGCCGAGCCCGGCACGGCGTCCGGCCGGCACCGCCGGCAGGCCCGGAAGCCGGAGCCCTGCGCGGCGGCGGCCGTGACGAAGAACCGCACGTTGTGCCGTTTCGGTGTCACGGCCGGGCAGCTCGGGCGGCAGTAGATGCCGGTGGTCTCGACGGCGAAGAAGAACACGCCGTCGAACCGCGCGTCCCGGCTGCGCACCGCCTCGTACCTGCTGTCTTCGTCCTTCACCCGTCCAGTGTGGGACGCCGGGGGGAGGGCGGGCCAGCGGAATTCGGACGTGGACCTGGTCCGTCCCGCCGCGGGGGCGGCGGGACGGAGAGCCGTTACGGCCGGCGCCCCCGCTTCGCCTCCAGGGCGGCCCTGCCCTCCGCACCCTTCCGCTTCCAGTCCTTCTTGATCTCGGACCGGAGCCGGGCGTCGGCCTTGGCCACGATCCACTGGTTCTCCCGCAGGAGCTTGCGGTAGCTCTCCAGCCGCCGGGCCGGCAGCTCGCCGTCGTCGACGGCGGAGCGCACCGCGCAGCCCGGCTCCGCCCGGTGGGCGCAGTCGTGGAACCGGCACCGCTCGGCCAGTTCCTCGATCTCGGAGAACACCTGCCCGACCCCGCTCTCCGCGTCGAAGAGGCCGACGCCCCGCAGCCCGGGGGTGTCGATGAGCACCCCGCCGGAGGGCAGGGCGAGCAGGTTGCGCGTGGTCGTGGTGTGCCGGCCCTTGCCGTCGACGTCCCGGGCGGCCCGTACGTCCATGACGTCCGCGCCGACGAGGGTGTTGGCGAGGGTGGACTTGCCGGCGCCGGACTGGCCGAGCAGCACGCTCGTGCCGGAGCCGACGAGCGCCAGGAGCACGTCGAGTCCGTCGCCGTGCAGGGCGCTGACGGTGAGCACGGGCACGCCGGGCGCGCTGGTCTCCACGTCCTGCACGAGGTGGGCCAGGGTGACCGGGTCCGGCACGAGGTCGGCCTTGGTGAGGACGACGACGGGCTGGGCGCCGGACTCCCAGGCGAGGGCGAGGAAGCGTTCGACGCGGCCGAGGTCGAGTTCCGACGCGAGGGACACGGCGACGACGGCGTGGTCCACGTTGGCGGCGAGGATCTGCGCCTCGGAGCGCTTGGAGGAGGTGGAGCGGACGAACGCGGTGCGGCGCGGCAGGTACGCGCGTACGTACCGCGGGTCGCCGTCGGGGTCGACGGCCACCCAGTCCCCCGTGCACACGACCTTCATCGGGTCGCGGGGCACGACGAACTCGGTGTCGGCACGGACGGTCCCGCCCGCGGTGACGATGTCGCACTGGCCGCGGTCGACCCGGATCACCCGGCCGGGCAGCAGGCCGTCGGCCGCGTACGGGGCGAACGCGTCGGTCCAGGCCTCGTCCCAGCCGTAGGGAGCCAGCGCGGAGAACACAGCAGAGGTGGAAGTCAAGGGAGACCCTTCACAGGGGTGGCCCCGGGCGGGCGCGCACGGTGCGCGGTCGGTTCAGCCGGTGGCCACGGAGGTGGACTTGAGGAGTTCCTGGATGAGGGCAGCGCCCAGCACAGTGACAGCCATCGGTCGACACCTCCTCGTCCTCGCTCGCGCGTCCGCACACCACCTCGGCGTGCCCGCCAACTGTAGCCCGCGGGCATGACCGTGCGTCAAAGCATTTTCCGCGCACCCGTCCTGGCGTCCCGCCCGCTCCGGACGCACTCCTCTCCCGGGCCTCAGCCCGGGGCGCAGGCCGTGCCGTTGAGCGTGAACCCGTACGGCGTGCGGTTCCGGCCCTGCCAGGTGCCGAGGAAGCCGAAGGAGAGGGTGCCGTGCGCGGCGACCGTCCTGTTGTAGTCGGCGGCGGTGGCGGTGACGCGGGGGCCGCTCTGCCGGACCGTGGCGTCCCACATCTGGCCGGCCCGCTGGCCGTCGCGGAAGGTCCAGGCGACCTGCCAGCCGGTGAGGGCCAGGTCGGTGGTGACGGTGACGGTGGCCTGGAAGCCGCCCGGCCACTGGGCGGTGAGGTCGTAGGCGACCCGGCAGCCGGCCTGCGGTGTGGTGGCGGGGGCGCTGGTGGGCGTGGCCCGGTGGGTGGCGGAGGAGGTGCCCTGGGGTTCGGGGGCGGGGGCGTCCCGGCGGGGCGTTCGAGGCGGGCGGCTCGTGGCGGGCCGGGCGGAGGGTGAGCCGGTGGCGGTGGGGCGGGCCGTGGGCCGCGGGAGGTCGGGGCCGGTGACCGGCCGCCGGTCGGCCTGGGTGGCGGCCATGTCCTCGCCGGAGCCGCCGAAGGGCATCATCGACACGCCGAGTGCCAGCGCCGACAGCAGGACCGCGACGCCGGCCAGTCCGCCGCGCAGCGCCCGGCTGCGGCCGGTGCCCTCCTCGGGATCGGCCGTGGCGGGGCCGGGGAGGCCCGCGCCGAAGCGGACCTCGGCGGCGCGGCGGCGCCGCTCCGGATAGGCGAGGCCGCCCCAGCCGATCACGCCGCCGGCCAGTGCGGCCGGCAGTCCGCCGCCGTGCAGGCGCAGGCAGGCGGCGGCCTCGGCGCACTGCGCGCAGGTGGCCAGGTGCCGGGAGAGGTCGCCGGGGGTCTCGGCGGCGGGTGAGCGGGTGACCGCGTCCAGCAGACGGGCGTAGCTGCGGCACTCCGCGTCCATCGGGGAGTCGAGGTGGGCGCGGTGGCAGCGGTTCCGGAACAGCGTGCGGACCTGGTCGAGTTCGTCGGCGACGGTGGCCTGGTCGAGGCCGAACCGGCGGGCCACGGTGGACAGCGGGAGTGCCTCCACCTCGGCCAGCCACAGCAGCGCCGCGTCGGCCTCCCGCATGTCCCTCAGGCCGCGCAGCGCGAGCGGGCGCCGCGTCGGCGGTCCCGCGAACCTGGCGGCGCCGTCGGAGTTGAGCCACAGCCTCAGGTCGGGGTCGAGCCGGTGCCCCTGGCCGCGGGCCTCCCAGCCGGCGGCGGTGTCGCGTACGGCGGTGAGCAGGGCCGGGATCGCCGGCAGCCGTGCGGCGCGCGGGGTCCCCCCTCGGGTGGGCGCGGCGGCCCGGATCCCGCGCATGCCGAGTGTGAACGCCTCCGTGGCCAGCTGATGGGCGGCCAGGGAGCCCGAGGTGCACAGGTCCGCGTACGAGAGCACCGCGTCCCAGCACTCCGAGAACAGCTCGGCCTCGGTGGCGTCCTGGGGGGTCGGCAGGTCGGGCATGGCACTCCTGCATCCACGAGCGAGGTCAACTCACCACAGGCATAAGGGGAGTTACGAGGAACCTCGCGGCAGAGCACAGAGCCTTTCACGTTCTTGACACAACTGACAAGCGCCCTGTTCACATCCGGTTACCGACGGTGGCGACCCGGGCGTGCGTCGCGCCGGGACGCGCTTCGGCGCACGGCCGGGCCGGACCCCGGGGGCGGATCACACCCCCGCCGACGCCTCCGCGGGGAGGCTGTCCATGAACGAGCTGACGGAGAACACCGCCCGGCCGGGTCCGGGCGGGCCGTAGCCGGGCGGGGAGGACAGGCCGAAGTCCTCCATCGTCTGCCGGTAGGCCTGGAGCAGCCGGATGTGGTACTCCAGCGGCGCGCCGTGCGGATTGGCCTTGCCGAGCGGGGTGGTGGGCTCCGGGCACCAGGTGGTGAAGCGGGGCGTGATGCCGTGCGACATGAAGAAGCGCAGGCCCTCGGTGGTGGAGGCGATGGCCTCGTCGACGGTGGTGAAGCCGAACGGCTCGGCCATCTCCACACCGGCCACGAAGTTCGGGATCACGTTGCGCGCGCCGAACACCTCGGCGGAGTCCAGGATCCGGCGGTGCCACTCGTCCCGGCCGACGTACCGCTCCTTGCCGGGGCAGTACAGCTCGAACAGCCGGCGGTCCCACACCTCGAAGTTGGGGTGGTAGATCTGCACGCCGTAGTCCTTGAACCGCTGCACGTCCGCCCTGGGCAGCGCCTGCGCCACGACCTTGCCGATCCAGCGGCCCGGGAAACGCTCCTCGATGGCCTTGGCGTAGTGCCCGTAGAAGTCGGCCTCGTCCCGCCCCGCCACCGTCTTGGTGATGGCGCCGCCGGTGAGGGTGTAGGCGGTGGACGACTTCTGGGTGTCGTACCGGTCGATGATCTCCAGGGCCTCGAGGACCTCCTCGACGTCCTTCACGCCGGTGTAGGGCCGCCCGGCCGCCTTGTGCTGGCGCCAGTTGTGGTTGATG
The DNA here is from genome assembly GCF_040647235.1 of Streptomyces sp. NPDC042638. NCBI lineage: Bacteria > Bacillati > Actinomycetota > Actinomycetes > Kitasatosporales > Streptomycetaceae > Streptomyces > Streptomyces sp. NPDC042638. Next base: position 25,592 of record NZ_JBEZBT010000028.1, read on the forward strand.
TCGCAGTACTGGCACTCCTCCTTGGCGCCGAAGTACTGGCAGACCCGGAAGACGGTCAGATAGATCAGGTAGCCCCACTGGATGGTGGGGGCGACCTCCATCACGGACTTCCCGTTGGAGAGGGTGTGCCGGTAGTACTCCGGCATGGGCGGCACACCGACGTCGGCGATGCGCTTGCCGTCGAGGTACAGCCCGAGCAGGCCCTCCTCGTCGGCGGCGACGCGGTAGGGCGAGGCGGGGTTCACCCGTACGGAGACGACCGTACGCCTCAGGTCGTACGGTCCGCCGGTCAGGATGATCTCCTCCGGGGGCCGGCGCAGCGCGGCCTCGCCCAGCTCGGGCAGGGTGCCGTGGTCGAAGGAGAAGATGAAGTACGACTTCGGCTTGACCTCGCCGCTCTCGTTGTCGCTGAGGGCGGAGGGGTCGAAGGCGACGCCGCCCCGGAGCAGGTCCTCTTTGAAGACGGCCTCCCGCGGCACATGCGGAAACCGCTCCATCAGATCCTCGACCAGCGCGGTTCGACTGCCCATCCGTCTGTCTCCTCCCGGCTCAGGCGTACGCCTCTCACCGTATGCCCCCCGTACCGGACGAACCGTGCCGGGTCCCCGCGGACCCCCCTGCTGCCTTCAGACGGCCCGGCGGCCCCGGCCCCTCGGTTCGGCGGACAGCGCTTGCGAGAAGGGAACTCAGGCCGTCCGTTCCAGCGCGTCGTGGTCGACCGTGTGCAGCAGGGCGCCCCCGGACGACAGCCGTTCGGCCTCCTCCACCACCACGCGGCCGAGGCGGGCCACCTCGTTGCCCAGCGAGCCGGCCAGATGCGGGGTGACGAAGGCGTTCGGCAGGTCGTACAGCGGGGAGTCGGCGGGCAGCGGCTCCGGGTCGGTCACGTCCAGCACGGCGCTCATGCGCCCGGTGCGCAGTTCCGCGACCAGCGCCTCGTGGTCGACCAGGGCGCCGCGCGCGGTGTTGATCAGCACCGATCCGGCGGGCATCAGGGCGAGTTCGCGGGCCCCGACGAGGTGGTGGGTCTCGTCCGTCTGCGGGGCGTGCAGGCTGACGATGCCGCAGGTGCGCAGCAGTTCGTCCAGCGGCAGCAGCGGTACGCCGAGCCGGGCGGCCTCCGGGGGGTCCACGTAGGGGTCGGCGAGCGTGACCGCGAGGTCGTGGGGGCGGAGCAGTTCGATCAGGCGGCGGCCGATGCGGGAGGCGCCGACGATGCCGACGCGGCGGCCGTAGTTGCCGGTACCGGGGAGGATGCCGTCGTAGGGGAAGGCGCGCCGGTCGCGCAGCCGGTCGCGCAGGGCGAAGACGTCCTTGCCGGCCAGCAGGATCATGGCCAGCGTGTACTCGGCGACGGGCAGGGCGTTCGCGGCGGCGGCCGAGGAGACGGCGATGCCCCGCCGCCACACCTCGGGCGTGGTGAACCCCTTGACCGAGCCGGCCGCGTGCAGCACGGCGCGCAGTGCCGGGGCCGCGTCCAGGGCGGCCGGGTCCAGGCGGGGACAGCCCCAGCCGGTGATGAGGATCTCGGTGCGGGCCAGGGCTTCCCGGATCCCGGGCTCGGAGAAGTCCTGTGCCACCACGGTGGAGTCGATCTCCACACACGCGCGCAGCCGGGCCAGCAGCTCCGGCGGGAAGGCGAGCGGCACGTTCTGCGGGGTCATGGCGAACAACGCCCGGGGACGCTCGGTCAAGGAAGTGCCCCTCCGGCTCGGTGACGCGCGTACGGCAACCGCTCTCCACCGTAGATCGCGCCGGATGAGAGGGTCAACGCACACGCAACCCTCCGGGAAGGACGCACGGATGACCGAGGCCGCGGGCGAGGAGTCCAGGGACAGCGCGGGCGCGTTCACCAACTGGGCGGGGACCGTCACGTACACGGCGCGGGAGTTCCGCCGTCCGCGCACGCCGGAGGAACTGGCGGCGCTGGTGGCGGGCAGCGCGCGGGTACGGGTGCTGGGCAGCGGGCACTCCTTCAACCGGATCGCCGACCCCGGTCCGGACGGCGTCCTGCTGTCCACCGCCGGTCTGCCGCGGCCGATCGAGGTCGACACGGCGGCGCGCACGGTCCGGGTGGGGGGCGGCGTCCGGTACGCCGAGCTGGCCCGCGCCGTCCACGCGCACGGCCTCGCCCTGCCCAACATGGCGTCCCTGCCGCACATTTCGGTGGCCGGTTCGGTGGCGACCGGCACGCACGGCTCGGGGGTCGGCAACGGTTCGCTGGCGTCGTCGGTGCGGGAGGTGGAGCTGATCACCGCGGACGGTACGGCGGTGACGGTCGGCCGGGACGACGCGCGGTTCGCCGGTGCCGTGACCTCGCTCGGCGCGCTGGGAGTGGTCACCGCGCTCACGCTCGACCTGGAGCCGGCGTACGAGGTGGAGCAGCGGGTGTACACCGCGCTGCCGCTGCGTGGACTGGACTTCGACGCCGTCGCGGCCTCCGGGTACAGCGTGAGCCTGTTCACCGACTGGCGGGAGCCGGCCTTCGGGCAGGTCTGGGTGAAGCGGCGCACGGACCGGCCGGCGGTGGACTTCCCGTGGGCGCCGCCGGCGGACCGGCAGCTGCACCCGGTGCCGGGCATGCCCGCGCGGAACTGCACCGGGCAGCTGGGCGTGCCGGGGCCGTGGCACGAGCGGCTGCCGCACTTCCGGGCGCGGTTCACACCGAGCAGCGGCGAGGAGATCCAGTCGGAGTATCTGCTGCCCCGGGCGGCGGCCCTCGACGCGCTGGCCGCGGTCGACGGCGTGCGGGAGACGGTCGCCGGTGTGCTGCAGGTCTGCGAGGTGCGCACGGTCGCCGCCGACGCGCAGTGGCTCAGCCCGGCCCACGGGCGGGATTCGGTCGCGCTGCACTTCACGTGGGTGCGGGACGAGGAGGCGGTGCTGCCGGTGGTGCGGCGGCTGGAGGAGGTGCTCACGCCGTTCGGCCCGCGTCCGCACTGGGGGAAGGTGTACGGCGTCCCGTCGGCGGTACTGCGTGGCCGGTATCCGCGGTTCGCCGACTTCCGGGCCCTGGTGCGCTCCCTGGACCCCACGGGCACGTTCTCCAACGCCTTCGTGCGTGACCTGCTCGACGGCTGAGGGGCCACGGGGCGGCCGGAGGCTGAAGGGCCGTGGGCGGTGGGACCTGGGCCGTGGGCCGTGGACAGCGGCGGACTTTCTCCAGCCCTTTTCACAACCCCTTGCCGGAAGTCCCGCCCAGCCCCTAGCCTGGCGCCCGCGCCGGTGGCGATGCCGCCCCGGCCCGGCCCGGACCGCAGGCCTGTAGGGGGCAGCCGCGTGAAGCGCACATCACGTGACATCCGCACCGCGAACCGCTACGAGGTGCTGCGGCAGATCATCGCCGAGTCTCCCACCTCCCGTCAGGAGCTGGCGGCGGCCACCGGACTGAGCCTGGCCACGGTGGCCACGCTCGTCGGCGAACTGCTGGACCTGCGCATGATCACCGAGGTCGGGTTCGAGGACTCGGCCGGAGGCCGCCCCCGGGGGCTGGTCGCCGTCAACGCGTCGGGAGGCGCGCTGGTCGGGGTGGACATCGCGGAGACGTACATCCATGTCGAGCTGTTCGACCTGGCGCTGAACGTACTGGCCCGGGCCGAGCAGGACGTGCGGCCCGGGGAGAGCCGGCCCGAGCAGGTGGTCGCGCATGTCGCCGCGGGGGTCGGCTCGGTGATCGCCCGGGCCGGTGTCGAGGCGGCCCGGGTGCTCGGCGTCGGGGTGAGCGTGCCGGGCCAGGTGGACCGGGACACCGGTGTCGCCGCGTACGCGCCCAACTGGGACTGGCACGACGTACCGCTGCTCGACCTGCTCGCCGAACACATCGGCCATCCCCTGTACCTGGACAACCCGCTGCGCGCCTGCACGGTGGCGGAGCTGTGGTTCGGGGCGGCGCGGGGCCGCGGGGACGCCGTGGTCGTCAACCTCGGCACCGGGGTCGGCGCCGGTCTGGCGCTCGGCGGCGGCCTGCACCGGGGGGCGAGCAACAGCGCCGGAGAGTGGGGGCACACCACGCTCGTGCTGGACGGCCGGCTGTGCCACTGCGGCAACCACGGCTGCGTGGAGACGTACGTCGGGGCACCCGGCATCATGCAGAACCTGCGCGAGCTCAGCCCGCGGTCCGCCCTGCTGCATTCCGGGGACCAGACCGCCACTGTCGACGCGCTGGCCCGGGCGGTCGCCGAGGACGATCCGGTGGCCCTCAAGGTCGTGCAGGAAACGGCCCGTTACCTCGGCGCCGGCATTGCCGACCTGATCAACCTGCTCAACCCGGAAGTGGTCGTGCTCAGCAGCTGGGTCGCCGCCCGGCTGGGCGAGCCGCTGCTCGGGGAGGTCCGGCGGGCGGTCGCCCGGCACGCGCTGCGGCGGCCGCTGACCGCCACCGAGATCGTCCTCTCCCCGATCCCCACCGACCCGGTGTCCCTGGGCGCGGCCACGTTCGCCCTGGAAGGGGCCCTGCGGTCCGCCGGACAGCGCACGGCGAGACGCACCACCACCGCAAGGAGCCGTGCCGCACAGCCTTCATGACGACGGAAGGGATGCACGTGACCGGTCCGCGCACCGGAAGACCGCTCCTGCTGACCGCCTCGGCCGCACCCGCCGTCACGGGAGCCCCGCCCGGCTCCCCGCCCGGACGGCGGACCGACCCCTCCCCTTCGCGCACGCCGAACTAGGAGACCCATGTCGCTCCGGACCACCACCGAGTACATCGAGGACGTCTCTCCGGGCTCCGGGGCGCTGCCGCCCCGCGCCTGGTACGCCTCCTCCGACGCCGAGTCCTTCTCCCTCAACGGCGACTGGCGCTTCCGGCTGTCGGACACGGCCGACGCGGAGGACGACTCCTTCGCGGCGCCGGGGTACGACGCCGGCGACTGGGCGGAGGTCCCGGTCCCCGGCCACTGGGTGCTCCAGGGTCACGGCTCCCCCGTCTACACCAATCACCTCTATCCCTTCCCGGTGGACCCGCCCCGCGTGCCGACCGAGAACCCGACCGGTGACCACCTGCGCGTGTTCGACCTGCCCGGGGACTGGCCCGCGGACGGTGACGCCGTACTCCGTTTCGACGGCGTGGAGTCCTGTGCCCGCGTCTGGCTGAACGGCACGGAGCTCGGCGAGTTCAAGGGCTCCCGGCTGCCGCACGAATTCGCGGTCGGACAGCTGCTCAGGCCGGCCGGCAACGTCCTGGCCGTCCGGGTGCACCAGTGGTCGGCGGGTTCGTACCTGGAGGACCAGGACCAGTGGTGGCTGCCCGGCATCTTCCGGGACGTCACCGTGCTGCACCGGCCGGCGGGCAGCGTCCTCGACTTCTTCGTGCACGCCTCGTACGACCACACCACCGGTGAGGGCACACTGCGCGTCGACTCCGACGTGGACGGCCGGGTGAGCGTCCCGGACCTCGGCATCGACATCGCGACCGGTGAGCCGGTGACGGTGCCGGTCGAGCCGTGGTCGGCGGAGACGCCGAGGCTGTACGACGGCGTGCTGGCGACCCGGGGCGAACGTGTGCCGCTGCGCGTCGGCTTCCGCACGGTGGCGCTGTCGGACGGTCTGATCAAGGTGAACGGCCGCCCGGTGCTCTTCAAGGGCGTCAACCGGCACGAGTGGCACCCCGAGCGGGGCCGGGCGCTCGACCTCGCGACCATGCGCGAGGACGTGCTGCTGATGAAGCGGCACAACATCAACGCCGTTCGCACCTCCCACTATCCGCCGCACCCGGCCTTCCTCGGTCTGTGCGACGAGCTGGGCCTGTGGGTGATCGACGAGTGCGACCTGGAGACGCACGGCTTCACCGAGCAGGGCTGGCGGGACAACCCCGTCGACGACGACCGCTGGACGCCGGCCCTGCTCGACCGCGCGGCCCGCATGGTCGAACGGGACAAGAACCACCCGTCGGTCGTGATCTGGTCCCTCGGCAACGAGGCCGGCACCGGCCGGGGCCTGACGGCGATGGCCGAGTGGATCCACGGCCGCGACCCCTCGCGGCCGGTGCACTACGAGGGTGACCCGGACTGCCGTGACACGGACGTGTACTCGCGCATGTACGCGGGCCACGCCGAGGTCGAGCGGATCGGCCGCGGCCTGGACGGCGGGCCGCACAGGCGCCGCCGACTCCCCCTCGTCCTGTGCGAGTACGGGCACGCCATGGGCAACGGACCTGGCGGACTGGCCGACTACCAGAAGCTCTTCGACACCCACGACCGGCTCCAGGGCGGCTTCGTCTGGGAGTGGATCGACCACGGCATCGCCCATCCCGGGCTGGGCTACGCCTACGGCGGCGACTTCGGCGAGGAACTGCACGACGGCAACTTCGTCTGCGACGGCCTGCTCTTCCCGGACCGCCGGCCCTCCCCCGGCCTGACCGAGTACAAGAAGGTGATCGAACCGGTCGGGATCACGGGCGACGGCACGGACGGCACGGTCCGCGTCACCAACAAGCACGACTTCGCCGACCTGTCGGCGCTGGCCTTCTCCTGGTCGTACGAGGTCGAGGGCGAGGCGGTGGACTCCGGCACGCTGCCCGTGCCCGCGCTGGCACCCGGCGCGTCCGCCGACGTCAAGCTGCCCGCACCGCCGCCCGCTGCACCGGCCGGCGAGGCCCACTGGACGGTCCGTGCGGTGCTCGCGGCCGGCACCCCGTGGGCGCCGAAGGGCCACCTGGTCGCCTGGGGCCAGCTCCCCGCGGCGGAGCGTCGCACGCCGTACACGGCGGCGACCGCCCGGCCGGTGTCCGGCGACGGGGTGATCAGGCTCGGCCCCGGCGTCTTCGACGCCCGCACGGGAGCCCTGCGGGCCATCGGTGACATCGCCGTCCGTGATCTGCGGCTGGACGTGTGGCGGGCCACCACCGACAACGACGACGGCGCCCCCTGGCAGCCCGACCTCCGCTACGGCCTCCTCTGGCGCAGGCTGGGCCTGCACCGGATGCGGCACCGGCTGGACGCGGTGGAGGCGGGCGAGGACGCGCTGACGGTCCGTACGAGGGTGGCGCCGGCCGCCCGGGACACGGGGCTGTCGACGGTGTACCGCTGGACGTCGGACGGCGACCGGCTGCGGTTGACCGTCGGCACGGTCCCGGAGGGCGACTGGACGGTCCCCCTGCCCCGGCTCGGCATCCGCTTCGGGCTGTCGGCGGTCGACCGCGTGGAGTGGTACGGCGGCGGTCCCGGCGAGGCGTACCCCGACACCAGGACGGCGGCCGTGGTCGGCCGTTGGCGGTCGACCGTGGAGGACCTGCAGACGCCGTACGTCCGCCCGCAGGAGAACGGCGCCCGTATCGACGTCCGCTGGGCGCTGCTGGGCGGCCTGCGCGTCGAGGGCGACCCCGCGTTCCTCCTCACCGCCCGCCGCTGGACCACCGAGCAGCTGGACGCGGCGACCCACCGCAGCGACCTGGTGCCCGGCGAGACGGTCTGGGTCAACCTCGACCACGGCCAGCACGGCATCGGCTCCCAGTCCTGCGGTCCGGGCCCGCTCCCCCGGTACCACCTGCCGGCCGAGCCCGCCGAGTTCTCGTTCGTCTTCTCGGCTGCCGCCGCCCCGACGGCCGGCTGATCCGCGGGGCCCTGACGCCCGGCACCACGTCTTCCTAGATGCACTAGGATTCGTCCTAGACATCCAAGGAGGTGGGCGTGTGGCCCGGGCGGGACTCAGCGTGGAACGGCTGGTGGCAGCCGCCGCCGAGATGGCGGACGAGGTCGGCTTCGACAACGTCAGCGTCTCCGCGCTGGCCCGCCGCTTCGGGGTCAGGGACGCGAGCCTGTACTCACATGTCCGCAATCTCCAGGACCTGCGCACCCGGCTGGCGTTGCACGCGGGCGGCGAGCTGATCGACCGGATCGCGGCGGCCGTGGCCGGGCGGGCCGGCAAGGAGGCGCTGACGGCGTTCGCCGGCGCCTACCGGGAGTACGCCCTGGAGCACCCGGGCCGGTACGCGGCCACCCAGATCCGCGTCGACCAGGCCCTGGTCGCGGACTCACCCGCGCTGCGCCGCACGGCGGAGATCACGTACGGCATGCTGCGCGCGTACGGCCTGGCGGAACCGGACCTCACGGACGCGGTGCGCCTGCTGCGCAGCACGTTCCACGGGTACTGCGTGCTGGAGAGCGCGGGCGGCTTCGGCGCGGACCGGGACGTACGGACCTCCTGGGACAAGGCGGTCGACGCCCTGCACATCACCCTCGAACACTGGCCCCGGGAGCGCGGCGATGACTGAGACACCGCACCACGACGTCACGGGCCGCGGTCCCGTGCTGCTGCTCGTGCCGGGCGGATCCGGGCACCCGATGGGCCTCGGACCGCTGACCGAGCGGCTGGCGACCCGCTTCACCGTGGTGACGTACGACCCGCTGGGCCTCGCGCACGGCCGGCTGGGCGGGCCGGTCGCCGAGCAGCGGGTGGCGGACTGGAGCGAGGGCGCGCGGCGGGTGCTGGACGCGGTGCTGCCGGAGGGCGAGTCGGCGTACGTGTTCGGCACCAGCTCCGGTGGCATCGCCGCGCTGGACCTGCTGGCCCGGCACCCCGGGCGGCTGGCGCACGTGGTCGCGCACGAGCCGCCGTGCGTCACGGTCCTGCCGGACGGGGCGGCGCGGCGCACGGAGCTGATCGCACAGCTGGACGGGCCCGGACGCCCGCCCGCCGAGGGCGGGTCGGCGACCCCGTTCGGCGTCTTCCTGGCCCGCGTCCTGCGCCCGTTCACCGCGTACGCGCCCACCGGCGCCCCGCCCGCGGGCCGGCTCACGATCGGCTTCGGCGGCGACTCGCGCGGCCAGCTCCTGCACCGCACGGCCGAGCTGCTCGCCGAGCGGCTGGCCAGTGCCTGCGTCGCGTTCCCGGGCGGGCATCTCGGCACGCTGGATCACCCGGTGGAGTTCGCCGACCGGCTCGCCGAGACGCTGTGTTCGAGGGCCCGGACGTCGGCGTAGGACGGGGTCGTACCGCCCGGGACGCGTCCGGCCGCGATGTCGGCCACCGCGTCCAGGGCCGCGCCGAGCGCCCGCCGGTACAGCAGCGAGCCCAGGCTGACGCGGCGCACACCGAGGTCGGCGAGGCGGGCGAGCGAGGGTCCGGCGGGCGAGTACAGCACGTTGAGGGGGACACCGGTGTGCCGGACGAGGGCCGCGACGCGTTCCGGGTCGTTCACGCCGGGCACGAAGACCCCGTCGGCACCCGCCTCCTGGTAGGCGTCGAGCCGGCGCAGGGTGTCCTTCTCGTCGCCGTCGCCGGCCCAGTAGGTGTCGGTGCGGGCGTTGACGAACAGGCCGGGTACGGCCGCCTTCACGGCCGCGATCTTCGCCGCGTGCCGGGCGGCCGGCCCCAGGCCGTCCTCCAGGTTGACGCCGACGGCGCCGGCGGCCCACAACTCGCGGGCCAGGGCGGCGACTTCCTCCGGGTCGTCGCTGAAGCCGTCCTCGGCGTCGACCGAGAGGAGGAAGGGCCCGGAGCCGAGGGTCAGGGCGAGACGGACGGTGTGCTCGCGGGTGGCGGCCTCCCCGTCGGGCAGGCCGACGGCCGCCGCCACCGCCAGGCTCGTCGTGGCGATCGCCGGGAAGCCCCGGGCGGCGAGGGCGGCGGCCGAGGCGTGGTCCCAGGCGTTGGGCAGCAGCAGCGGCTCTCCAGGGCGGTGGTGGAGGCCGGCGAAGGAGGCGGGGGCGGACTCTGCGGTCATACCGGCCACGCTAGCCCCGGCTCGGTTCGGCGCCCGCCGAACCGTGCGCGGCGGTCCGCGCCCGCGAGGCCCGGGCCGCCCGTCACCCCCTCCTCCGTCACCCCCTCCTCCGTCAGCCGCTCACCGGGGCGGGCGCCACCGACCACGACGGGCCCGCGGACCGGCCGGCCGACGCCGTGAAGCGGAAGACCTTCTCCGGGCCCGCCGCCCAGCTCACCCGCACCTCGTAGCCCGCCTGGGCGCCTCCGGTCTCCCGCACCGTGACGGTCACCAGTTCCGTCAGGGGCACGGGGTCCCGCTCCCCGGTGAGCCGGGCGAGCGCCACGAAGAGCGTGGACCCCCCCTCCCCGGTCGTCCCGGTCAGCCGCGCCGACAGACCGGCGGCCGGGGCGAGGTCGGCCCGTACGCCGTCCCCGGCCGGCCAGCCCGTCACCCGCACCGGGGTCCCGGCCGCCGCGCCCGCCACCAGATGGGCCCGCACCTCGACGGCGCCCCGGACGGCCACCAGGCTGGTGACGGTGATCCCGGCGCGTACGGTGTGCCGGGAGGCGATCCAGCCCTCGCCCGTGCCGAGCGGCTCGATCTCCGTACGGCCCGGCTCACCCCCGACGACCACACTGTTGTCGTACGACGGCAGGGGCGCTGTGGCGGTCGAGTAGGCGAGCCGGGTGTAGTAGGGGTCGTACCGGACGTCCTCGCTGCCGTGGTTGTGCAGCCGGACCACGCCGTCCGAACGGGTGGACTGCAGCAGCCAGTTGGGAGCGGGCAGCGGGTGTGCCGCATCGGTACGGTCGGCCGGCGCCGGTTCCTCCGGTGCCGTCCACACCTCGTGCCCGGGCGGCAGCAGCAGACCGAGGAAGCCCTTGCTCGCCCAGTACGGCGAGGCGGGGCCCGAGTAGTTCTGCACGAGCGAGGTGTCGGGGCCCAGCCAGCCGAGCGGCAGCAGGCCCCGCTCGTCGACCGCGCCGCCGTCGAGGAAGTACCGCAGGGCTCCGGAGGCCAGGCGCCGCGTCTCACCCGCGGCCAGGGGGGTGTGCCCGGTCAGCGCGCCGAGCCAGAGCGGGGCCGTCGTCGCGAACCGGTAGGTCAGGGAGCGGCCCTGGCGCAGCGGGGCGCCGTCGCCGCCGAAGAGCCGGGCGTGGTCGGCGAGGTGGCGCGACAGCCGTCGGCCGTACACGGCGAGCAGCTCGCCGTCGTCCGCCAGCCAGGCGTGGAGGACGGTGTACAGATGCATGGCCCAGCCGTTGTAGTAGTCGAACTTGCGGCCGTCGCCGTCGGTGTACCAGCCGTCTCCGACGTACCAGCCCTCGACACGCTCCAGCCCGCGGTCGATCGCCTTGCGGGCGGTCTCCTCGCGGTGGCCGATCTCCGCGAGGAACCCGCCGACGGTGACCGGGAACAGCTCCCAGTTGCACGGCCAGGGTTCGGCGGTGAGCGCGTCCGCCAGCCAGGACGCGGTCCGCTGGCGCACCGCGTCGTCCAGGCGGTCCCACAGCAACGGCCGGGTCAGGCGCAGGGCGAGCGCCACCGAGGCGGCCTCGACCAGCGGCTGGCCGCGGTCGGTGATCCGCGGCCAGACACCGCCGGGACCGGCCGCGAGGCCCTCGGCGTACCGGCCGAGCACGGTCTCGTCGCGGCGGAACGCGGCCAGCAGCAGGGTGCGGGCGTACCCTTCCAAGCCGTCGGAGAGACGGCCGGAGTGGCTCACCCGGTCGCCGGGCAGGTGGTACAGGGCACGGTCGGGGGTGGCGTACGGCTCGACGGCGGCGAGCAGGGCGTCGGCCGCGGCCTCCCAGTGGGCTCGGGTGTAGCCGGTGTACGGGCTCGACGCGCGGTCGTCGGCGGGCAGTCGGATCACGGCGGTGGCCGTCCTTCCTCACGGGACCCTGGACGCCCCTGTTCCGGTGGGGGCGCCCCGGGAGTTCATCCCACCCGCACCGTGCCCTCGGGGACCAGAGGCGGGCGGGCGGTTCATCGCGGACCGCTCGACCCGGGCGCGCCCGGGCGGGCCCCTTTTGCGGATCCTCCTGAGCCGGACGCCGTCCGCTTCGACTAGCGTCGTCGCATGACCAGCGACACCTCTCCCCGCCTCGCCGACGCCCTCGCCGCCGGGACGGTGGTGCTCGACGGCGGCATGTCCAACCAGCTGGAGTCGGCCGGGCACGAACTGAGCGACGAGCTGTGGTCGGCGCGGCTGCTCGCCGAGCGGCCGGAGGCGGTCACCGAGGCCCATCGCGCCTATTTCCTCGCGGGCGCGAGCGTGGCGATCACCGCCAGCTACCAGGCCACCTTCGAGGGCTTCGGCAAGCGCGGCATCGGCCGCGCGGAAGCCGCGCGACTGCTCGCCCGCAGCGTGGAGCTGGCCCGCTCGGCGGCCCGGCAGGCGGCTGACCGGGGCGTCGAACGCCCGCTGTGGGTGGCGGCCTCGGTCGGGCCGTACGGGGCGATGCTCGCGGACGGCTCCGAGTACCGGGGCAGGTACGGGCTGAGCGTGGCCGAACTGGAGCGGTTCCACCGGCCCCGGATCGAGGCGCTGGCCGCCGCCGCTCCGGACGTGCTGGCACTGGAGACCGTCCCCGACACGGACGAGGCCGTCGCGCTGCTGCGGGCGGTGCGTGGCCTGGGCGTGCCGGCCTGGCTGTCGTACACGGTCGACGGGCGGCGGACGCGGGCCGGACAGCCCCTGGAGGAGGCGTTCGCCCTCGCCGCCGACGTGGACGAGGTGATAGCCGTCGGCGTGAACTGCTGCGCGCCCGGGGACGTCGAGCCCGCCGTGGAGATCGCGGCGCGGGTCACCGGCCGGCCGGTCGTCGCCTACCCCAACAGCGGCGAGGGCTGGGACGCACAGGCACGTGCCTGGCGGGGTCGTACGACGTTCAGCGCCGCGCAGATCACCGCCTGGCGGCGGGCGGGGGCACGGCTGATCGGGGGATGCTGCCGGGTGGGCCCGGAGGGAATCACGGCGATAGCGGAGCTGGCGGACTAGCGCCGGGCGACAGCGGACCCGGCCGACCGGCGCCGGGACGCCGTGGGCCCCGGCTCCCGCCGCGGCGGTCGCGGCTGCCCCAGGCCCGAGGGAATCACCGCGACAGCGGGGGCGGGCCGACCGGCGCCGGGGCGCCGTAGGCCCCCGGCCCCCGGCCTCCGCTGGGACGGTCGCGGCTGCCATGTGGCGTGGGCGTCCTCGCGCGCCCGTGCCGTTGGCTCAGCGGCGCAGGGCTCCCACCGAGCGGCGCAGCCGGTCGCGGCCTGCTCCGGGCCGGAGGGGGTCGCCGCGGCAGCAGGGGTGGCCGACCGCCGCCGGGCACTGTGGGCCCCGCTGGGGCGGTTGCGGCTGGCGTGGGGCGTCAGCGTGAGCCCGTGCCGTTGGCTCAGCGGCGCAGGGCTCCCACCGAGCGGCGCAGCCGGCGCATCGCGGCGGCGACCTCGGCACCGGGGGCGCGGGGTACGGCGGTGCGCGGGGCTTGCGGGAGGGTGGACGCGGCCGACCACAGGGCCATTTCCGCGTCCCGTGGGCCGTATGCGGTATCCGGCTCACCGTCGTCGAAGATCCGGACCGGGTGGCGGGCGTTCCACGCCGGCCAGCCGGGGTCCCCGTGCGTCACGAACCGCACCCAGGCGGCGTGCATCGCCTCGCCCAGCTCCCGCGGGGCGCCCTCACCGGCCAGCTTCCTCGACTCGGGCGTGTCCCCGGTGCCGAAGACGAACCCCAGTTCCAGGGCGTGGCAGGCGCCGAGGCCGGGCAGGCGGGACGGCCACGCGAACTCGTACAGGTAGGAGCTGCCGGGGCGGGCGTCGGCGAGCCGGTGCAGGGGCGCCCGCAGCAGGTGGTCGGTGACCATCTGGCCGACGATCTCGGCGGTCCCGGCGCCGGGGTGCAGGGCACGGTACCCGCGCGGGACGTCGTGGCTCGCGCGGCAGCGGGCCATGGCCCCGGCCAGGGCGACGGCGCCGAGCCGGTCAATGCGCTCCAGCAGCCCGCCGGGCACCAGCCACAACCGGTACTCGTCCCGGGTCCAGCCCATGAGCAGTTCGACGTCCCGGGCGGCGGTGCCTTCGGTCAGTGCCTTCAGCGGGTCGCAGGGCACGAGGTCGCCGTCGACGACGATGCCGAACGCGGGTCCGCCCAGCACCGGGCTGCTGAGGCGGCCGGCCTCGGCCTGGACGCGCAGCAGCAGGTCACGGTCGACCCCGGCGAACGCCTCGGCGGTGGCGGGGATCCTCAGCCGGGTCGCCATCCGGCGCACCATCCGCCGTACCTTGTCACGGTCGCAGACCTCGGGCGCGCCGCTCTGCAGCACCGCCCGCCGGACCAGGCCCTGCGTGTGGGGCGCGGCGAGCAGGACGCCGGTGCTGATGGCGCCGGCCGACTGGCCGCACAGCGTGATCCGGCCGGGGTCGCCGCCGAAGGCCGTGATGTTCTCGTGCACCCAGCGCAGCGCGGCGAGCTGGTCGCGCAGGCCGGGGTTGGGGGGCGCGTCCGGGAACAGCCCGTAGCCCTCGACCCCGAGCCGGTAGCCGACGGAGACGCAGACGACCCCGTCGCGGGCGAAAGCGCCGCCGTCGTACACCGGCACCGCCGAGGATCCCCTGGTCAGGGCGCCGCCGTGCAGCCATACGAGCACCGGCAGCCGGGCGCCCGGCCCCGGCTCGGGGGTCCATACGTTGAGGTTGAGACAGTCGTCGCCGGGGACGACCGGGTCGGACAGGTACGGGGCGAACGCCTCGGAGTACGGCGGTTTCGGCGCCGTCGGCCCGAAGGCGCCGGCGTCCCGCACCCCGTCCCAGGGCTCGGGCGGCCGGGGCGGCCGGAACCGCAGGGCGCCGAACGGCGGGGCGGCGTACGGGATGCCCCGGAAGACCGCGGTCCCCCGCTCGAAGCGGCCGCGTACGGCTCCGTGCGTCGTGCTCACCACAGGGCCCGTCCGGTCTGCCGTCATCGCCCACCAGCCCTTCGCCACACGCCCGCGGTGTTCATTTCAGAGCACCACATCACCGGAAGGTATTCCGGTGCACAGGCCCCGGCTGTGGGCCGTTCGGTGGACACCGGGGCGCCGATCCCGGTCGGGAAGCCGCGGCCGGGTACGTCGGCCCCGCTTCGGCACCGCCGGGGCGCCGGGCCGGTGGACCGAGCCGTCGGCACGGCCGGTACGACGCGCGGGCGCGGACCCGGCGCCCCCGTCCGGCCCCGTCCCGCCCGCGGCCAACTGCGTGAGGCGGACGGCACGTTCGGGCGGTGGGCGGTGACCACGCGTGCGCAAGATCGTTCGCCGGGCATGAAGCACACCACCCGTACCGCCGCGGCCCTCGCAGCGGCCACAGTCGCCCTGGTCACCGCCTACGGCACGGCGCACGCCGCCTGCCACACCCTCGCTCCCGGACAGCAGCGCGCCACCGTGGCCTCGCCCGCCGACGAGCACGACCCGAAGGAGGACGTCGAGGTCGCCGAGAACGGCCTCCCCGACCTCGACGAGGACTGACCGCGGGAGGCCGTCGGCACGGTGACGGCCGGGCACCACCCGCACGGGGTGCCCGGCCGTCGTCGTCGTGCCCGGTCGTCCCTCAGTCCTCCTCGTCCCGGTGGGCGGCGGACACGAGGGCCTGCACCACGTCCACGGCACTGCCGTCGTGGTCACTGCCGGCGGTGCCGCTGCCGGTCTGCGCGTTGGCCGCGCGGTCGACCTCGAGGAACGAGTCGGTCTCCGAATTGTCCGTGCCCGTACGCGAGTTGTCGATCACGGTGACCAGACCCCCGGAGGCGACCGCGGGGGCGGCGGCGGCGAGGAGCGCGGCGACGACCGCCGTGGCGACGCCCAGCCGGGGTACGGCACCGCTCACACGCCCACACCCTCGGGGGTGAGCCGGTCACGGGCGATGTTGCGCTCCAGCAGGCTGGTGGCCGCCTTGACGCCGATCCCGCTCGCGGGATCCACCTCCGGCAGCCGGCCGTCGGCCGCCTTCAGGCCGGTGAGCGCGGTGTCCATGGCCTCGTGCGCGGCGAACAGACAGGGGGTGCTGTAGATGGCGACGTCCACGCCGAGATCGGACAGTTCACCGAGGGACAGGCGGGGCGACTTGCCGCCGGCGATCTGGTTGAAGAGCAGTGGCTTGTCGCCGACGACCTCCCGGATCCGCTTGATCCACTCGACGCTGCGCACTCCGTCGACCAGCACCACGTCGGCGTCGGTGGCGGCGAGCATCTCGGCGCGGTGCAGGATGTCGTGCTCGTCGGTGGCGTCCGTACGGGCGACGACGACCAGGTCGTTACGGGTCTCCAGGACCTGGTGCAGCTTCTCCAGGTACTCCTCCAGCGGCAGCACCTGCTTGCCGTCGGCGTGGCCGCAGCGGCGGGGCCGCTTCTGGTCCTCCAGGATCACCCCCGAGGCGCCGATGCGCTCCAGTCCCTCGACGACGTGACAGGCGACCTCGGGGTCGACGTATCCGTCGTCGATGTCGACCAGCAGATGGTGGTGCGGGAAGGCGCCCCGCAGTCGCTGGACGAAGGCCACCATGTCCGGCCAGGCGATGAATCCGATGTCCGGCAGCCCGTAGTACGAGGCCGCGAAACCGAAGCCCGATACGAACATCCCGTCGTAGTGGTTGGCCGCGATCGACGCCGAGTACATGTCGTACACGCCGATCAGCGGTGTGGTCCCGGGCCCGGCGATGCGCTCGCGCAGCTTCTTACCGTAAGTCAAGGTCCGGCTCCTCCTGTGGGTGGGTGACGCGGGACGGGGAGGGCCCGTCGCGTCTCGACGCCCTTTGCCAAGACAAGAGCATCTCTAGATACTCACGTGACCTTCCTCCTACGCCAGCTTTACTCACCCCAATGGGGGAACCGGTTCACCGCAGAAACGTCACTTGCCCAGCCGGGACGCCCAGATGAGCCCCCCGTCCAGGTGAGCCAGGAAGGCCGGGTCGCGGTAGGCGGCGGACGCGTGACCGAGTGCGGTGTAGAACACGCGTGCGCCTCCCGGCCCGTGCTCGCGGCACCACGCCAGCGGATGGTCCGCGCCCATCCCGCCGCCGTCGTAGGACGTCTCGTCGGCGCGCAGCAGCACCCGGGTCCGGCCGCCCGGGGCGTGGTCGAAGTCGTACCACTCGTCGGTGAACTCCCACACGGCCGGCAGGTGCCGGGTGGCGGGATGGCCGGGGTCCGCGACGATGGCCCGGCCCGGTTGACAGGCCGGGTGCCGGGTGAAACGGGCGCCGAGGAGTTCGCCGTAGTACGGCCACCCGTACTCGGTGCAGGCCGCCGCGTGCACCCCGGCGAAGCCCCCGCCCGATGCGACGTACCGCTCCAGCCGCTCGCGTCCGGCCGGGGTCAGCACGTCTCCGCTGGTGGAGAGGAAGACCACGGCCGCGAACCCGTCCAGCGGCCGTTCCAGGTCGGCCGGATCCTCGGTGTGCTCGACCGCGAACCGGCCGAGCGCCCCGACGGCGGCGACGGCGTCCGGGATGGAGTCGTGGCGGTAGTCGGCGGTGCGGGTGTAGAGGAGGATGCGGGAGGGCATGCCCCGGCACTCTAGGCGGACGGCCCGGTCGATGGTGGACTGCCCGCTCACCCTCCTGCCAGGCTCGGCCGGGCGCGTCGTGCGGTGCGGGCGTTCCGCGGGAGGGTCCCGATCGCGTAACCTCACGCGCGATGAACGTCATTCCGCCACTGCTGGATCATCTCGTCCTCGCCACACCCGACTTGGGGGCGACGGTCGCCGAGTTCACGCGGCGGACCGGGGTCACGCCGGTGCCGGGCGGGACGCACCCCGGGCTGGGCACGCGGAACCATCTGGTGGGGCTCGGCGGCCGGAGCTATCTGGAGATCGTCGGACCCGATCCGGAGCAGCCCGAGCCCGCCGGGCCGCGGCCGTTCGGCGTCGACCGGCTGACCGGCCCCGCCGTACCGACCTGGGCGATCAGCCCGCCCGACCTGGACGCGGCGATCGCGGCGGCACGGGCGTGGGGCCATGACCCGGGCCCGGTACGGCCGATGAGCCGCCGTACTCCGGACGGCACCCTGCTGCGATGGCGGCTGACCGACGCCGCTTCCGGTCTGGTGCCGTTCCTCATCGACTGGGGCGACTCACGGCACCCGGCCGCCTCGGACCTGCCGGTCACCCCCCTGCTGTCGGTCTCCGCCTCGACACCGGACCCGGAGCAGGTGCACGGCCCGCTGACGGCCCTCGGCACCTCACTGGCCCTCGCCCCGGGGCCGACCGCGCTCTCCTTCACCTTGGACACCCCGAAGGGGCAGGTCCACTTCGGCTGAGCGCGGGCGCGTGGAGCCGCCCGCGGCAGGGCTCGGTGCCTGCCTGGTCCCTACGTTCTCCACCCACAGGCCCAAGCCTCAGGGTGGAGACGGGTAGCCGCCGGCCGAGCACAGCCGTCCTCCGTGCGCCCCGACGGCCGGCCGACCGTCGGTCCCTCAGCCGGTCGGTTCCGCTCGCCCCCGCGGTACTCTCCTCGGCCGAAGGCACCCCGCGCCGCCCGGACCGTCAATGGTCCGGGCGGAACGGGTCCCCGTCGCTCCCCTCGGGGCCGGTGGTCCCGGTGGGACCGGTGGGTCCGCTGTGGCCGGTCCCAGGGGGTCCGCTGTGGCCGGTGGTCCCGCTGCCGCCTCTCCCGCCGTTGGCCTTGTGCGCATGGTGGGGGTTCTTCGCGTGGGTGCGCAGGCGGGCCGTCACGTCCTCCGGCGGCAGGAAGCGGGACCAGCGCTCGGGGAACTCGGAGGGCATGTCGGGGTCGTCGGGATCGGTCTCGCGGGCCGCGGCCGCGGCGCGGGCGACGTACTCGGCGACCTGCGCCTCGCGCACCCTCTCGTTGGCCTCGCGTGCGGCGGCCGTGGCCGCGGCCGGCCAGACCCGGTCGATGGCCGCGTTCACCGCCGCGCCGACGAGCACGGCGAACGCGGACACACCGATCCACAGCAGAACGGCCACGGCGGCGGCGAGGGAGCCGTAGATCGTCGCGCCCTCGATGGTGTTCGTGAGGTAGATGCGGAGCAGGAAGCTGCCCAGGACCCACATGGCGAGGGCGACCAGGGCGCCGGGCACGTCCTCGATCCACGGCGACCGCACCGGCACCGAGACGTGGTACAGCGTCGTCAGGAAGACGATGGACAGGACGATCACGACCGGCCAGTACAGGACCTGCACGACCGTCTCCGACCAGGGCACGATCCGGACCACCGCGTCCGGCCCGGCCACCATCAGCGGCAGCGCCACCGAGCCGATCAGCAGCGCCACGATGAAGAGCAGGAACGCCATGATCCGGGTCTTGACGATGCCCCGGACGCCGTCGAGGCCGTACATGACGGTGATGGTGTCGATGAAGACGTTCACCGCGCGCGAGCCCGACCACAGGGCGAACAGGAAGCCGATGGAGATGACGTCGGGCCGGCCGCCCTGCATCACGTCGTGCAGGATCGGCTCGGCGATCTCCTTGACGCCCTTGTCGGACAGCACCGTGCGGGAGGCCTCCAGGAGGTTGGTCTCCAGGCTGTGGATGGTGTCGGCGCCGGTCCAGTCGTCGACGTACCCGAGCAGTCCGATCAGGCTCAGCAGCAGCGGCGGCACCGACAGCAGCGTGAAGAACGCCGCCTCGGCCGCCAGGCCCAGGATGCGGTACTCCATGCAGGAGTTGACGGTGTCCTTGAGCAACAGCCAGGCGGTCCGGCGCTTGGAGACGTTCCGGTAGAGGGCTCTGGCGCGGTGGAGCCGGCCGGCCGGCCGCTCGGGGGTATCACTTGCTGGCTGCACGACCCAAAGGTATCCGCAGCACGGGACCGCCCTCACCTTCCGGGGCCCGTGGCCTGTCCCGGCGGCCCCGCGAAGCCGGTTCCGGTGCTCTTCGGGGCGGTGCTGTGCCACTCTGGAGGCCATCACCGCCGCCTTCCCGGGTAGGTTCCCCTCATGGCAGGCCCCTCCACCCACACCGTGACGAATCAGCCGCCCCCGTTGATCGGCTACGACGTCTTCACCGCCGACCGGGCCCTCACCGAGGCCGTCGACCGCCACACCGGCCCGGACGTGCTGGACGAGGTGCGCGCGGAACTGTCCGCGCTCGGCCGGGCCGCCGGTTCCGCGCAGCTGCAGGAGTGGGCGGTGCAGGCGAACGAGCACCCGCCCCGGCTGCACACCCACGACCGCTACGGCCACCGCATCGACGAGGTCGAGTTCCATCCGGCCTGGCACCGCCTGCTCGGCAAGGGCGTGTCGGCGGGGCTGACCGGTGCCTGGACACGACCCGCCGGCCATGTGCGCCGGGCGGCCGGGTTCCTGGTCTGGACGCAGGTCGAGGCCGGCACGTGCTGTCCGCTGTCGATGACGCACGCGGCCGTTCCCGCGTTGCGCGCCGACCCGGAGCTGGCCGCCGAGTGGGAGCCCCGGCTGACCTCCACGATCTACGACCGGGAGCTGCGGCCCCCCGGTCAGAAGCCCGGCGCGCTGTTCGGGATGGCCATGACCGAGAAGCAGGGCGGCAGCGACGTCCGCGCCGGCACCACGCGGGCGCTGCCCCTCGCGGAGCCGGGTACGTACCGGCTGACCGGTCACAAGTGGTTCTGTTCGGCGCCCATGTCGGACGCCTTCCTGGTGCTCGCGCAGGCCCCCGGCGGGCTGACCTGCTTCCTGGTCCCGCGGGTCCTGCCCGACGGCGACCGCAACGTCTTCCTCCTGCAGCGGCTGAAGGACAAGCTGGGCAACCGCTCCAACGCCTCCGCCGAGGTCGAGTTCGACGGCACCTGGGCGCGCCGGGTCGGCGAGGAGGGCCGCGGGGTGCGCACGATCATCGGCATGGTCTCCGCGACCCGGCTGGACTGCGCGCTCGGCTCGGCGGGGCTGATGCGGCAGGCGGTGGCCCAGGCGGTGCACCACTGCACCTACCGGGAGGCCTTCGGCGGGAAGCTGGCCGACAAGCCGCTCATGCGCAACGTCCTCGCCGATCTCGCGCTGGAGTCGGAGGCGGCGACCACGCTCGCGCTGCGACTGGCAGCGGCCTGTGACGACGACGGCGAGCAGGAACGCGCCTTCCTGCGACTCGCGGTGCCGGCCGCCAAGTACTGGATCACCAAGCGGTGCGCGCCGGTGGCGGTGGAGGCCGCCGAGTGCCTGGGCGGCAACGGGTACGTCGAGGAGTCCGGCATGCCCCGGCTGGTGCGGGAGTCGCCGCTGAACTCCATCTGGGAGGGCGCCGGGAACGTGCAGGCGCTGGACGTGCTCAGGGCGCTGCAGCGGGAGCCGGGCGCGCTGGACGCCTGTCTCACCGAGATCGGCCGGGCGCACGGCGGCGACCACCGGCTGGACCGGGCGGTGAAGGACCTGTTCACCGAACTCGCCGATCTGGACGGCATCGAGGGGCGGGCGCGGCGGCTGGTGGAGCGGCTCGCGCTGGTGCTTCAGGGCTCGTTGCTGGTGCGGTTCGCGCCGTCGGAGGTCGCCGACGCGTTCTGCGCCTCCCGTCTGGGCGGCGACCACGGCGCGTCCTTCGGCACCCTGCCCACGGGCCTGGACCTGGAGTCGGTGGTGGACCGGGCACGGCCTGCCTGACCTGTCCGGGGGGCGCCGGGCCGCGCTGGTGCCCGGGGGCGCCGGGCCGCGCTGGTGGGCGGGGGTCCGGACCTGCCCGGGGGCGCGAGGCCGCGCTGGTGCGCGGGTCCGGACCTGCCTCGGGGCGGCTGTTCTGCGCGGTGCGCGGATCCGCCGCGCGGGTGCGGCCGGCGTCGTCCGTCACGGACGGACCGCGGGCTTGGGCGCCGCCGGGCCGTGCCCCCGCCGTGAAGTCGGCCGGGGCACCGGACGGTAGGGGGTGGTGCTGCGCCGACACGGCACCACCCCCACAGTCTGGGCCCGTTGAGCCCGCGGACGCGTAACGCGTCACGGGCAAGTCTCAGCCACCTTCCGACCGTTCACCAGGGTTGCAGGGGGTTGCAACTTATGGGGGCACATGCGCGGAGTCTGTGCCTCCGCCATGCCCGGAACGGCACTATGAGAGGGACAGTCGGACCGGAAACCGCCGCCCGGACGGCTTGACAAGTGTGTTCGACACCCTTTCCGGGAGGACCACCGTGGGGAACCCGCCGATGAACGTGGCGCGCCTGGCCACCGTGGACGCGGCGCAGGCGGCGCGGATGCTGAACGAGATGCGCGAGGCCACGCTCGCCGGACAACGTGCGCGGATCGCGCCCCGGCCGGTGATCGAGCAGTCGTGGGGGCGGATGCTGCGCGGCGGCGTCGATCCCGAACGCGACTGCCGGTCGGGGCTTCTGCCCTCCGACGAGGTGCGCCGCCGACGGGAGGAGTCACCGCTGCGGCACGTTCTGCCGGTGCTGCGGGAGGGGCTTCTTTCGGTCGCGGACGTCGCCCAGCACATCATGGTCGTGGCGGACGCCGACGGGCGTGTGCTGTGGCGGGAGGGGGCGCCTCCGGTACTGCGCAGGGCCGACGGTCTTGGCTTCGAACTCGGCGCGGACTGGCGGGAAGACGTCGTCGGCACCAACGGGGTGGGCACCCCGGCGGTGGTGCGGCGGCCCGTGCAGGTGTTCGCCGCGGAGCACTTCGTGCGGTCGCAGACCTCCTGGACCTGTTCGGGCGCCCCGATCACCGATCCGCGGGACGGCCGGCTGCTCGGCGTGGTGGATGTCAGCGGCCCGCTGGAGACCATGCATCCGGCCACACTCGCCTGGGTGGACTCGGTGGCCAAGCTGGCCGAGGCCCGGCTGCGGGAGCTGCACCTGGCCTCCCTGGAGCGGCTACGGGCGGTCGCCGCGCCGGTGCTGGCCCGGCTGTCCGGGCGAGCGGTGGTGGTGGACCGGAACGGCTGGACGGCGGCGATGACCGGGATGCCGTACGTGCGGCGCGTGACGCTGCCCAAGTCGCTCCAGCCGGGCCGCCGGTGGCTGCCCTCGCTCGGCTCGTGCGCGGTGGAGCCGCTGGCCGGGGGCTGGCTGCTGCGGGCCGAGGACGAGCCGCTCGCCGCGCCCGCGCGCCGGATCACGCTGGACCTCTCCCGGCCGGACCGCTGCTCGGTGACGGTCACGGCCTCGACGGGGTCCTGGTCGCGGGAACTGAGCCCGAGACACGCGGAGTTGCTGTTCCTGCTCGCCGAACATCCCGCCGGGCACGGGGCGGCGTGGCTGGCCGAGCACCTGTTCGGCGACCCTTCCCGGACCGTGACCGTGCGCGCGGAGATGTCCAGGATCCGGCGGTATCTCGGGGAACTTCTCCAGCATCGGCCCTATCGTTTCCGGGCCGGCACGGCAGTCGAGGTGGTCCTCCCGGACGAACCCCGCGATCTGCTCCCCCGGTCGACGGCGGTGGCGGTGGCCCGGAAGCGCGACGCCATGCGGGACGGCCCCGTCGGCGCGCCCTGACTGCGGCCGTTCCGCCCCCCGTGTCCCCGGCCGGCCCCGCATCCCCGGCCGGCCCCGCTCGCCCTCCACCCGTTTGCGGCGACCCGCCCCTGTCCGGCCCGTTCCTGCCGTAGCATCCCGTACGGGCCTCCCCACCTGTTCCTCGCGTGAACGTACGGATCGTGAGGCGCAGTTGGCCCGTCGTCTGGAGGAGAGATGAAGCATCGCGGCAGACACCGCCGGCGCAGACGGGGCGCGGCACTGCGCGCCGTGCTGACCGGGACCGCGCTGGCGCTCACCGCCGCCGCCACCCTGATCAGCGCCTCCCAGGCCGAGGTCGCCGAGGATCCCGGCCCGCTCAAGCCGCTGACCTCCCGGGCGGACACCGGCCCGCTGCGGCTGCAGGAGCACCTGGTCCCCGCCCGCACCCTCGACCGGCTCGCCACCGCGATGGGCGTTCCGGTCGGTGTGGACACGGTGCTGCAGAGCGCCGACCGGAACCTGCGCGAGGGTGCCGACTGCTCCGCCGCGGACCGGGCGTCCCTGCCGGTGGACCCGGCCGCCGCCCGCGCCTACTGCTGGGACCCGGCCGACACCGCCGACGGCGCCTGGCGGCCGGCCTCGGTGACCACCTCCGGGGACGCCGCCGACGACGGCGTCTGGGGCACCCACCGGGTCGTCCTGGCCGGCTGGACCCACAGCACCGCCGCCGGCCGCCCCGGCGAGCGGGGTCTCGCCCGGGTCGCCCTCGTCGACGCGGACGACTCCGCGCACCTCAGCTACCGCTGGGTGCTGCTGGTGGTACCGGTCGACGGCGGCCGGGACTACCGGGGCCTGGCCTCCGGAGTCTCCGGCATGGTCTGGTACGACAACAAGCTGCTGGTCACCACGACGGCCGGCAGCGCCGACGCGCTCTACGTCTACGACCTGGACCGCATCCAGCGCACCACGGTCGACGCACCCGCGGTCGGCCGGGTGCCCGGCGGCTGGTCCGCCGACGGCTACGGCTATGTGCTGCCCGCGGTCGGCTCCTACCGCTTCACCGCCGGCCGTTGCGCCCCGTCCGGGCCGCCCTGTCCCGGCGCCCTCGCCCTGGACCGCGGCACGGCACCCGACAGCCTGGTCGCCGCGGAGTGGACCGCGCCGGGCGAGGACCGGCACGCCCGGTTGTGGCGGTACGCGTTCGACACCGATCCGGCGCGCCCCGGGCTGCTCGCCACGGACGCCGCGGGGCGGGCGGACCCGGTGGAGGCGTACCGGACCCGGGCGGACGGGATCCGGGGCGTGCTGTCGTACCGGAGGGCCGGATCGGACCGGCCGTCCTGGTATGTGGGACGGCTGCCCGATGCGCAGGACGGCCACGGCGGGCTGTGGCGGCAGGACACCGCGGGCGCCGGGGCGGCGCGCTGCGGCGCCGACGCCTCGGACCGCTGCTGGGCCCAAGGGGCGGGCTCCCTCTCCTACTGGCAGGAGACGGGCGAGGTGTGGTCCCTGTCGGACCGCATGCTGTTCGCGCTGCCCCTGGCCGCCTTCGACCACGCCCTGGACTGAGACGGGGCGTGACCGGGCCGATCGACAGAGCGGGTGACGGGATGGTTCCCTGGCCCGCATGAGCAGCGTCCCTGTCACCACCTGGTCCCTGGAGCAGACCTCCCCGGCCGACCTCCTGCCCGCCGCCGCCCCCGACGGCGATGTGCGGATCGTCCGCGCCGAGGTGCCCTCCCCCGAGTTCAGCCGGTTCCTGTACACCTCGGTCGGCGGCGACATCCGCTGGACCGACCGGCTGGGCTGGACCTACGCGCGGTGGCGGGAGTATCTGGAAGAGGCCGGGGTGGAGACCTGGGTGGCCTACGTCCGGGGCACCCCGGCCGGCTATGTCGAGCTGGAGCCGCAGGACGAGGGCGTGGTGGAGATCGCCTACTTCGGCCTGGTCCCCGCCTTCCGCGGCCGGCGCATCGGCGGCCACCTGCTGGCGTACGGCACGGCCCGCGCCTGGGACCTGGCCGAGCGCCGGCCCGAGCGGACACCGACCAAGCGGGTGTGGCTGCACACGTGCAGCAAGGACGGCGAGCACGCGATGGCCAACTACCAGCGGCGGGGCTTCAAGCTGTTCGACACCAGGGTGGAGCTGGAGCCCGATGTGACGACGCCGGGACCGTGGCCCGGGGCATACCCCGCCTGACCTGCCGGGACAAGCCTTCCGGCGGCACATGTGAGCGACGACACCCTTGGTCCACATTTCGGGACAAGGGTGTCCGCATGATGGACAAAGCTGGACTGTGTCCAGATCGCCGTGACACGCTTCCGTCATGTCTGGAACTGGAATTGCCTTGGTGAGTCGGCGGCACGTCGACCTCGGCCGCATGTCCAGCGCCATCTGTCCGGCGAGCTGACTGCTTCAGCGCCGCCGCGAACCCCGTACCTCACTCTTCCTGCGCAGGGACGCGCACGCCTGCCCGCGTGCGCGCATCCGTGCAGCTCAGAGCCGACGCCCACCGGTCCCGAAGGACGTAGAACCATGGCCGCCACCCCACCGAACCCCGACGCTTCCGCGCCCCGCCGCAAGGTGAGCCGTCACCGCGGCGAGGGCCAGTGGGCGGTTGGCCACCTCACGCCGCTCAACGGCAACGAGCAGTTCAAGAAGGACGACGACGGTCTCAATGTGCGGACACGCATTGAGACGATCTATTCCAAGCGCGGCTTCGACTCGATCGACCCGAACGACCTGCGCGGCCGGATGCGCTGGTGGGGGCTGTACACCCAGCGCAAGCCCGGGATCGACGGCGGCAAGACCGCGATCCTGGAGCCGGAGGAGCTGGACGACGAGTACTTCATGCTGCGCGTCCGCATCGACGGCGGACGGCTGTCCACGGGCCAGCTGCGGGTGATCGGGGAGATCTCCCAGGAGTTCGCGCGCGGCACCGCGGACATCACCGACCGGCAGAACATCCAGCTGCACTGGATCCGGATCGAGGACGTGCCCGAGATCTGGAACCGCCTGGAGGCCGTCGGCCTGTCCACCACCGAGGCCTGCGGTGACACCCCCCGCGTGATCCTCGGCTCGCCGGTCGCCGGCATCGCGGAGGACGAGATCATCGACGGCACCCCGGCCATCGAGGAGATCCACCGCCGGATCGTGGGCAACAAGGCGTTCTCGAACCTGCCCCGCAAGTTCAAGTCCGCGGTCTCCGGCTCACCGCTGCTGGACGTGGCGCACGAGATCAACGACGTCGCGTTCGTCGGCGTCGACCACCCCGAGCACGGCCCCGGCTTCGATCTGTGGGTCGGCGGCGGCCTCTCCACCAACCCCAAGATCGGTGTGCGGCTCGGCGCCTGGGTCCCCCTGGAGGAGGTCCCGGACGTGCACGAGGGCGTCATCTCGATCTTCCGCGACTACGGCTACCGGCGCCTGCGCACCCGCGCCCGGCTGAAGTTCCTGGTCGCCGACTGGGGTGCGGAGAAGTTCCGGCAGGTCCTGGAGGACGAGTACCTGAAGCGCAAGCTGGTCGACGGGCCCGCGCCCGCTCAGCCGGTGGAGCGCTGGCGCGACCACGTGGGCGTGCACCGGCAGCAGGACGGCCGGTTCTACGTCGGCTTCGCGCCGCGCGTCGGCCGGGTCGACGGCACGCTGCTGGCCAAGATCGCCGATGTCGCCGAGGCGCACGGATCGGGCCGCGTCCGTACCACCGTCGAGCAGAAGATGATCGTGCTCGACGTCGAGGAGGCGCAGGTCGACTCGCTCGTCGCCGGTCTGGAGGCGCTGGACCTCACGGTCAGCCCGTCCCCGTTCCGGCGCGGCACGATGGCCTGCACCGGCATCGAGTTCTGCAAGCTCGCCATCGTCGAGACCAAGGCGCGCGGCATCTCGCTGATCGACGAACTGGAGCGCCGCCTGCCGGACTTCGACGAGCCGATCACCATCAACATCAACGGCTGCCCGAACGCCTGCGCCCGCATCCAGGTCGCGGACATCGGCCTCAAGGGCCAGCTGGTCCTGGACGAGGACGGCAACCAGGTCGAGGGCTTCCAGGTGCACCTGGGCGGCGCACTCGGCCTGGAGGCGGGCTTCGGCCGCAAGGTGCGCGGCCTGAAGGTCACCTCCCAGGAACTGCCCGACTACGTCGAGCGGGTGCTGAAGCGCTTCGAGGCGGAGCGCGAGGACGGCGAGCGGTTCGCCACCTGGGCCGCCCGTGCCTCCGAGGAGGCGCTGTCGTGAGCGAGCGTGCCGCGCCCTTCTACTGCCCCTATTGCGGCGACGAGGACCTGCGTCCGAACGAGCAGGGCCACGGCGCCTGGGAATGCGGGGCGTGCAACCGCGCATTCCAGCTGAAGTTCCTCGGGCTGCTGACCCGGGGGCTGCAGCGAGCCGACCACGGAGGGGACGACCGGATATGACCACGGCTCAGGAACAGCCGCGTACCACCGAGGAGTTGAAGGCACTCGCCGAGCAGGCGGGCCGTGATCTGGAAGACGCCTCCGCGCTGGAGATCCTCCAGTGGGCGGTGGACACCTTCGGCAGCGGGTTCTGCGTCACCTCCTCCATGGAGGACGCCGTGGTCGCCCATCTCGCCTCGCGCGTGCTGAAGGGCGTCGACGTCGTCTTCCTGGACACCGGGTACCACTTCCCGGAGACCATCGGCACCCGGGACGCCGTGGAAGCCGTGATGGACGTCAACGTCATCACCCTCACGCCCAGGCGGACGGTCGCCGAGCAGGACGCCGAGCACGGCCCGAGACTGCACGACCGCGACCCCGACCTGTGCTGCAGGCTGCGCAAGGTGCAGCCGCTGGAAGAGGGTCTGAAGGACTACCGGGCGTGGGCGACGGGCCTGCGCCGCGACGAGTCCCCGACCCGGGCGAACACCCCGGTCGTCGGCTGGGACGAGAAGCGGCAGAAGGTCAAGATCTCGCCGATCGCCCGCTGGACCCAGGACGACGTGGACGCCTACGTCACCGAACACGGCGTGCTGACCAACCCGCTGCTGATGGACGGCTACGCCTCCGTCGGCTGCGCCCCGTGCACCCGCAGGGTCCTGGAGGGCGAGGACGCGCGCGCCGGCCGCTGGGCGGGCCGCGCCAAGACCGAGTGCGGGCTGCACGGATGACGACCGACCAGATTCAGGAGAACCACGTGACGACCGGAGCCACCGTCTGGCTCACGGGTCTGCCGAGCGCCGGCAAGACCACCATCGCGTACGACCTGGCGGCCCGGCTGCGTGCCGAGGGCCACCGCGTCGAGGTGCTCGACGGCGACGAGATCCGCGAGTTCATCTCCGCGGGCCTCGGCTTCTCCCGCGAGGACCGGCACACCAACGTGCAGCGCATCGGCTTCGTCGCCGAGCTGCTGGCCCGCAACGGTGTCAAGGCGCTGGTGCCGGTGATCGCGCCCTACGCGGACAGCCGGGACGCGGTGCGCAAGCGGCACGAGGAGAACGCGACGCCGTACCTGGAGATCCATGTGGCGACCCCGGTCGAGGTGTGCAGCGTGCGTGATGTGAAGGGGCTGTACGCCAGGCAGGCCGCGGGCGAGCTGACCGGGCTCACCGGGGTCGACGACCCGTACGAGGAGCCGGAGACGCCGGATCTGCGCATCGAGTCGCAGCACCAGACGGTCCAGGAGTCCGCGGCGTCGGTGTACGCGCTGCTGAGCGAGAGGGGACTGGCATGACCACGGTCGCCAAGGTCGAGGACGGCACGGAGAGCCCGTACGCCCTGTCGCACCTGGACGCCCTCGAGTCCGAGGCGGTGCACATCTTCCGCGAGGTGGCGGGCGAGTTCGAGAACCCGGTGATCCTGTTCTCCGGGGGCAAGGACTCCATCGTCATGCTGCACCTCGCGCTGAAGGCGTTCGCCCCGGCCGCGATCCCCTTCTCCCTGCTGCATGTGGACACCGGACACAACTTCCCCGAGGTGCTGGAGTACCGGGACCGTGTGGCCGCCGCCCATGGGCTGCGCCTCCATGTGGCGTCCGTCCAGGACTACATCGACCGCGGTGTGCTCAGGGAACGGCCCGACGGCACCCGTAACCCGCTCCAGACCCTCCCGCTGACCGAGAGGATCCAGAGCGAGAAGTTCGACGCGGTCTTCGGCGGCGGGCGCCGGGACGAGGAGAAGGCCCGCGCCAAGGAACGCGTCTTCTCCCTGCGCGACGAGTTCTCCCAGTGGGACCCGCGCCGCCAGCGCCCCGAGCTGTGGAACCTCTACAACGGCCGGCACGCCCCGGGCGAGCACGTCCGCGTCTTCCCGCTGTCCAACTGGACGGAGCTGGACGTCTGGCAGTACATCGCCCGCGAGTCCATCGAGCTGCCCCAGATCTACTACGCGCACGAGCGCGAGGTGTTCCGGCGCAGCGGCATGTGGCTGACCGCCGGAGAGTGGGGCGGCCCGAAGGACGACGAGAGCGTCGAGAAGCGGCAGGTGCGCTACCGCACCGTGGGTGACATGTCCTGCACCGGCGCCGTCGACTCCGACGCCGACACGATCGAGAAGGTCATCGCCGAGATCGCCGCGTCCCGGCTGACCGAGCGCGGCGCCACGCGCGCCGACGACAAGCTCTCCGAGGCCGCGATGGAAGACCGCAAGCGCGAGGGGTACTTCTAAGCATGAGCACGATAACGACCGAGGCGCTCTCGGCCACCACGCTGCTGCGGTTCGCCACCGCCGGCTCCGTCGACGACGGCAAGTCCACGCTCGTCGGACGGCTGCTGCACGACTCCAAGTCGATCCTCACCGACCAGCTGGAGGCCGTGGAGCGGGCCTCCGCGAGCCGCGGCCAGGAGGCTCCGGACCTCGCGCTGCTCACCGACGGTCTGCGCGCCGAGCGCGAGCAGGGCATCACCATCGACGTGGCCTACCGCTACTTCGCCACGCCGCGGCGCCGGTTCATCCTCGCCGACACCCCGGGCCATGTGCAGTACACCCGCAACATGGTCACCGGCGCCTCCACCGCCGAACTGACCGTGATCCTCGTGGACGCGCGCAACGGCGTGGTCGAGCAGACCCGCCGGCACGCGGCCATCGCCGCCCTGCTGCGCGTGCCGCACGTCGTCCTCGCCGTGAACAAGATGGACCTCGTCGAGTACCGGGAACCCGTCTTCGCGGCGATCGCCGAGGAGTTCACGGCGTACGCGACCGACCTGGGCGTCCCCGAGGTCACCGCGATCCCGATCTCGGCGCTGGCCGGCGACAACGTCGTGGAGCCGTCCGGGAACATGGACTGGTACGGCGGTCCGACCGTGCTGGAGCACCTGGAGACCGTGCCGGTCAGCCACGATCTGGCGCACTGCCACGCGCGGCTGCCCGTGCAGTACGTGATCCGGCCGCAGACCGCCGAGCACCCGGACTACCGGGGCTACGCGGGCCAGATCGCGGCCGGCACCTTCCGGGTCGGCGAGGAGGTCACGGTCCTGCCGTCCGGGCGGACCACGAGGATCTCCGGCATCGACCTGCTCGGCGAGCCGGTCGACGTCGCGTGGACCACGCAGTCGGTGACGGTCCTGCTGGAGGACGACATCGACGTCTCGCGCGGCGACCTGATCGTGCCGGCGAAGGACGCCCCCGCCACCACGCAGGACGTGGAGGCGACCGTCTGCCATGTCGCCGACGCCCCGCTCACCGTCGGCCACCGGGTGCTGGTCAAGCACGGCACGCGCACGGTCAAGGGCATCGTGAAGGACATCCCGTCCCGGCTCACGCTGGACGACCTCTCCCTGCACCCGCACCCGGGACAGCTCGTCGCCAACGACATCGGCCGGGTGAAGATCCGTACCGCGGAGCCGCTGCCGGTCGACTCCTACGCCGACTCCCGCCGCACGGGCTCCTTCATCCTGATCGACCCCTCCGACGGCACCACGCTCACCGCGGGCATGGTCGGGGAGTCGTTCGCCTCCCCGGAGCCCGTCGTGGAAACCGCCGACGAAGACGGCTGGGACTTCTGACCATGAACTCCGTCGACGCCTACTCGACGTTCGCGAAGGAGGGCGGCCGCGTCGGCAGCGGCGCCCTCGGCAGCGGGCAGGGCGGGGTCGCGCGATGTGTGCGCTGACGTACGCGCACCGCTTGCGCGCCCTCACCCCCCACCGCTGTAGACGAAGACCTGCCGACCTCCCGGCCACGACCTGAGAGACCGTGACCGCCGGGCCAACGAGAGGAAAGCCTCCCGTGCCTGCCAACACCTCGACGCTCCTCCGCCGCGGGACAGCCGCGATCGCGGTACTCCCCCTGTTCGCCCTCGCCGCGTGCGGTTACGGTTCCACGGCCAAGCACGACGACACCGCCAAGGTCGCCGCCGGCGCCGAGAAGACCGACGGACTCGACTCCGTCAGGATCGGGTACTTCGGAAACCTGACGCACGGCACCGCGCTGGTCGGTGTCCAGAAGGGCTTCTTCCAGAAGGAGCTGGGCGCCACCCGGGTCCGGCCCGCGATCTTCAACGCGGGTCCGTCCGAGATCGAGGCCCTCAACTCCGGTTCCATCGACATCGGCTGGATCGGCCCGTCGCCGGCGATCAACGGCTACACCAAGTCGAACGGCAAGAGCCTGAAGATCATCGGCGGTTCGGCGTCCGGCGGCGTGAAGCTGGTCGTCAACCCCAAGAAGATCACGTCCCTGAAGGACGTCAAGGGCAAGCGGATCGCCACCCCCCAGCTGGGCAACACTCAGGACGTGGCCTTCCTCAACTGGGCCGCCGAGCAGGGCTGGAAGGTCGACCCGCAGAGCGGCAAGGGTGACGTCACGGTCGTCCGCAGCGACAACAAGGTGACGCCGGACGCCTTCAAGGCCGGCTCGGTCGACGGCGCCTGGGTGCCGGAGCCGACCGCGTCCAAGCTGGTCGCCGAGGGCGGCAAGGTGCTGCTGGACGAGTCCACGCTGTGGCCGGACAAGAAGTTCGTGATCACGAACATCATCGTGCGGCAGGCCTTCCTCAAGGAGCACCCGAAGGCCGTCGAGGCGGTGTTGAGGGCCGCGGTGGAGACCAACAAGTGGATCAACGCCGAACCGGACCAGGCGAAGGCGGCGGCGAACAAGCAGCTGGAGACGGACTCCGGCAAGGCGCTGCCCGCGAAGGTCCTGGACCCGGCCTGGAAGTCCATCCAGTTCACCGACGACCCGCTGGCCGCCACCCTCGGCACCGAGGCGGCGCACGCGGTCAAGGCCGGCCTGCTGGACAAGCCGAACCTCAAGGGGATCTACGACCTGACGGTCCTCAACAAGGTCCTCAAGTCGACGGGTGCGAGCCCGGTCGACGCGGCCGGCCTCGGCACCAGCTGAGTCAAGCCCCGACGAGTTCCCAGGAGGTGACGACCATGGCCACGACCCTCACCAAGGCCGCCCCGTCGGTCGAGTACGCAGCACGCCTCGAGCATGTCTCGAAGTCCTATCCGGGCCCGGGCGGGCAGCAGCTCGTGCTGGACGACATCAGCCTCGATGTCGCGCCCGGCGAGTTCGTCACCCTCCTGGGGGCCTCGGGCTGCGGCAAGTCGACACTGCTGAACCTGGTGGCGGGCCTGGACCGGCCCACCGCCGGGTCCATCGACACCGACGGCCGCGCCGCCCTGATGTTCCAGGAACACGCCCTCTTCCCGTGGCTGACCGCGGGCAAGAACATCGAGCTCGCCCTGAAGCTCCGGGGGGTTCCCAAGCCCGAGCGGCGCGGCAGGGCCGAGGAACTGCTCGAACTCGTCCGGCTGAACGGCGCGCACGGCAAGCGCGTCCACGAGCTGTCCGGCGGTATGCGCCAGCGCGTGGCGATGGCCCGCGCGCTGGCCCAGGAGAGCAGCCTGCTGCTGATGGACGAGCCGTTCGCGGCCCTGGACGCCATCACCCGGGACGTGCTGCACGACGAGCTGACCCGTATCTGGGCCGAGACCGGCGTGTCCGTGCTGTTCGTGACGCACAACGTGCGCGAGGCGGTACGGCTGGCACAGCGTGTCGTCCTACTGTCCTCCCGTCCGGGCCGGGTGGCCCGGACGTGGGAGGTCGACATTCCGCAGCCGCGCCGCATCGAGGACGCGCCCGTGGCGGAGTTGTCCCTGGAGATCACCGAAGTACTGCGTGGGGAGATCCGCCGACATGGCCAGCACTGACACGACGACCGCTCCCGCGACGGGGAGCGTGGAGGCGGGCCTGGACGCGCTGGAGACCGCGCAGTCGGGCCGTACGCCGTTCCGCAGGACGTTCGTGGAGAAGATCGTGCCGCCGGTCACGGCGATCGTCGTGGTGCTGGTGGTCTGGCAGGGCCTGATCACCCTGAAGATCGTCGACGATCCGACCAAGCTGCCCTCGCCGGCCGCGGTCTGGGACGCCTTCCGCACCGACTGGCTGCAGGGCAAGCTGCTCGGCTACATCTGGACCAGTGTCTCCCGTGGTCTGCTCGGCTTCTGCTTCGCGCTGGTCATCGGTACCCCGCTGGGTCTGCTGGTGGGGCGGGTGCGGTTCGTGCGCGCGGCCATCGGCCCGATCCTGTCCGGTCTGCAGTCGCTGCCGTCGGTGGCGTGGGTGCCGCCCGCGGTGGTGTGGTTCGGGCTGAACAACTCGATGATGTACACGGTGATCCTGCTCGGCGCCGTGCCGTCCATCGCCAACGGTCTGGTGTCCGGCGTGGACCAGGTGCCTCCGCTGTACCTGCGCGCGGGCCGCACCATGGGTGCGACCGGGCTGAAAGGCACCTGGCACGTCACCCTGCCGGCCGCGCTGCCCGGTTACGTGGCGGGCATGAAGCAGGGCTGGGCCTTCTCCTGGCGTTCGCTGATGGCCGCGGAGATCATCGCCCAGTTCCCCGATCTGGGGGTGGGCCTCGGCCAGTTGCTGGAGAACGGCCGTACCGCCAGCGACATGGCCATGGTGTTCGAGGCCATCCTGCTCATCCTGTTCGTCGGCATCGCCATCGACCTGCTTCTCTTCAGCCCGCTGGAGCGGTGGGTGCTGCGCAGCCGCGGTCTGCTGGTGAAGGGCTGACATGCGCGGCCCGGTGCTCCTCGTCATCGCCCACGGCAGCCGCGATCCGCGGCACGCCCGGTCGGTGCATGCCCTCGTGGAGCGGGTACGGTCGCTGCGGCCGGGCCTGCGGGTGGAGACGGGCTTCCTGGACTTCAACGTTCCGTCGGCGCGCGGGGTCCTGGAGTCGCTGGCGGCGGAGGGCGTGCGGGACGTCGTCGCGCTGCCGCTGCTGCTGACCCGCGCGTTCCACGCCAAGGCGGACGTCCCCGCACTGCTGCGGGACGCCCCGGCGCGGCTGCGGATCCGGCAGGCGGAGGTCCTCGGCCCGTCGCCGCTGCTGCTGGACGCGCTGGAGCAGCGTCTGTACGAGGCGGGGCTGACTCCCGCCGACAAGTCCTCGACCGGGGTCGTGCTGGCCTCGGCGGGGTCCTCCGACCCGGAGGCGATCGCAGTGATCGCAGACATCGCGCGGGAGTGGTGGCGCACCGGTTGGTGCGCCGTGCGGCCTGCGTTCGCCTCCGCATCTCTTCCGCGTACCGAGGACGCGGTGCGCGAACTGCGCCGGCTCGGCTGTGCACGGGTCGCCGTGGCGCCGTATGTACTCGCTCCCGGCTTCCTGCCGGACCGCATCGCGCGCGGCGCGGCCGAGGCGGACGTACTGGCCGAGGTGCTGGGCGCGGCACCGCAGGTCGCGCGGGTACTGCTGGAGCGGTACGACCAGGCGCGGCGGCCGGCGCCGGTAGCGCTGGGCGCGTGACCGGCGGGTGCTCCTCGCCCGCCCGCGACGGGTGCTCCTGGGGCGGGTGCGCCTGGGGCGGCCCCGCCGCAGCGGTCGCCGGCGTGCGCGCGGGGCCAGGCCGGTGCCGCCCAGCGGCTGTCGCCGGCCGCTGCCACGGCTCAGTGGCCGCGGGACTCCGCGGTGGCGGGACTCCGGCCGCTCACAGGCCGAAGGCGGTGGTGAGCTGCCGGGTGTAGGCGAGGCTGCCGGTGCCGGCCGACGCCGCGATGGCGATCGTCTCCAGTGCGGAGCGGATGCGGCCCCGGTTGGGCGGCAGCCCGTCCTCGGCGGACTGCGCCAGCACCCCCTGGATGGTCTCGCCACAGCTCAGGAGTTGCGGGTACTCGGCGCGCAGCGTCTCGGTGAGCCGGTCGGCGACGTCCATGAGCGTTTCCAGGTCCGGGGTGGCGTAGTGGCTCCGCCTGCGGCCGCCGTCGCCGAAGTCGGCGGGGCCGTTGACGTCTCCGAAGGGGTAGGTGCTCATTCCTGTCCTCGCTTCTGGGCCGGCGGCTCGCGTCCGGGCCGGAGGAGCCGTCGGATGGCTGGGGGTCACTGCTCCGGCACGCCGTGCGGACCATCGTCCCGCGGGTGCCGAAGGTGCTGGGAGCGCTGACGTTACCGAGGTTGCGCGGCGGCCTGTCACCGTCCGGTGCGGGCCGGTGGACCTGCCACCGACCACGGACTGCACAGGGCAGACGGCCTCGTCCGCGGAAGCCAGGTGGGCCGAAAATCGCCACCCGTCCGGGTGACTGGTGTCCGTTGACCGCCGGTTCGATTCCGGCGAGGAGGGTGCGGACGGCCGCGCCGACGACGAGGCTCGGTCCTGGCGCGCCGCGTACCGGTCTCCCGTCATCCTCATCCGTCCCCTCCGGCCCTTCCGCACGCTTCACCCTAGGGACGCCGCCGCAGGGTTGTCGCGAGGTTCCGTGAGCCGGCCCAGCCGGGGACGGTTGTGTGGTAACGGCCGCCGCGGTCCGGCGTTCCCCTGTGACGTCGGACCGCGGCGGCTCTCCGTTCTGCGCCGAGGACGGCGCCCATGTCACACATGACGTGAAGTCGGCGCGCGGCAGGGGCGTTTATCGGCCAGTCCCGGCCGGGTCAGTCGAAGCGGAGGGCACCGGTGCGGGTGCGCTTGAGTTCGAAGAAGTCCGGGTGCCGGGCCAACACGCGGAAACTGTCGAAGAGTTCGGCTGCCTCCGCACCCCGGGGAACGGCGCGCAGCACCGGCCCGAACCAGACGGTGCCGTCGATGTGCAGGGTGGGCGTACCGACGTAGCCGCCGGTCTCCGGTTCGGCTCCGGCCGTGTGGCTGCGGTGGACCGCGTCGTCGTACGACGGGTCGTGGGCGGCGGCCGACAGGTCGGCCGGGAGCCCGAGTTCGGCCAGCGACTCGGTGATCACCGTGTCGAAGTCCTTGACGCCCTGTTCGTGGATGCGGGTGCCGAACGCGGTGTACAGGTCGCGCAGCACCTTGTCGCCATGCCGTTCGGCCGCGGCCACGGCGACCCGCACCGGACCGATCGAACGGTCCACCAGGTCCCGGTACCAGTCGGGGAGTTCGTTTCCGGTGTTGTGCAGGTACAGGCTCATCACCCGGAACCGGAGGTCGAGCGGCCGCAGACGCTCGACCTCCAGCAGCCAGCGGGAGGTGATCCAGGCGAACGGGCAGGCCGGGTCGAAGAAGAAGTCCACCCTGGCCGGGCCGGCGGTGCCCACCGGGGCGGTGTCGGTTCTGCTGTGCTCCATGACGACGACGCTAGTGCGCCGTTGGGACGCCGTCACGGCCCAATCCGCGCCTCTTTCCTTGGTCCAATTCACGGTCCCCGCCGGTCAGCGGCCGGTGTCGACCTAGGCCGGTCCGAGTGCCGCACAGAAGGCGGCCGTCCGGGGCCAGGAGGGAGCGTGGGGCCGTCGTGCCCCGTGGGGGCGGGCACGACGGCCGCGCCCGCGCCAGGACGGGCTGCGCGAAACTCTGGCCGATGCCCGGGGCCCGGGGCCCGGAGCAACCTCTTCACATACCTGTGACTTGTTCAACGAAGTTTCCTCATGACAAAGCGGATCTCTGTCGGTCGGAACGGACACCACGCTTCCCCGCCCCGGTCCCCGCCCGCGTCCCCGTCCCTGAGGCGCACCCCCGAGAACCGGCGATAGGTGTAAGGGGCCGCCGTCCTCCCCAGCGGGGAGCCGGGCCGCTCGACTTCACCGGGCAGTACGACGAGATGCCTTTTCCCGGCCCCTACCGTCGAATCCGAGCAAGCGCGGACGTGGCGGCAGGGGGTCGTCACGGCACACGAGGGGGGCAGGCCCGTCATGGGGAACACAGAGGTGCGGGTGCGGGGGCTGGCCGCACGCGCCGGCGGCTGGAGCGCCCGGCACCGCTGGGCGGCTGTCGGCATATGGGTGCTGTTCGTCGTCCTGGCCATGGGGCTGGGCTCCGCGGCGGGCCGGACCGACGTGGCCGAGAGCGACCAGCTCAAGGGTGAGACGCACACCGCCGCGAAGATCATCGACGACGCCGGCATCAAGGAGCCGGCCGGCGAGACCGTCCTGATCCAGTCCGGGGACAGTGCCGTCAAGGCGGCCAGCGGCCCGTTCCGGGCGGCCGTCGCCGACGTGGTGAAGGCCGTCGACGCCACCGGGAAGGTCACCGGCGTGACCTCGCCGTACGACACGCACACCATCTCCCGGGACGGCCGCAGCGCGCTGGTGCAGTTCGATCTGCGCGGCGACGCGGAGACGGCCGCCGACCGGATCCAGCCGGTGCTGGACGCCGTCGCCGCGGTGCAGAAGGACCACGGCGGGCTGCGGATCGAGGAGATCGGCGGCGCCAGCATGCAGAAGCAGTACCAGGACGCCTTCGGGGACGACTTCCAGCAGGCCGAGTACTCGGCGGTGCCGGTGGCCCTCGGCATCCTGCTGATCGCGTTCGGCGCGCTGGTGGCCGCGCTGCTGCCGGTGGCCCTCGCGATCACCGCGATCATGGCGACGATGGGCCTGATGGGCCTGGTCAGCCATCTCCAGCCGATGAGTGACACCGCCAACTCCGTGATGCTGCTGGTCGGTATGGCCGTCGGTGTCGACTACTGCCTGTTCTACCTGCGCCGCGAGCGCGAGGAGCGGATGGCCGGCCGGGACCCGGGCACCGCGCTCAGGATCGCCGCCGCGACCAGCGGACGGGCGGTCATCGTCTCCGGTGTCACGGTGTGCGTGGCGATGGCGGGCATGCTGTTCACCGGCCTCGCCGAGTTCGAGGCGATGGGTCTGGCCTCGCTGATGGTGGTGGCGGTCGCGATGGTCGGATCGGTGACCGTGCTGCCGGCGCTGCTCTCGCTGCTC
Organism: Streptomyces sp. NPDC042638; assembly: GCF_040647235.1. Lineage (NCBI taxonomy): Bacteria > Bacillati > Actinomycetota > Actinomycetes > Kitasatosporales > Streptomycetaceae > Streptomyces > Streptomyces sp. NPDC042638. The sequence goes on from NZ_JBEZBT010000028.1 coordinate 63,650, forward strand.
GGCGAGCGGGTCGAGAAGGGCCGCATCCCGTTCCTGGGCCGCCGGCGCCGCGGAAACGCCCCGGACTCGGGCAGCCGGTTCTGGACGGCCGTGCTGCGGGGCGTGCTGGCCAGGCCGCTGGTCTCGGTCCTCGTCGCGGCCGGCGCGCTGCTGGCGATCGCCGCGCCCGCGCTCGGCATGAAGACCCAGCAGCTCACCCTGGACCAGGAGTTCGGCGACTCGCTGCCCATCGTGCAGACCTACAACCGCCTCAACGACGCCTTCCCCGGCGGCAGCGAGCCGGCGCAGGTCGTCGTCAAGGCCAAGGACATCAACGCTCCCGAGGTCCGCCGGGCGCTGGCCGGCTTCAGGAAGGAGGCGGTCGCCTCGGGTGCCTCGCGCGGCCCGGTCGACATCAAGCTGTACGACGCGCAGAACGTCGCCCTGGTCTCCGTGCCGCTGGTCGGCGGCTCCGATCTGGACCGGGCGACGGAGAGCCTGGGCAAGCTGCGTGACGAGGTACGGCCGGCCACGCTCGGCAGGGTCGAGGGCGTACAGGCGCCGGTCACCGGGCAGGTCGCGGGCAACCACGACTTCAACGACCAGCTGATGGGCTCGGTCCTGCCGGTCCTCGCGTTCGTGGTCGTCTTCGCCTTCCTGCTGATGCTGCTGTCGTTCCGTTCCCTGACGGTCGCCATCACGTCGATCGTGCTCAACCTGCTGTCGGTGGCCGCCGCCTACGGCATCCTCGTCGCCGTCTTCCAGCACGGCTGGGGTGCCTCGCTGGTGGGCGCGGAGGGCGTCGGCGCGATCGTCACCTGGCTGCCGCTGTTCCTCTTCGTGATCCTGTTCGGGCTGTCCATGGACTACCACGTGTTCGTGGTCTCCCGGATCCGGGAGGCCCGGATGCGCGGCCTGACGACGAAGGACGCGGTCCGGCACGGCGTGGTCACCACCGCGGGGGTCGTCACCAGCGCCGCCGTCATCATGGTCGCCGTGTTCGCGATCTTCGGCACGCTGTCCATGCAGTCGATGAAGCAGATGGGTGTGGGCCTGGCCGCGGCGGTCCTGATCGACGCCACGGTCATCCGCGGCGTGCTGCTGCCGGCGGTGATGGCGCTGCTCGGCGAGCGCAACTGGTACCTGCCCAAGTGGCTGCACCGGCTGCCCGACCTCACACACGACGAGGCTCCGCGCGGGCAGGCCGAGCGGCCGGTGCGCGAGGAGGGCGAACGGCTGCCGGCCTGATCCCGCCGTCCCTCCGGGGGCGGCCAGGGACCGCCGGGGGCGGCCAGGGACCGCCAGGGACCGTGTGTGGCTGTGGGGGGCGGCCGGGGACCGTGTGTGGCTGTGGGGGGGCGTGGGGGGCTGGTCGCACAGATCCCCCACGCCCCTTCGGTGCGTGCTCTCCCAGCCGGTGGCGGTGCGCGGCTACCGCCCCGCGCGGCCCGGAAGTTCCGCCTCGATGAGGTCGGCCGCGCGGCGCGTGCCGCCCTCCTGGGCCATCTCCGCCTGGATCTCCTTCAGGCGGCGCGCCACTTCCGGATCGTCCACCAGGGCGAGCGCGGCCGCGCGGAGGCGGTCGGCGGTGGCCTCCTCGGTGGCGAACCGCCGGGCGACACCGAGCGCCTGGAGCATGTCGGCGTTGCCGAACTGGTCGGCGGCCTGCGGCACGGTGATCATCGGCGTCGCGGTGGCGAGCCCCTCCTGGCTGCCGCCGGCGCCCGCGTGTGTGACGAACAGGTCGGCCTGCCGCAGGACCGCCAACTGCGGCACCCAGTCGTGCACCTCGACGTTGTCCGGCACGTCGCCCAGCTCGGCACGGGTCACGTGCCGGCCGACCTGCAGGACGACATGCCAGCCGGGCAGGTCCCCGAAGGCACGCACGCACTCCCGGTAGAACGCGGGCTGCTTGGTGAAGGCCGAGCCGAGCGAGACCAGCACGACCTTGCCGGCACCGGCGGGCCGCTGCCAGTCGCCCTGGTCCGCGCGGTTCCCCTGGCAGGCGCCCACGAAGGTGTGGACGCGTTCGTCCACCCGGTCGGCGTGCGGCTGGAGAGCCTTCGGGATGAGGACCAGGGAACGCGCCGGGCGGCCGGCGAAGGGGTCCGGGTGCTGGGTGATGCCGTTCTCCGTGAGCCATGCCTCGAACCGGGCGTAGTAGGCCCGCCCTCGCTCGGTCTGTTTCGGCTCCCGCCACATCGGCTCGGCGACCTCCTCCTCGTAACCCTCCCAGGCGACGAGGTTCGGGGAGAGGGAGATCGCCGGGACGCCCCAGCGGTGGGCCAGGACGCGGGCCGGGTAGGAGGCGATGTCGTGCAGGACGAGGTCGGGGATGTCGTCGGCGTAGGCCTCGACGAGCTGGGGCAGCGCCTGGACCGCGTCCGCCAGGAACGGCTCCACGTTGTCCAGCAGGGTGGTCCCCCATGCCTCCGGGTCGGCGTCGGGGCCGGGGAGGGTGGAGGTGTAGGGCACGGGCCGGGCCCCGGTGGCGGCCACCTTCTCCGCGAAGACCGGCGGGATGGCGTACGTGACCCGGTGGCCCCGGGCGACGAGTTCACGGATCACCTCCAGGCTGGGGTTCACATGGCCGTGGGCGGCGATGGAGAACATGGCGATATGGGCGGGCGGGGTCACGGGATTCATGCCACCGAGGCTAAGCGAGACGGAACGTCTCGTCTAACGTATTTCCCGTGCCGGTGCTCGCGGGGCCGGGGACCGTTCAGCGCTGGTAGCGGGCCAGGACGAGATTGCCGTCCCGCTCCAGGCGTTCGCGCAGCCCGTCGAGGCCGATCGCGCCGCTGTAGTACGCCTGGTAGGCCGGGGTGGCCACCTTGTCCTTCCATTCCGGGTAGCCGCGCACCGACTGCGCCGGCGCCGGGCGGAGACGGGCGGCGAGGGCGGTGCCGGTGGCCCAGCCGTTCTCGGCGGTGTGCAGGGCGGGGTCCTTCAGCGCCCGTGCTCCGGTGGGCAGCAGCCAGTCGCCGAGGGCGAGGCGGACCATGTTCCGCGGTCGCAAGAGGTAGTCGATGAAGGCGACCGCCTCCTTCTTGTGGGGGCAGTCGGCGGAGACGGACAGCGTCTGCGGACTGACGCCCTGGGTGAGTCCGTCGGCGCCCGCCGGGGCCGGCAGTACCGTCCAGCGGAAGCCCTCGGGGGCCTGCTGCACGATCTGCTGGCGGTAGGAGAAGCCCAGCGGGACCATCGCGTACCGGCCGGCGAAGAAGCCGGGCAGGGTGTCCGAGCCGCCGCTGCCGAGCGTCGAGGCGGGGGCGCTGTGGTCGACGGCGACCTGGTCGTGGACGGTGCGGGGCACGACCGCATCGCCGTCGGTGAAGCGCACGGTGACCTTGCCGTCCGCGCCCCGGTGGAAGAGCTGTCCGCCCGCCGACAGGGACAGGTTGAGCGTGGCGGACACGGGCTCCTTCAGCGGCCAGGCCACGCCGTACTCGCCGGGCCCGCTCAGCCGCTTGGCGACGTCCCGGAACTCCGCCCAGGACCAGGGGTGTCCGGGGGTCGGTATGCGCACCCTCGCCGCACGCAGCCGGTCCGTGTTCGCGATCAGTACCCGGGGTTCCTGAAGGTACGGCACACCGTAGACGCCGGGACCGAAGGTGGCCGTCCGCCAGCTGCTGCGCGGGATGTCGGAGGTGAGCCGGGCGGGCAGCAGGCCGGTCAGGTCGGCGAGGTAGCCGCCGTAGGCGAAGTCGGCGAGGTCGTCGGAGGCGTCGTGGATGACGTCCGGGGCCTCACCGCCCTCGAAGGAGGTGAGCAGCTGGTCGTGCACACTGTCCCAGCTTCCCTGGACGTACTCCACCCTGACGTCCGGGTGGGTGGCGTTCCACTCCCGCACCAGCTCCTTGTTGGCGGCGACGGACTCCTGCTGCCAGGCCAGGGACTGGAACCGCAGGGTGACCGGGCCGCCGTCCCGACGGCCCGGTGAGGAGCAGCCCGCGAGGAGCAGCAGCAGCGCGAGTGCCTTGGCGAGGGTCCGCATCAGCTCTTCACCGCCCCGGCGAGCAGGCCGCCCGTGATCCGCCGTTGGACCAGTGCGAAGACCGCCACGGAAGGCAGGGTGGCGAGGAACGCTGCAGCGGCCAGCGGGCCGAGGTCGGCCACGCCCTCGGCGCCGATGAAGTGGGTGAGGACGACCGGGAGGGTCTGTCTGTCCGGGCTCTTGAGCAGCACCAGCGCGAAGAAGAACTCGTTCCACGCGGTGACGAACGCGAACAGGGCCGTCGCCGCGATGCCGGGGGCGAGCAGCGGCGCCGTCACCGACACGAGGGTTCTCAGGCGTCCGGCCCCGTCCACGGCCGCCGCCTCCTCCAGTTCCGCGGGCACCGCCCTGACGTGCCCGGCGAGCATCCACAGGGCGAACGGCAACGCCCACACGACGTACACCAGCACCAGTCCGGTCAGGGAGTCGATCAGCCGCAGGTTCTTCAGCACCAGGAAGAGCGGGATGATCACCAGTACGAAGGGGAACGCCTGGCTGACCACCACCCAGCCCGTGGCGGCCCGGGCCAGGCGGGTGCGGTGCCGGGCCATGACATAGGCCATCGGGGTGGCGAGCAGCACGGCGGCGACCGCGGTGCCGAGCGCCACCAGCAGGGAGTTGAGGGCGGCCTGCGCCAGGGGCTGCTCGTCGAACGCCTGCCGGACGTTGGCCAGGGTGGGGTGGCGCGGGATCCAGGACGGGTGCAGGCTGCCCAGCTCGCGTGGGGACTTGAGCGCGGTGGACAGCAGCCACAGCAACGGGAAGACCAGGAAGAGGAGATAGGCGAGCAGCGCGGCGTACTGGCCGGCGCGGGCCGTGCGGCGGGTCCTCATGCTCCGTCACCGCCTCTCAGCCGGCCGGCCAGGAAGACCGCGAGCAGGATCGAGACCACCGCGACGAGGACGCAGCCCATCGCCGCCGCGTAGCCGAACTGGCCGTAGCGGAAGGCCTCTTCGTAGGCGAAGAGCATGGGCAGCCGGGTCTTTCCGCCGGGTCCGCCGCTCGTGAGCACGTAGACCAGGGCGAAGGAGTTGAGGTTCCAGATGAGGTTGAGCGCGGTGATGGCGAGGGCCACCGGTCTGAGCGCGGGCCAGGTGACCGTGCGGAAGCGGCGCCAGGCGCCCGCGCCGTCGACCGCCGCCGCCTCGTGGAGTTCGCGCGGGACGTTCTGCAGTCCGGCGAGCAGGGAGATTGTGGTCTGCGGCAGGCCCGCCCAGACGCCGACGACGATCACCGCGGGCAGCGCGGTGGCCAGCCCGCTCAGCCAGTCCCGGCCGTCACCGAGGCCGAGGTCGCGCAGGGTCTCGTTGAGGACGCCCGCGTCCGGGTTGTAGACGAGCCGCCACATGATGCCGACGACGACCTCGGGCATCGCCCACGGCACGATGGCGAGGGCGCGGGCCAGGCCGCGCAGGCGCAGGTCCTGGTTCAGCAGGAGGGCGAGGCCGAGCGCCAGCAGGAACTGGGGGACGCTCACGCCGGCCGCCCAGACCAGTCCGATCCGGAACGACTCCCAGAACAGGGTGTCGTGCAGCAGGTCCTGGAAGTTGAGGGCGCCGGTCCACCGGGTGGCGGCCGTCCGGCCGGACTGGGCGTCGGTGAAGGCCAGGAGGATGCCGTAGAGCAGCGGGCCGACGCTGAGCACGAGGATCGGGACGAGAGCGGGCAGGACGAGGAACCAGGTACCGCGATCGGCCGTCCGGCGGCCGGCCGGGCTCCGTGCGCCGGCCGACGACGACCGCGCTTCGGCCACTGCTGTCACGGAATCAGCCCCTTTGCCTGGTCCGATTGGCGTGTTCATGGTCGTGAAGGCACCGGTGGCCCGTCAAGGGACCGCGCACGGCGCCCACCTGTGGGTGATGCGAGACTGGCCGGACACGGCCCGGGCCCCGCACCGGCGGTGGGCCCACGGACGGCACGGGAAGACGGCACGGAGGCACGACGATGGACGAGGCACGCGCGCGGGACGTACTGACCGCGGCGGGGGTGCTGCCGGGGCCGGCCGGGGACGCGCGGCTGCTGGCGCTCGGCGAGAACGCGGTGTTCGCCGCCGGGGACCTGGTGGTGAAGGTGGGCCGGGACGCCGAGCTGCTGGCGCGGGCCGAACGCGAGCTGGCCGTCGCCGGATGGCTGGCCGAGGCGGACGTGCCGGCGGTCCGGGCGGCCGAGCCGAAGCCGCGGCTGGTGGACGGGCACCCGGTGACGGTGTGGCACCGGCTGCCCGATCCGGTACGGCCGGCCGAGCCGCGGGATCTGGCGCGGTTGCTGCGGACCGTGCACGCGCTTCCCTCTCCTCCCTTCGCGCTGCCGCCCCGCGAGCTGCTGGGCGGGGTGGAGCGCTGGCTGCGGCTCGCGGGGGACGCGATCGACCCGGAGGACGCGGGCTATCTCCGGGAGCGCCGCGACGGCTTCGCCGCCCAGGCCGCCTCGCTGACGCCGCGTCTGACACCGGGCCCGATCCACGGAGACGCGCTGCCCCGCAACGTGCACATCGGTCCGAACGGACCCGTCCTGGTCGATCTGGAGACCTTCTCCGCCGACCTGCGCGAGCACGACCTGGTGGTCATGGCCCTCTCCCGCGACCGGTACGGGCTGCCGGCCGAGGCGTACGCCTCCTTCACCGAGGCGTACGGCTGGGACGTCCGGGAGTGGGAGGGCTGTGCGGTGCTGCGGGGCGCCCGGGAGACGGCCAGCTGCGCGTGGGTGGCCCAGCACGCGCCGAGCAACCCGAAGGCGCTCGCGGAGTTCCGCCGCCGGGTGGCGTCGCTGCGGGACGGGGACGAGACGGTGCGCTGGTATCCGTTCTGAGGCTTCCCGGCGACCTCGGCGCCCCGGGTCCGCCCGGCCGCCCACCGTCACGGCGGCTCGCCTCCGGCGGCTTGCCTCCGGCGGCTTGCCTCCGGCGGCTACGCCGGCTGGCTCTCGGTCAGCTCCCGCAGCGGCCAGGCGCCGTCGACCACCGCCCCCGCGTCTCCCTTGCGCCGCAGGAACGCCTGGAAGTCCGCCGCCCACTCGGCGTACCACCCGATCTGCTGCCGGTGCAGTTCGGCCGGGCCCAGGGAGGCGATCTTCGGGTGGCGGTCGGCTATCGCGGACGCGAGCCGCGCGGCGGCGAGGGCGTCGGCGGTGGCGTTGTGGGCCGCGCCGAGGACTATGCCGTACTCGGCGCAGACCGCTTCCAGGTTCCGCTTGCCGCGGCGGTAGCGGTCGACCCAGCGGTCGATGGTGTACGGGTCGATGACCGGGGCGGGACGGGCGCCGCCCAGCCGGTCGGAGAGGGACGGCAGGCCGTACCGGCGCAGTTCCGCCGCGAGCAGGGTGAGGTCGAAGGCCGCGTTGTAGGCCACGACCGGGACACCCGCCGTCCAGTAGGACACCAGGACGCCGGCGATGGCGTCGGCCACCTGGTCGGCCGGGCGGCCCTCGGCCGCCGCGCGCTCGCTGCTGATGCCGTGCACCGCGACCGCGTCGGCCGGGATCTCCACGCCCGGATCGGCCAGCCATTCCCGGCGCCCCATGGGCTCACCGGCCCTGACCTCGATCACGGCGCCCGTGACGATGCGCGCCTCGCGCGGATCGGTCCCGGTCGTCTCCAGGTCGAAGCCGATCAGCAGCTCCCGGTGCCAGCCCATGGGCGGCCCCCCTTCTTGGTGGTGCTTTCCCCCAGTGGCCTCCACCATCGCATGCGGCACTGACAATCCGAGGAGAGCGTTCCGCTTCCCGGGGCGGACAGGTCAGGACACCGGGCGCGAATCCGCCCAGGCCAGCTCGAACTCCTCACGGTATGTCGGGAAGAGTCCGCCTTCGCCCGTCTCGTCCGATGTGACCAGTCGGCTGCCGTTGCGCAGCACCAGGACCGGCGACTCCATCCCCCGCGCCCCCCGCAGATAGGACTGCACCACGGCGATACCGTCGGCGCCGTCGCCGTCCACCAGATAGGCGGTGAAGCGGGGCGTCTCGTCGTACACCTGGATCTCGAAGGCGCCCGGGTCGCGCAGCCGGGACCGCACCCGGCGCATGTGCAGGATGTTCATCTCGACCGAGCGGCTCAGTTCACCCCGCCGCATCCCGAGTTCGCGCTCACGGCGCTTGACCGAACTGGAGGCCGGGTTGAGGAAGAGCAGCCGTACCCGGCAGCCGGACTCGGCGAGCCGGACCAGGCGGCGCCCGGAGAAGTTCTGCACCAGCAGGTTGAGGCCGATGCCGATGGCGTCGAGCCGGCGCGCGCCGCCGAAGATGTCCTCGGCAGGGAACTGGCGCATGAGGCGCACCCGGTCGGGGTGCACGGCGACGACGTCGGCGTACCGGTCGCCGACCAGGTCCTCGACCGCGTCGACCGGCAGCCGGCGCGCCGAGGGCACGTCACCGCCCGCGCCGAGCATCTCCAGCAGCCGGGCGGAGGCCCGCTCGGCCTGGCTGAGCACCGCCCCGGACAGGGCGCGGTTGCGGGAGACGACGTTGCGGGTGACCTCCAGTTCGTCCAGGGCGAGTTCGAGGTCCCTGCGTTCGTCGAAGTACGGTTCGAAGCAGGGCCAGTGCTGCACCACCAGCTCACGCAGCTGGGGCAGGGTGAGGAAGCTGAGCACGTTGTCGTCGGCCGGGTCGAGCAAGTAGCCCTTGCGGCGGCTGACCTCCCGGACGGCGACCGCGCGCTGCACCCACTCCTGTCCGGCCGGTCCGGCCGCGGCCACCACCCACTCGTCGCCGTGCACGGGTTCGTAGATGGGCCGCAGCACGGCGGCGACGACCGAGCGCAGCCGCTGTTCGACGAGGTTCAGCCAGATGTAGGCCCGGCCGGCCCGCTGGGCGCGGGTGCGCACCTCACGCCAGGCGTCGGCGTCCCAGTCCAGCTCCGGGCCGATGGAACCCGCGTCCATCGGCCGGGCCAGGGACACCGCGCCGGGCGGGACGTCTGTGGAGTTCCCCTCGTGACCCTCGTCACCAGGAGGCAGCTCCAGCCCTCCCGAGCCCACCCGTGCACCGCCTTCCGCCCCCCGGGCCGTTCCCGTCTCAACGATCAAGGAAGGGTACTCCGCAAGCGGTCGGCGGTGCAGCCGGATGGACAGGTCGGTTTCCCGACTGCTTTGCTCAACTACGCCATTCCCAGTGCCCGTTCTGCCATGCCAGATCCTTGGGAGTGAGCGGATTCATAGCCGTGACGTCCCGCGGGGCGATGGAGAAGCCCTGCCAGTGCACGGGCATGGGCTGCTGGTCCTCGTCGCGGGCGATGTGGTGGAAGCCCACGTTCACCCAGACCACGGGGTGGGTGAGGGTCTGTCCGTCGGCCCACTTGTCGACGGAGTCCGGGTGACCGCCTGCGCACGTCGGGTTGTAGCTGGCGAACAGCTCGCACTTGTTGTACTCGGTGACGTACAGGTCGTGCTTGGTGAAACTGCGGCCCGGGTACTTGGTGGTGGGCCCGGGGACCAGCTCGTACGAACGGGCGTGCCCGTCCTTGTTCTTGCCGGCCGCGCTGACCACCCGCCACCAGCGGTAGGTCTTGTAGTCGCCCGCGAACTCCTTGGTGACCTTGGTGCGGGTGGTCTTGGCGGTCGGGCCCTCCTGCCGTCCGGAGGGGGCGCTGACGGTCGAGTCGTACTGCTCGACCCTGGTCCGGGACGAGCCGTCCAGGCCGAAGTCGAGCCGCCAGAAGACGTTGTGACTGTGGCTGGTGGAGTAGTCCTTGGCGCCCTTGCCGATGGGCCAGCCGCGTCCGTCCTGGGCGTTGTAGTCCTCGAAGGAGAGGCTGCCGGTCGCGCCGACGTTCATGTCGACGGTGCCGTCGTCCTGGAAGCGCCACTCGGTGATGTACTCGTACCAGCCGACCTGGTTGACCGTGTAGATCAGCAGGTCCTTGCCCTGCTGCTGGTAGACCTTGTCCGTCGCGAAGTCGTGCATGCGGTAGGCGTGCCCACGCGAACGGGTGGTGGTGCACAGGCCCTTGACGTTCGGGTGGCGCGGGTCGCCGTCCGGCACCCGGACGGTCTTGATGGTGCCGCCGGGGCACTCGCCGGGCGCCAGCTCCTGCAGCTCCTGGGCGAAGTCCTGGCCCGTCAGGTCGTAGTACTCGTGCTGTCCGTCGTCGTACGGGACATGGATCTGGCCGAGTCTGGCGCTGTTGAAGACCTTGATCGGCTTGCTCTCGTCCTTGGGCTGGTAGGAGACGTTCTCCAGGACGAGGCCGGCCTTGCTGTCGTAGCGCCAGCACATCCGCCAGGTGGTGCCGGTGGTGAGCTTCTGTTCGATCCGGTAGGCGGGACTGCAGCCGGGGGCCGGCGCGGCGGCGGTCTGCGGCCGGGCCGCGGCGGGGCCGGCGGCCGTCGTGGCGCCGGCGGCCAGCGCGGCCAGGGACAGTCCGACGGCCGCGCTCTTGCGGACGGCGGCACGGCCCACGGCGCGCGGCCGGGCGCCGCCGGGAAGGTGCTTTTCGGGCATGAAAGGACGACTCCTTGCCGGAGGTTGAGGTGTGAGGGGGGCGGCGGGCGGTCAGCCGCGGTCGAGGGCGGCGGCCTTGCGGGCACTCAGGTCGATCACCAGATCCCGGGTGTCGATCCACGGGCCGTTTCTGACCTTGGAGAACAGCCGCACGCACCGGTGCACGCCGCAGTCGTCGAGCACCGCGGGCTGGGCGCCGGGCGCGGCCTGGTAGATACCGCCGGTCAGCTCCAGCTGGTCCGGCGAGGTGAGTTCCCTGCCGGTGGCGTCCTTGTAGTCCGCCTTGAGGCCCGCGCCCAGCGGGGCGGCGATCAGGATCCGGGCCGCCTCGGCGTTCTCCGCGCGGCTCGGCGGCGGCTGGACGCCGCGCTGGGTGCCCGTCCGCTCGACCTTCCCCGTCTCGAGGTTGACGGTCTTGGTGACGAGTGTGTCGGTCCGGTAGTCGTAGAAGGTGACGTCGGCGCGGCGCGGCGCGCCCGGGTCGTCCGCCTCGGCGGCGTCGGGCTCGGCGAGATCCACGGTCAGCCGCTGTGGTCCGCGGCCTCCGTCGACGTTTTGGCCCGTGGCCGCCAACTGCCCCGCCGCGGCGATCTTCTCGACCCGCTGGAGCTCGTCGCCGGTGAGCGGGTCGCGGCCCGTGCCCTGTTTCCGCTCGGCGGCCGGCTGCTCCACGACGCCGGGCGGTGCGCCGTCCGGCCCCTGTCCGGCCTGCCCCGCGGCCCGTGTCGCGCCGCCGGTCCCGCCGGAGTCGTCCGCGCCCGCCGTGCCCGGCAGGGTGACCGCGACCATGGCCGCGGTCGCCGCCGCCGCCAGGGCCGCACCGGTCAGTACTTTGCCCAGATGGCGGTGGACTGTCTCACGCACATCTTCCCCCTGCTCCCCCTGGTCCCCGGGAGTACGTTCCTGCCCCGCTTGTTCGGCGCATGACGGGTACCAGAACCGTCGTGCGCACTGGTCGGTGGGTAAGAGGGCATGTGAGCGACGGGAGGTTGCGTCACTTTCGGACAAGACTCGGGGCCAACGCGGCCTCAGGCGGACGGCACACCTGGGAGAGTCGTATCCATGCAGGTCTGGCCTGGCGAGGCGTATCCGCTCGGCGCCACCTATGACGGCGCCGGAACCAACTTCGCGGTCTTCACGGAGGCCGCGGACCGAGTAGAGCTGTGTCTGCTGCACGACGACGGCTCGGAGACGGCGGTGGAACTGCGCGAGAGCGACGCTTTCGTGCGGCACGCGTACGTGCCCGGTGTGATGCCCGGACAGCGGTACGGGTTCCGCGTGCACGGCCCGTACGACCCCGGCCGCGGACTGCGCTGCAACTCGGCGAAGCTGCTGCTCGACCCGTACGCGAAGGCGGTCAGCGGGTCGGTCCGGTGGGGCGAGGAGGTGTACGGCTACCACTTCGGCGCGCCCGACGAGCGCAACGACCTGGACTCGGCGCCGCACACCATGACCTCGGTGGTGATCAACCCGTACTTCGACTGGGGCGACGACCGGCCGCCGCGTACCGAGTACCACCACACGGTGATCTACGAGGCCCATGTGAAGGGCCTGACCATGCGTCACCCGGGACTGCCCGACGAGCTGCGCGGCACCTATGCGGGCCTCGCCCACCCGGCCGTCATAGAACACCTGACCAAGCTGGGGGTGACGGCGCTGGAGCTGATGCCCGTGCACCAGTTCGTGAACGACCACCGGCTGGTCGACATGGGCCTGAACAACTACTGGGGCTACAACACCATCGGCTTCTTCGCCCCGCACAACGCGTACGCCTCCTGGGGCGACCGCGGGCAGCAGGTGCTGGAGTTCAAGTCGGCGGTCCGGGCGCTGCACGAGGCGGGGATCGAGGTGATCCTGGACGTGGTCTACAACCACACCGCCGAGGGCAACCACCTGGGCCCGACGCTGTCCTTCAAGGGCATCGACAACCCGTCGTACTACCGGCTCACGGACGACCCCCGCTACTACATGGACACCACGGGCACCGGGAACTCGCTGCTCATGCGGTCCCCGCACGTGCTCCAGCTGATCATGGACTCGTTGCGGTACTGGGTGACCGAGATGCACGTCGACGGCTTCCGCTTCGACCTCGCGGCCACCCTGGCCCGGCAGTTCCACGAGGTGGACCGGCTGTCGTCGTTCTTCGACCTGGTGCAGCAGGACCCGGTGGTCTCCCAGGTGAAGCTGATCGCCGAGCCGTGGGACGTCGGCGAGGGCGGCTACCAGGTGGGCAACTTCCCGCCGCTGTGGACCGAGTGGAACGGCAAGTACCGCGACACGGTACGGGACCTGTGGCGGGGTGAGCCGCGCGCGCTGGCCGAGTTCGGCTCCCGGCTGACCGGCTCCTCCGACCTCTACCAGGACGACGGCAGGCGCCCGCTGGCCTCGATCAACTTCGTCACCTGCCACGACGGTTTCACCCTCCACGACCTGGTGTCGTACAACGACAAGCACAACCAGGCCAACGGCGAGGACAACCGGGACGGCGAGAGCCACAACCGGTCCTGGAACTGCGGTGCGGAGGGCGACACCGACGACCCGGAGGTGCTGCGGCTGCGCGGCCGCCAGATGCGGAACTTCATCGCCACCCTGATGCTGTCCCAGGGCGTACCGATGATCAGCCACGGCGACGAGTTCGCGCGCACCCAGCGCGGCAACAACAATGCCTACTGCCAGGACAACGAACTGTCCTGGATCCAGTGGCCGGAGGAGGGCAGCGACCTCCTGGAGTTCACGCGCGCGATGGTGTGGCTGCGCCGCGACCATCCCGTCCTGCGCCGGCGCCGTTTCTTCCACGGCCGTCTGGTGGAGGGCACCCACGACGAGCTGTCCGACATCGCCTGGTTCACCCCCGAGGGCGGCGAGATGACCCAGCGCGACTGGGACTCCGCGCAGGTGTCCGCGCTGACGGTGTTCCTGAACGGCAACGCCATCTCCGAACCCGGTCCGCGCGGGGAGCGGATCTCCGACGACTCCTTCCTGCTGATGTTCAACGCCTCGCCCGAACCGCTGGACTTCGTGGTGCCGGTCGACCACGGCCGGCAGTGGCAGGTCGTGGTCGACACGGCCCGCCCGGAGGGCGTTCCGCCGGGAACGGGCCCGAAGATCGAGGCCGGTGACCGCGTCACCCTGCCGGACCGCAGCCTGACGGTGCTCCAGCGGCCGGCCTAGGGCCGTGGCAGGCACCGTTCGCCCGGAAGGAGCGGCGTCAGGTGCGTGCTCTCGGCGCGCCGGCCGGAAGTCCTCGTACGGGACGTACTTGGGCTCTCGGCCGGTGCGGCGGGAGTGCGTGCCGGGCGTCGCGACGGGGCGAACGTCGCCTGGTGCGGCACTGGCGAGGCGCGCGGCCCCTGGGGACGCGCGGCCCCCGGGGCCTTTCGTCCGGCCTACTGGGGCTGCGTGTCCCGCTACTGGGGCTGCGTGTCCCGCTGCTGGGGCTGCGTGTCCCGCACGCGCGCGTGGGGGGCGTTCCCGGGGGCCTGGGCGTATGCCGTCGGGCGCACCGCCATGGCGAGGGCGAAGGTCAGTCCGGCCGCCGTGCTCGCCGCCGCGAAGGCCGCCGCGGGGCCGTGGGACTCGGCGAGGCGTCCGGTGACGGCGACCGCCAGGGCCTGGCCGCCGACGAGGGCGCTGGTGGCCACCCCCATCGTCTCCGCCAGCCGGGACGGCGCGACCGCGCGCTCCAGGAGGCCGAAGACGGTGATCAGGTGCGGGGCGTAGGCGATGCCCAGGACGGTGACGACGGCGTACAGGCCGGGCAGCGCGGTCGTGCCGAGCAGCGGCAGGGAGAGCGCGAGGGCGGCGCCGGTCGCCAGCCGCCAGCGCGTCCGGGCACCGATCCGGTCCGGTACGGCGGCCATGGTGAACCCCGCGGCGGCGCTCATCACCCCCATCGCGGCGTACACCAGTCCGGCCTGGTCCTCCTGCCCGAGCCGGGCGGTGAGCGCGGTGATGCCGGCCTGGCAGGCGCCGAACATCGCGCCCTGGAGCGCGAGCGAGGTGAGCAGGGCGGGCACGCACCGGGGCATCGGGGCGCGCGCGGCACGCGCCCGGCCGGAGCGGGGCTCCACGCGCGCGGGGGCGGCGAGACGGGCCGTCGGGTGCAGGGCGAAGGCGCTGCCGCAGACCGCCACCAGCACCGCCGCGCCGCCCATGGCGTAGGCCGGATGGGCGAGTACCGCGGCCACCCCGATGAGCGCCGGGCCGAGGACGAACGACAGTTCGTCCAGGGTGCTCTCGAAGGAGAGCGCGGCGCCGACCGTCCCCTCGGAGGCGCCCGAGCGGCGGGCGAGGGCGACCAGGCGGGTGCGTGCCAGCGGGCCGACGAGCGGCACGGTGGCGCCCGCGGCGGCCCCCAGGAGGGCCAGGACGGGCGCGGGCAGCGCGGCGAGCGCGCCGGTGACGAGAGCGGTCACGGCGAGGGCGTTGGCGAGCGAGAAGGCGAGCACCACCGTGCGCTGGCCGTGCCGGTCGGCGAGCCGCCCCACCAGCGGTCCGCAGGCCACCTGGCCGAGCGCGAGGGCGCCACCGGTCACTCCGGCCGTGCCGAGGGAGCCGCTCGTGCGGGCGACGAGCAGCACGCTGCCGAACTGGATGGTGGCCGTCGGCAGCCGCCCCAGGAACGACACGCACGGCAGCAGCGGCCCGGTCAGCCGGATCACCTGGCGATAGGTGTCGCCCGCGCGGCGCCGTTCCCGCTTTCCGGTTGTTCCCATCGCTCGAACCTAGACACGCGTGCGTGATCCGGGCAAAGGTGGATGACACGAAAGACGGCGAGCGGGGTACGTAGGTTCCCATGACTTCTGCGCGATCCGGACCGGCGATGCCCACGGCCACCTACCGGCTGCAGCTCCAGCCCGCGTTCCCGTTCGCCGCCGCCGAAGCGGCCGTACCCTACCTGGCGTCGCTGGGTGTCTCGCATCTGCACCTGTCCCCGGTCCTGGAGGCCGTGCCGGGCTCCGCGCACGGCTACGACGTGGTGGACCCCTCGCGCGTGCGTGCGGAGCTGGGCGGTGAGGAGGGGCTGCGCGCGCTGTCGCGCACCGCGCGGGACCACGGTCTGGGCCTGGTGGTGGACGTCGTGCCGAACCACATGGCGATGGCCCCCCGGCACAACCCGTTCCTGTGGGAGGTGCTGCGCGAGGGCCCCGGGTCGCCGTACGCGCGCTGGTTCGACATCGACTGGGAGGCGCAGGACGGCCGGATCCTGCTGCCGGTGCTCGGCGGCCCGATCGGTGCCGAGCTGGAGCACCTCAGGGTCGACGGTGAGGTGCTGCGCTACCACGACCACGTCTTCCCGCTCCGCGCCGGCACCGGACACCTGCCGCTGCCCCGGCTGCTGGACGCCCAGTGGTACCGCCCGGTGTGGTGGCGGCTGGCCCGCACCGAGCTGAACTACCGGCGGTTCTTCAGCATCTCCGAGCTGATCGGGGTGCGGGTGGAGGACCCCGAGGTGTTCGACGCCACTCACGGCACGATCCTGCGGCTGCTGGCCGACGGCGTGATCGACGGGCTGCGGATCGACCATCCCGACGGGCTCGCCGACCCCGGCGGCTACCTCGCGCGGCTGCACGAGGCGACCGGCGGACGCTGGACGGTCGTGGAGAAGATCCTGGCCGACGGCGAACGGCTGCCGGCGTCCTGGCCCGTCGCGGGCACCACGGGCTACGACGCCCTGCGGCACGTCGACGGCCTGTTCACAGACCGTACCGGGGCGTACGAACTGCTGGGACGCTACCGGGCCTTCGCGGCGCCGCAGACCGACCGGGGCGGCAACTGGGAGGCCACGGTCCGGCGGGCCGCGTACAAGGTGCTCACCCATGAGCTGGCCACCGAGACCGACCGGCTCACCCGGGTGGCCGCCCGGCTGTGCGCCACCTCGCCCGACCTGGGCCTGCGCGACCGGGCTCCCTGGGCGCTGCGTACGGCCGTGGAGGAGCTGCTGGTGCGGATGCGGGTGTACCGGCCGTACGCGTCCGGCGACGCCGCCGCCGTGATCACCGAGGAGGCGGCCGAGGAGGCCCGGCTGGCCTTCGTGGTGCCGCAGGAGGCCGAGGCCGTCGGCATCGTGCGCCGGCTGCTGGTCGAGCCGGTCGGCGAGGCGTCGGCGCCGGACCACGCCGACCGGGTGGAGTTCCGCACCCGGTTCGCCCAGACCGCCTCGGCGCTGCGCGCCAAGTCGGTGGAGGACACCGCCTTCTACCGCTACGTTCCGCTGCTGTCGGCGGCCGAGGTGGGCGGTGATCCGGGCAGCCCGGGGGTGTTCCCGGAGGACTTCCACGCGTACTGCGCGCGCGTGCAGCACGACTGGCCGCTCACCGGCACGGTCGTCACCACGCACGACACCAAGCGCAGCGCCGATGTGCGGGCCGCGCTGGCCGTGCTCACCGAGTGCCCGGACGGCTGGACGAAGCTGCTCGCCGAGGTGACCCGGGCCGGGGCGGGCGCACCGGACGGACAGCTGGCCTGGGCCGCCTGGCAGACGGTGTTCGGGCTGGGACCGGCGGAGGAGGAACGCGTCCAGGAGGCGCTGCTCAAACATGTGCGCGAGGCGGGCATGTACACCAGCTGGACGGAGCAGGAGCCGCCGTACGAGGAGGCGGTGGCGGCCTTCGTCGCCGCCGGGCCGTGCGGGCCGCCGGGCGAGCGCGTGGCCGCGTTCCGCAAGGCACTGGAGCCGCATGTCCGGGCCAACGTCCTCGGTACCGCGCTGGTCCACCTGACGATGCCGGGGGTGCCGGACGTGTACCAGGGCACGGAGGGCGAGTACCGGGCGCTGGTGGACCCGGACAACCGGCGGCCGGTGGCGTTCCCGCCCGAGGTGCCGGGCGAGAAGGACGCGCTGACGGCGGCGGCGCTGCGGCTGCGCGCCCGGCGCCCGGACGCCTTCGGCGCGGGCGCCTCGTACGATCCGCTGGCCGCCGAGGGTCCGGCGGCCGACCACTGCCTGGCGTTCGCGCGCTCGGGTGAGGTGGTCACGGCGGTGACCCGGCTGTCACTGCGGCTGGCGGAGGCGGGCGGCTGGCGGGAGACGCTGCTGCCGCTGCCGCCCGGGCGGTGGACGGACGTGCTGACCGAGGGGCGGGAGTTCTCCGGGCACGCTCGCGTGGCGGACCTTTTCGGCCGGCTGCCGGTGGCGCTGCTGGAGCGGGTCGCGCAGGACTGAGGGGGCGGGCCCGCCCGCCGGGCGGCCCCCCGCCGGCCGCACGGGGCGGCGGAGCGCGCGGGGTGGTTCCCCGAGGGCTCATGGGACGCCGTGCGCACCAGCAGTGCGCCCCCGGCACACAGTGGCCCCGGCGCCGGCGGCCCTGGCGTCCGGGCGCCCCCGGGAGCCTCCCCGCCCGCTCCTTGACAGTTCACCCGTCCCGTGCGGGACTGGGAGGGCGACGCCGGACGGACAAGTCGGGGGTGAGTCCTCTGCCGGAGCTGCGCTATCCCAGCGTTCCCGAACTGGTCGCCTCCGCACGGGCGTTGGCCGCTCAGGGACCCGGGCTGTGCACGCTGCGCCAGGTGGGCGTCTCGCGCGCGGGAAGACCCCTGCACCTGCTGTCGGTGGGACACGGCCGCCGTGCGGTGCTGGTCGTCGCCGGTGCCCACGCCAACGAACCGACGGGCGGTTCCACGCTGCGGGTGCTCGCCGAACGTGTGCTGGCCGACCGGGAGCTGCGGGCGGGCACTTCCTGGCACTTCCTGCTGTGCGCGGATCCGGACGGCGCGAGTCTGCACGTGACCCCGGCGCCACGCAGCCTGCTGGACTACCACCTCGGTTTCTACCGGCCGACGGGCGCGGAACAACCGGAGTGGTCGCCGTCCGTGCTGCCGCCGGACCGGCTGCCGCCCGAGACCCGGACACTGACCGGGCTGATCGACGAGTTGCGTCCGTACCTCCAGGTGACCTTGCACGGCACCGATCTGGGCGGCAGCTGGGTGCAGTTGACCAAGGACCTGCCGGGCCTCGCCGAGCCGTTCGCCAAGTCGGCGGCGGAGCTGCACATTCCGGTGGAGACGGGGGCCTCGGACGCGGCGGGCTGGCCGGCCTCCGGTCCCGGGGTGCACGTGATGCCCGGCCCGGAGACGGGCGCGGCCTATCCGAGCATGCCGGACGACGCCCGGCACAGCACCTGGTACCACGCGCACCGGTACGGCGGGCTGACGGCCGTGGTGGAGGTGCCGATGTGGGCCAGCGACCTGGTGGACGACCCCGCGCCGCACCCGGCCCCGGCGGCGGCCATGCGGCGCCTGGCCGCGCGGCTGCTGCGGGACGCCCGGGACGTGGAACGGATCCTCGCCGAGGCGCTGCCCCGGCTGGACGGCGTGGACGGGCCGCTGCTGCGGGCCGCCCGGTGGGCGCTGGAGCTGATTCCGGGCCTGGCCGAGGACTGGATCCACACCCCTCCGGCGGGCACCACGATGGCGTACGTCGGCAGCGTGGACGCCTTCGGGCGGCGGCTGCCGCTGCGGGCCGCGGCGATGCTGCTGCGGGTGCTGCGGGAGGCGGACGACCGGGCGGCGCCGCGCCTGGAACAGCTCGTGGCCACCTGGTGCGACGCGTTCGCCCATCGGTTCCGGGCCCGCTGGGTGCCGTTGGAGCACCAGGTGGAGCACCAGTCGCGCACGGTGCTGGTGGCGGCGCAGCAGGCGCGGGCCCGGGCGGCGTGAGCCGGTGCCGGCCCGCGCCGCCCGGGCCGCGGGGCGCCGGTCAGCCGTCCAGGGCGAAGACGTGCCGCGTCCGGGCCTTCATGACGCAGGTGCTGGTGTAGGTCTGCTGGAAGTGCACGGACCGGCCGTTCCAGTGGCCGCGCGCGTAGGTGGTCACCGGGGCGTAGATCATCGGGCAGAAGACGCCCTCGGCCGGGATGCGTCCGATGTCACCGCCCGCGTCGGCCAGTTCGCCGCAGGCCTGGCTGGCGTGCGCGTGTCCCCGGGGCGGGTCGCACAGCAGCAGCGCGCCGTGGGTGTCACCGGACCTGGCCTCGCCCCTGGTGACCGTCAGGTAGAGCCAGTTGCCCTGGTGGATGTCGCGGGAGGCCGCCCGGGCGGGGCCCGCGGTGAGGAGACCGGCGGCGGCCAGCAGGGCACCGGCCGCCGCTGCCGTTCTGGTGATGTAGGTCATGCCCGTTGCATCGGCACACGGGCCCGGCTTCCGCAGGGCGGCTCACCCGATCGGAAGGGCGGGCGGGCGTGGCCGGACGCCCGTCGAAGAGGACCGGACAGGGTGGCGAGCGGCCGGACCGGACCGGACGGGCGCCGTCGCCGTAGCGGCTGGGCTGCGGTGATGCCGCGTGCCGGGGAGAACCGTGGAGAGAGGGCTACTGGGCCGCGGCGAGCCGGAACGCCATGCGGCCGAAGGCCACCTGGTCGCCCTCCCGGACGACGACCGCGCCGATCACCCGGCGGCCGTTGACGGTGGTGCCGTTGGTGGAGCCCAGGTCCCTGAGCACCCACAGGCCACCCTGCCGGCTGAGTTCGGCGTGCACCCGGGAGACGGTCTCGTGGTTCAGGCGCAGCCCGTTCGCCGGGTCGCGGCCGATGCGCAGCGGATGGGTGCGCGCGGGGTGCGGCAGCAGCAGCTTGGGCAGCCGCTCGGCCTGCCAGGCGCGGCGCAGCCGTACCGTGAAGCCGGAGACGGCCTCGACGGTGCCGAGGACCGCGCGGGAGAAGCGGTTCTCCCTGGGCAGGTCGGCGACGAGGGCGGCCAGTTCGTCGGAGCGGCGCGCGGCGAGGGCCAGCTCCATGCGGCGCACGAACGTGTCGTGCGAGAGCCGGCCCATCGCGACGCCGTCGCGCAGCACCTGCAGCGCCTTGTCGCGCTCCGCGTCGGACAGGCGCGCGGGATAGGTGGAGAACTCGAACGACGACGTCACGCTGGTGATTGTCGGGCAGTGAACCCCGGGTGTCCAGAAGACGCGGAACCGGTGCCGGGGTACGGGTACTTCCGCGACACCCGCCCCCAAAGGGCGGATTCGAAAGCGGATCGATCGTCCGGGACGGCACGATGGTGGCGCGGGACATCACGGTGAGCAGACGAAGGGGAACCGTCCGTGCAGTTCGAGGTGTGGGCACCGCAGGCAGACCGAGTGACGCTCCACTGTGAGGGCGCCACGCGCGCGTTGGCGCGTGATCCCGCGCGCGAGGGGTGGTGGACCGGCGAGGCGGAGGCGGGGCACGGCGCACGGTACGGCTTCGCGCTGGACGACGGTCCCGTGCTGCCCGACCCGCGCTCGCGCCGCCAGCCGGACGGCCCGGACGGGCTGAGCGCGGTCGTGGACCACGGGCGCCACGAGTGGCGCGCCCGGTGGACGGGGCGCGGGCTGCCGGGCGCGGTGCTGTACGAGCTGCACGTGGGCACGTACACCCGCGAGGGCACCCTGGACGCCGCGGCGGACCGGCTCGAACACCTGGTGGAACTGGGGGTGACACACGTGGAGTTGATGCCGTTGTGCCCCTTCCCGGGGCGCCACGGCTGGGGTTACGAGGGTGTGTCGCTGTGGGCGGTGCACGAGCCGTACGGCGGCCCCGAGGCCCTCAAGCGCTTCGTCGACCGGGCGCACGGACTGGGGCTGGGGGTCGTCCTGGACGTCGTGCACAACCACTTGGGCCCGTCGGGGAACCATCTGCCCGCGTTCGGCCCGTACTTCACGGACACCCATCAGACCCCGTGGGGCTCGGCGGTGAACCTGGACGCGTCCGGCTCGGACGAGGTGCGCGCGTTCCTCGCCGGCAGCGCGCTGGCCTGGCTGCGGGACTACCGGATCGACGGGCTGCGGCTGGACGCCGTGCACGCGCTGTACGACACGCGTGCGTGCCACTTCCTGGAGGAGCTGTCGGCGGCCGTGGACGGCCTGGCCGGCGAAGTGGACAGGCCGCTGTTCCTGATCGCGGAGTCGGACATGAACAACCCGCGGTTCATCACCGCGCGCGCGGAGCACGGCATCGGACTGCACGCGCAGTGGAACGACGACTTCCACCACGCGCTGCACACCAGCCTGACCGGTGAGTCGCAGGGCTACTACGCCGACTTCGCGCGGGAGCCCTTCGCCGCGCTCGCCAAGACGCTCACCGGCGGCTGGTTCCACGACGGCACGTACTCCAGTTTCCGGGGCCGCCGCCATGGCCGGCCGCTGGACCGGGCGCGCGTGGCCGGGCACCGGCTGGTCGGCTACAGCCAGACCCACGACCAGGTCGGCAACCGCGCCCAGGGCGACCGGCTCGCCGCACACCTCTCCCCCGGCCTGCTGGCCTGCGCGGCCACCCTGACGCTGACGGCGCCGTTCACGCCGATGCTGTTCATGGGCGAGGAGTGGGCGGCGGGCACGCCCTGGCAGTTCTTCACCGACCACACCGATCCCGGGCTGGCCGAGGCGGTACGGCGGGGCAGGCGACGGGAGTTCGCGGCGCACGGCTGGGCCGAGGAGGACGTGCCGGACCCGCAGGACCCGGCGACCCGGGAACGGTCCTGCCTGGACTGGTCGGAGCCGGAGCGTGAGCCGCACGCGCGCGTGCTGGCCTGGTACCGGCAGCTGATCGCGCTGCGCCGGGCACAGCCCGACCTCACCGACCCGGACCTGGCCGACACGAAGGTGGCGTACGACGAGGACGCTCGCTGGCTGGCCTTCCGGCGCGGGGACGTACGGGTGGCGGTGAACCTCGGCAAGGAGCCCGCGAGGATCCCGCTGGGCACCGGCCGTGTGGAGGTCCTCGCGGCCTGGGAGCCGGTGACGGCCCCGGGCCCGGACGGCCTGCTGCAGGTGCCCGGCGAGTCCTGTGTCGTGCTCTTCCAGCCCTGAGCGGCCCTGAGGGCGCGCACGGGGCCTGCGGGGCCCACGGCGGCCCCTCGGCCCGTCACGGCTCCGGATCGTCCTCCTGGAAGTCGGTCACCCGCTCCAGCAGGATCGGCTCCCACACGCGCCGCAGCTGGGCCCGCAGCAGGGGCAGGGGGCCGTCCGCCCGGCCCTCCAGGCGGTCGGTGAGGCGGACGACGGTGTCGCAGCGGGCGAGCCACAGGCCGCGCAGGCAGGGGCGGGCGGAGTAGCCGGCCAGGGTGGCGGCGCGCACGGCGGCCGGGGCGCCGACGGCGACGGCGAGCCCGGCGATGTCCTCGGCGGGGTCGCCGAGGACCGCCGCGGTCCAGTCCAGGACGCCCCGCACCCGGCCGTCGCCGCTGACCACCACGTGCGCGCCGGTCAGCCCGTGGTGGGTGAGGACGGCGGTGCCGGACTGCGCGGCGAGCTGGGCCGCGCCGGGCGGGGTGAGCTGGAGCAGCCGGGCGGCGTCGAACTCGTCGGCGGCGGCGAGCCGTTCGGCCGCGTGCACGGCCATCCGGCGCAGCGCCTCCAGGGAGCGCGGGGCGGTGCGCGGCACGCCGAGCGCCTCGGCCTGGCGGGCGGGAACCGCGCGCAGCCCGCCGAGCAGGCCGGCGAGATCGGCCTCCCCGACGGCGGAGACGTCGTACTCGTCGGCCGTGCCGCCGGGCACCCTGGTGTCGAGGGTGTAGGCGAGGCCGGGCGCCCAGTCGCCGTGCGCGACACTGGTCGGGACGGTGACCGGCACGTGCGGGCGGACCACGTCGCGCAGGCGCAGTTCCCGGCGGCGGCGCACGGACGCCTCGCGGTCGGGCGCGAGGCGCAGCACATGGCCGCTGCCGATCCACCAGGTGTGCGCGCGGTCCTGCGTCACGGGCCGTACATCGGGTCCCCCGGTGCCGTCCGCGCCCTCCTTGAGCAGCGAGCGGACCAGTCTGCGGACGCCGTCCGCGGTGGGTGTCGGTGCCTGGGTCATGGGTCGAGCGTCGCCGTTCGGTGTCGTCTGTCGTCTGTCGTCTGTCGTCTCTCGTCTCTCGTCGAGGACGGGTCTCCCTGGATCTCTCAGTCCACTATGACCATCTCACGGGTGGTGTTGTTGAGTCGGCGGCCACCGTCCTCGGTCACCGAGACGATGTCCTCGATGCGCACCCCGAAGCGGCCCGGCAGATAGACGCCGGGTTCCACGGAGAAGCACATGCCGGGGACGAGCGGCTGCTCCTCGCCCTCGATCATGTACGGCGGCTCGTGCGTGGTGACGCCGATGCCGTGCCCGGTGCGGTGGATGAAGTACTCGCCGTACCCGGCGTCGCTGATCACCGCGCGGGCGGCACGGTCGACCTCCTGGCAGGCCACGCCCGGGCGCACGGCCCGGAAGCCGGCCTCCTGGGCGGCGCGCACGACGTCGTGGACCCGGCGTTCCTCCTCGGTGGGCTCCCCGACGTGGACCGTACGGGTGGTGTCGGAGCCGTAGCCGTCCTTCAGGCCTCCGAAGTCGAGGACGACCATGTCGCCCGGCCGGATGACGCGGTCCCCGACCTCGTGGTGCGGGTTGGCGCCGTTGGGCCCGGAGCCGACGATGGTGAAGTCGACCTGGGAGTGGCCGAAGCGGCGCAGCAGGCCGGCGAGG
Organism: Streptomyces sp. NPDC042638; assembly: GCF_040647235.1. Taxonomy (NCBI): domain Bacteria; kingdom Bacillati; phylum Actinomycetota; class Actinomycetes; order Kitasatosporales; family Streptomycetaceae; genus Streptomyces; species Streptomyces sp. NPDC042638. Next base: position 87,489 of record NZ_JBEZBT010000028.1, read on the forward strand.
TCCTGGCCGACGTCGGACTCGCGGCGGCCGGCGAAGGGAACCTGCCGGATCGCCTCGAAGGCCGCGTCGGCGGCCGCGCCCGCGGCCGCCAGGAGTTCCAGCTCGGCGGCGTCCTTGACCGCGCGGAGCATGGGCAGTGCGTCGGTGAGGGCGGCGTAGGAGGTGCCCGGCAGGGCCCGCTGGAGGCCCAGCAGGTGCATCGCCCAGGTGTTGTCGCTGATGCCGAACCGGCCGCGGTCGTCGAGGAGGCCGGCGGTGACCGCATAGGGGTCCTTGCCGTCGGTCCAGTCGCGCAGGGTCAGCGCGGTGGCGCCGGCCGCGTGCTCGGCGTCCGGGGCCTCCAGGGCGGGTACGACGAGCACGGGGTCCCGGCCGGGGGCGAGGACCAGCACGGTCAGCCGTTCGGTCACCGCGGTGGGCGTGTAGCCGGTGAGCCACACCATGTCCGGTCCCGGGGCCACGAGCAGTCCGGCGAGGCCGGCGTCGGCCGCGGAGCGCACGGCGCGCTCCATACGGGCCCTGTAGTCGGCGGCGGTGAAGGGCGCGGGCGTGGTACCGGTCATCGGGCCTCCGGGCGTGGGTCGGCGAACGGGCGATGGCGTCTCGGGCAGCATCCTGCCCGCCTGGCCGCGGCCCTGCGAGCCGGTCCCCGGCACGGGCGCCCCACGGCCCACGGGGCAGGGTCTCGGCACGGGCCCATGATGACCCGTGGTACACGCGGTGACCAGCGGATTTCCCGGCGTGTACGACGTCCCGCGGCGCGCCGGGCCTCGCCGCGCCCCGGCTCAGGTCACCACTCCGGGGGTGGCCGTCAACTGCTGGTAGCCGCCGCCGCTGTGCCGCACGGTGAGGACCACGGCCTTTCCGGGGCGGGCCCGGGTCACGGCCCGTGCGAGGTCGGCGGCGGTGTCGACTCGGGCCGAGCCGAACTGGAGCACGACGTCGCCGCGGATCAGGCCCGCCGCGTAGCCGGAGCCGGGCACGTGCACGCCCACCACGAGCGCGCCGGGCTTCCCGGCGTCGACGACCTCCACGCCGAGGGTGGCGCCGGGCGGGGCGGGAGCGGGGCTGGCGGCGGGCGTGGGAGTGGCCCTGGCCGAGGGGGCGGGCGGCGGGATCCGGTGGTGCAGTTCGGCGAGTCTGCTCATGCCGATCACCGTGGCGCCGACCGTGCCGAGGCCCACGCCCGACAGCACCAGCACGGTGCCGGCGCACAGGCCGAAGAGCAGGGCCCGCAGCCGCCGCCCGCGCCGGCGCGCGGCGTGCGGGCGGCGGGCGGGGCCGGGGCCCTCACCGTCCCCGTCCCGCCGGTCCTGACCTGGCATCGGCTTGGGACGCAACGCAGTCTGTTCCATGGTTCGCTCGCCTCCGGCTGGTGCTCTACCCGGGGCGGCGGGCCGCGACGAGACACGAAAGGGTGAGACTGGCCGGAGCGTGGCGGAGGGTAGCCATGGCTGCGGAGGGTAGCCATGGCTGTCGACACGGCACGGCGGGCGCCGCTGCCTCAGTCGGCGGGCAGCAGTCTCCGCGCGAGGTCCGCCGCCGCTCCCCCGGTGCCGCCGCCGTGGAGGAGTTCCGTGCGGTGGACGAGGCGTGGGGCGGTGAGCGGGACGGCGACCGTGCCGGGGACGCCCGTGGCCGCCGGGCGGGGCAGCAGGGTGAGGCCGTGGCCGGCCGCCGTGAGGGCGGTGACGGTGCGCACGTCGGTGCCCTCGTAACGCAGGGCGGCCCGGAAGGCGCCGCCGCCGGTCGCGGCACGCAGTTGGGCCAGCGGGAGGGCCGCGTCGGGCGCGTCGACCCAGCGGGCGTCGCGCAGGTCACCGAGGCGCAGGCCGGGCCGCCCGGCGAGCGGGTGTCCGGCGGGCAACAGCACGCTCACGGGCTCCTCGGCGATACCGCGCGTGGTCAGCGGTGCCACGTCGGTCAGCCGCAGCGGATCGCTCGGCGCGGCGAGCCCGTCGACGAGACCGAGGTCGGCGGTGCCGGTGGCGACGGCGGCGGGGATCTCCGTGCGGGGCAGGACGCGCAGGGTGACGCCGGCCGGCGGGAGCGCGCCGAGGACGGCGGGGCCGAGCGCGGTGGGGGTGGTGGCGAGGGTCAGGCCGTACCGGGGTGCGGCGGCGATGCGCGCGACGTCGGCACGGGCCGCGTCGAGACGCAGCAGCAGCGGGCCCGTGTGCTCCAGCAGCCGTTCACCGGCCGCGGTGGGGGCGACCGGCCTGCGGGTCAGCAGCGGTGCGCCCAGGTCCTGTTCGAGGGCGGCGATGTGCTGGGAGACCGCGGACTGGGTGTAGCCCAGTTCGCGGGCCGCCTCCGAGAAGGAGGCGAGACGCGCCACGGCGACGTAGGTGCGGAGGAGGTGCGGGTCCATGCCGCACAGCATCCCACTCCATCAGCAGTGCTTATCGACCATGCAGAAACCATCGTTGGACGTGAACGACCGGCCCCGCGGAGGATGGTGGCCATGACGCACACCGCCACGGTCGCCCTGGTCGGCGACCGCTCCCCCCACGTTGTCTCGCACACCCGCATCCCGCTCCTGCTCGACGCCCTGGCCGCCCGTGACCGGCTGGTCCTGGACGCGTACTGGATCTCCTCCGAGGACGCCGAGGCCGAGGGCGCGGTGCGCGGGTTCGACGCCGTGTGGGTGCTGCCGGGCAGCCCGTACCGCAGCGAGGCGGGGGTTCTCGCGGCGGTCCGGACCGCGCGTGAGGAGGGCATCCCCTTCCTGGGCACGTGCGGCGGCTTCCAGCACGCGCTGCTGGAGTACGCCCGCGACGTCTGCGGGCTGACGGGGGCCGCCCACGCCGAGAACGACCCGGACGCCGAGGAGCCGCTCATCGAACCGCTGGCCTGCTCGCTGGTGGGCCACGAAGCCGCCGTGACGGTCGCGCCGGGCTCACTGGCCGCGTCCGTGATCGGCGCGGCGCGCACGGTCGAGCGGTACTTCTGCGCCTACGGCCCCGCCCGCCATCTCGACACGCTGCGCGCCCACGGGCTGCGGTTCTCCGGGCACGACGAGGACGGCCAGGTCCGGATGGCCGAACTGCCCGGCCACCCCTTCTTCCTGGCATCACTGTTCCAGCCGGAGCTGGCCGGCGACGGCTCGCACCCGCACCCGATGGTCCGGGCCCTGGCGCGAGCCGCGGTCGAACACGCGGCGGCCCGGCAGACCCGGCCGGCCTGATCCGGCCCGGTCCCGTACGCGCGGATCCGACCCGTCAGCCGCGCGCCACGGCCGGTACGGCGGGCACCGCAGCCGGCATGACGGGCGGGCGGTCCGGCAGGAAGCCGTGGGCGCGGCGGCCGAGCCACTCGGCCTTGTAGCGATCCACCTCACGGTGCCAGTTGAGGATCCCGGCCAGCCAGTTCTGCAGGTCCAGCACATAGGCGTCCATGATCGCCCGCGCTTCGGCCGACAGCGCGAAGTCGTCGTACAGGACCGGCAGTTCGTGGGCGATCACATGCTCGAACTGCTCCATGCGCTGGGTCATCAGGTCGTGGACGACGCGCAGCGCGGCCGGGTAGTCCACGCCGAAGAAGTTCTGCACGACCAGGACGGCGTTGTGGATCTCGCCCTCGTACTCGATCTCCTTCTGGTAGGAGAAGACGTCGTTGAGGAGGCAGGCGTAGTCGCTGGCGGCGTTCTCCAGGGAGCGCACCGGACCGCTGGCGTACACCTCGGCCGGGATCGCCGGGCCGTGGCCCATCCGGCACAGGCTCAGGGTGAGGTCCGAGCCGAAGGTGGCGCGCCGCATCTCCAGGTAGTCGACCGGGTCGGGGATCCGGTTGTACAGCTGGTTGGCGACTTCCCAGACCCAGCTCTCGGTCATCTCGTCCACAGCCTTCCTGAAGGTGCGGCGCTGGTCGGTCGTCATCCCGTCCGTCGTGCGGGCCCAGAGGTCGATCAGCGCCCGCTCCATGGCGTTGGCGGGGGCCGGAGCCGGCTCGCCCGCCACGGGCATGCACCGGGAGAGCCGGGCGGTGGTCAGCCGGGCGGCGGCCAGGTCCCTGCGGTGGCCGTAGACCAGCGGGTAGTAGTCGTCGCCGTAGGTGCCGAAGGCGAGCCACTGCGCGCTGAGGTCGAGGGCCTCGGCAGTGGCGTCCGGGTCCAGGCCGGCGGAGCACAGCGCGAGGTCGTACGCGGCGAGCTTGTCCTCGTCCCAGATGCCCTCCCGGAGGATGCCCGTCTCGTGGCACCAGTCGACGAGGCGGCGCCGGGCCCGGTCGAGGTGCGGGCTGAGCTGGAGCGCGTACGGCATGTACAGGTCGGGGATGAGGGAGGGCCCGACCTTCTGGTAGGACACGTGGGAGTGGGCGCGCAGCCGGTCCTGGGCGGCCGCGGCGAGGAGCGCGCCGACGTCGGCGGCGGAGGTACCGGGACCGCTCGGGAGCTGCCAGGGCGAGCCGGACCGGGCGCCCTTGTTCATGTAGCGGCTGGAGCGCATGTGCCACTCGTGGCCGCCGGACTGCCAGTCCTGCAGGCCCTTGGTGTAGGCGGCGACCGCGGCCACCTCGTCGGGCCGCAGTCCCTGCTCCAGGGCGACGGCGGGGATCTCGGTGAGCGCGGTGTGCTCGAACTGGTACAGCCGGGAGGTGAGGACGTCGTTGACGGTGTCGGCGGCCTCCTGCGTGGTGCAGCCGAAGAACTTCTCCAGGACCAGCACGCCGTTGCTGTTCTCGCCCTCGTCCTCGACCTCGCGCTGGTAGGAGAACAGGTCGTTGCGCAGGTGGACGGCGTCGGCGAAGGTCTCCATCAGGACGCGCAGCGGCCGGGCGCCGGCGACGGCCGCGGGCACCTCGGCGGTCGCGTACTCCACGAGCCCGGCCGACCAGGGGGCGCCACCCACCTTGCGGCGCATCTCGATGTACTCGACGGGGTTGGCGATCCGCCCCTCGTTGATGTTGGACAGCTCCCACATCGACTCGTTGAGCAGGTGCTCCGTGGCGACGGAGAACCGGCGGCGCCAGTCCACGGACATCGACGGCACCGTGCGCGCCCACAGGTCCTTCAGGCCCGCCTCGACGGGGTTCTCCGGCTCGGGCACCGGGGTGGACAGGTCGAGTGGCATGAACAGCGGCAGGCGGTCCAGGTGCGCCTTTCCGGCGGCGCGGTCCTGGGTGCGCTTGAACATGTCGAGGAAGTGGTCGTCGAAGAAGAACACCCACACGTACCAGTCGGTGATCAGCGAGAGAGCGGGTCCGTCGCAGTCGGGGTGGGTGTAGGCGCACAGGAGCCCGTAGTCGTGCGCCTCCAGGTCGGCCTGCTCCCAGATCCCGGAGCCCTCCAGCATGCCCATCTCGCGGGCCCACCGGTTCGAGTGGGCCCGGGCCTCGTCCAGGTGCGGGTTGAGCCGCGCGGGATACGGCATGTAGAAGTGCGGGAGTTCGAACGGCTGCGTCATGGCCGGGCCCTACCCGTGGCTCCGACCCCCCATCCGCCCGGCGGCACATGATCACACCATCGCGTGAACCGTCCCCGAAACGTGGAACTCCGGTGCGCGGTTGTGGCGTTGGCTCCCTTGCCGGGCCCGCGCGCGCGGGCCACGGTAGACGGCATGACCTCCTTCGTGCTGCCCCATGAGGTGCACGGCGACGGCACCCACAAGGTGTTCGCCGTGCACGGCTGGTTCGCCGACCGGTCCGCCTACGCGGCAGTCCTGCCGTACCTCGACCGCGTCTCCTTCGGCTACGCGCTGGTCGACCTGCGCGGCTACGGCGAGGCCCGGGACGCCGCGGGCCCGTACACCACGGCCGAGGCCGCCGAGGACCTGGTGCGCCTTGCCGACCGGCTCGGCTGGGAGCGGTTCTCGGTGATCGGGCACTCGATGGGCGGCGCGGTGGCCCAGCGGCTGCTCACCGTCGCCCCACACCGGCTGCGCCGGATCGCGGGCGTCTCACCCGTGCCCGCGTCGGGCATGCCGTTCACCGGCGAGCAGGCGGTGCTGTTCGCGGACGCGGCGCACCGGGCGGAGAACCGGCGCGCGATCATCGACGTCACCACCGGAGGCCGCCGGCCCGCCGCCTGGCTGGACCGGATGGTCACCGGCTCGCTGGAGCGCAGCGACGCGAAGGCGTTCCGGGCCTGGCTCGACTCGTGGGCGGGCGAGGACTTCAGCGCCGACGTCGAGGGCAGCGAGGTGCCGGCGCTCGCCGTGGCCGGCGCGCTCGACCCGGCGCTGTCACCGGAGGTCGTGCGGCGGACCTGGATGTCCTGGTATCCGCGCGCACAGCTCGCCGTGCTGCCCGGCGCCGGGCACTACGCGATGGACGAGACACCGCTGGACCTGATCCGTACCGTCGAGGACTTCCTGCGCGCGGACGAGGCGCACGGGGGCGGGCCGGCGTGAGCGTGCACGGGGAACCGCCGGTGCCGGACGTCTTCGATCCGCGCCGGTACGCCACCGGGGTGCCCTACGACGACTACCGCGTGCTGCGTGACCACCATCCGGTGGCCTGGCAGGAGGAGCCGGAGGTGCTGGGCTGGCCGGCCGGACCGGGGTTCTGGGCGGTGACCCGGCACGCGGACGTCGTACGCGTGCTGAAGGACGGGGGGACGTACTCCTCGTACGTCGGCGCGACCCAGATCCGTGACCCCGATCCACAGGACCTGCCGTTCATCCGGCGGATGATGCTCAACCAGGATCCGCCCGGGCACGGACGGCTGCGCCGGCTGGTGAGCCGGGCCTTCACGCCGGGGCGCGTCGAACGGTTCGCGGCCGTCGCCCGCGGGCGGGCGCGCACGCTGCTCGAACGGGCGCTGCGGGAGGCGCGGGAGGGGGACGGGACGGTCGACCTGGTGGCCGCGGTCACCGACGAGTACGCCCTGCTGAACCTGGCGGACCTGCTGGGTGTCCCGCAGCGCGACCGGCGGTTGCTGCTGCACTGGACGCGGCGGGTCATCGGCTACCAGGACCCGGACGAGGCCGGCCCCCCGGTGCTGGACGGCACGGGCAGGCCGGTCGATCCCCGGTCGCCGGCGATGCTGCGGGACATGTTCGCCTACGCCCGGGAGCTGACCGCGTTCAAGCGGCGGTATCCCGCCGACGACATCCTGACGACGCTCGGCCACGACGCGGAACTCGGCGACGGGGAGCTGGAGATGTTCTTCTTCCTGCTCACCGTGGCGGGCAACGACACCGTGCGCGGCGCGGGCCCGGGCGGGCTGCTGGCGCTGGCGGAGCATCCCGGGGCGTACGAGACGCTGCGCGCCGGAAAGGCGGTCCCGGCGTCCGCCGTCGACGAACTGCTGCGCTGGCATCCTCCGGTGCTGACCTTCCGCCGGACGGCCGTGCGGGACACCGAGCTGGCGGGCCGCCGGATCCGGGCGGGCGACAAGGTCGTGGTGTTCCACGCCTCGGCCAACCGGGACGAGCGCGTCTTCGCCGGACCGGACCGGCTCGACCTCACCCGCTCCCCCAACCCGCACGTCTCGTTCGGGGACGGCCCGCACGTCTGTCTGGGCGCGCACTTCGCCCGGCTGCAACTGCGGCTGCTGCACGAGGAGGTGCTGGCGGTGCTGCCCGGGCCGCCGCGCATCGCCGGACCGGCCGGGCGGCTGGTGTCGAACTTCATCAACGGCATCACGTCACTGCGGGTGCGTCTGGCCTGACGGGTCGGTCTGGATCAGCGCGTGCGTGCCGCTGGTCCGCCAGCGCTGCCCCTCGGCCGCCACCAGCGCCGCCTCGGTCGCGGCGGACAGACCGGTGATCACGTCGGACTTGAGGGTGCGCAGCGCGGCGACCGGTCCGGGGAAGTACGCGGTCGCCTCCCGGAACGGCGTGGTGGGCGGCCAGCGCCGGTCGCCCACCAGGCGGCGGTAGTTGAGGTCGCCCTTGACGATGGTCAGGGTGGCCGCCGCGAACTCGGCACGCAGGTCGTCCGGCATGCCGGCGTACGGCAGCGGGGCGCAGGAGAACGGGTGCGCGCGGACGGTGAGCCGGCCGTCGGCCATGGCCGACCAGAGCACGCGCGCGTGATCGGCGGCGGCGCCCCCGGCCGCGCGCAGCCGGCGCAGGGCGTCGGCCATGTCGGCGGTGGTGGCGTCGGAGACGTAGTACGGGTGCGGCTTGACGTGCAGGACCGCCCGTGCGGTGCGGCCCTCGGCGAGGAGGTGGGCGATCAGCAGGAGGTCGGGGACGAGTTCGCGGCCCGCGTTGTCGGCGACGAGCACGAGCGTGCCCGCCCCGTCGGGCGGCAGCAGCGACCACAGGGTGTCGCTGTCGTCGGCGACCAGCGCGGGAGCCGGCTCCTGGGCCTCGGCGCCCGCGGCGGAGAGGCGGAAGCCGAGGTCGGCGCGGTTGCCCCACAGCGAGCCGTGCAGCAGGGCGCGCGCCCGCTCCTGTTCCGGCAGGTCGCGCAGGCCGTCCAGGGCGGCCAGTTCCTCGTCGGTCTCCGGGGCGTCGAGTTCGGCGCGCTTGGCGGGGCGGAAGGGGTCGACGCCCTGCCAGGGGCCCGGCCCGAAGAAGCCGACGGCGTCGAGCAGCCGGCGGTAGAAGTAGCTCTCGGACCACAGCCAGGGCACGTCGTACCAGGACCGCCCGGTGTGGTCGGACAGGCCCCAGTCGAGCCACCGGCCCCGGTCCGGGGCGCCGTCGGGCAGCGGCTCGATCGTCCCCTGGGTGCAGCTCTTCAGCAGCTCGTCCAACGCCCTGTGCTGCCCGGGCCCGTACGGGAAGGCGTCCCGTACCTGCCGGATGATCGCGGGGTGCCGCTCCGCCAGCACGCTGTGCGGGAACGAGCCGGGTTCGTTGCCGAGGATCACGGGTGCGAACGGGGTGTCGGGCATGCCCGTCACCGTATCGCGGGGGTCAGGCCGTTCGGATCTCCCGCTCCAGCTGCGTGGCGAGGGTGACGTAACGGGGTCGCCGGTGCACCGGGACGAGACCGCGGATCACGAGGTGCCACATCTCGGCGACTCTGCGCGGCAGCCGTCCGACCGGTTCGAGCGAGCGGCCGGCGACCCGGGTGCCGATGAAGAAGCAGACAAGGGAGTGGGCGACGACACCGACGTCGACGTCGCCGTGCAGATCGGCTTCCCGGACGGCTCCGGTGAATTTGCGGGTCGCGAAGTCGAGCCACTCGGTGAACGGGTGCCGCAGCGGCGGCCGTACGGCTATGTCCGCGGTGGCGAGGCGGAGCCCGGCGCGCGGCACGGGATCCGCCACGGCGAGCCTGGCGATGCCGAACGTGGTGCGCATCAGGGCCTCCAGCGAGGAGCAGCCCCGGCTCTCGACGTCGGCCACGAGCTGTTGCGCGGCCCTGGCCTGGAGTTCCAGGATGGCGTGCGCCAGATCCTCCTTGGCGGCGAAGTGGAAGTACAGGGCGCCCTTGGTGACCTTCGCGTGTGCCACGATGTCGCTCAGACTGGTGGATTCGTAGCCGCGCCGGTCGAACAGGTCGGCGGCGGCCGTGATGATCGTGGCGCGGGTCTGTTCAGCGCGTAACTGCCTGGCCATCCCGGGACCCCTCCTCCCACCTCAAAAGAACAGGACATGCGGTTTGTTTCTAACCCCCCGCATACGATAACTCACTGAGCGGCTAGGGGAGTCCGGTGCGCCACCCGCATCGGCGCGACACGTGTCAGCGGCAGCCGAGGATCCGCCCGATGCCGGGCGTCACAGGCAACGGGCGAGATCACATCGGCTCCCGCCTCGTCACCGAGCGGAATCCGGCAGCCTCGGGACGACGAGTGCCTCACCCGTGATCGCCACGATACGAGGCGGACGACCGGACTCTCAACGGGGCGTGGGCGGGCGCGAAACAGCTGGACCGGTCGGTGTTTTCGCGCCCCCCGAGGCCGGGTGCGCCGGGGTGCACCGGGGCGCCCCGGTGCCCTGCGCACGGAGCCCCGACGGGCCCGGTCACCAGGGTCCACGTCTGCTCGCCCGGGGTGGCGCCGCCCGGTCGGCCCTCTGCCGGGCCGCGATCGCGGCGAACGGCGCTCCGGTCACCGCCTGAGTCGGTCCTCGCGTGACGGGGGTGGGCGGCCGTGACCGTCAGCTGATTCCGATCATGTGCGTCGGCCACCGCGCACAGGGGCGCGTTCCGGCTGTTCCGGCCGAGCGGAGGGCGGCGCGCACCGGACGGGTGGACGCTGCCGACAGACCAGACGGCTCGTCAGGCGCGTACACGGTATGACGCAACAGCAGTACGCCGGACACGTACTGCTCGTGTTCCGGCGTGGTTCCGGGGTGGCCCCGGGGTCGTCTTTCCCGGAGCACGGCAAGGCCGCCGGCGCGGCGCGGCCCGCGCGGACGGCGAGGTCGTCGGCGAGGAGCCCGGCTCCCGTGCCGGGGCGAGGTGACGGGCGGCCCGAGCGCGCGCCGTCGGCGGGATGGTCAGGCCGCCTGTCCCCCGCACCACGGGAGGCGGTCGGGCACCTGAGCATCC